>CAJTOW010000060.1 GCA_910577655.1 uncultured Lachnospiraceae bacterium | reverse complement strand
TTTTACCTGCTTTCGGCATATTGACGAATATCCAGCAATTTTCAAACACGCTCTAGTGCAACGCTGTACCAGTACTGCAGCGTATTACAGACTTACACCAATTAGATTGCGCCTATAATGGGCGCATCAGGAAAAACAGGGCGCACAATTGTGCGCCCTGTTCCGTATTTTGTCAATCCAGCTGTTTTACCGTAAGTGTAGCATTCACTCCGCTGCCAAGAGTTACCCCCACTGCCAGAAGTGCGGAAAGTGCCAGATCAACGGCACTTCCTGCATTCAATGTTACAATGGTGCTTCCATTGAACAGGGAACTGGTGCCTACTGACAGTACCCTGGAAATCGTTGCACTGGGAACATTGGCTCCGTTGACTCTCACAGAAAACGTGATGGTTGTTGCCACTGCCGCTGTCAGGGTCGTAAAATAGTTGATTTCATAAGTTCCGGCATTTGCAACCGCGATGCTGTTGGCCGGTACATAGGTTGCATTTTTTACGGGTCCGGCAGTGGCAAGAGGAATCTGCGTTGTCCCTCCCAGTGTCAGATTCAGGGTCTGTGGTACCGTACTGTACAACCCTGCATAGGCATTCAGGCCGTTGGCAGGACCAGTGGCTCCAGTGGCCCCGGTTGCTCCGGTAGCTCCAGTGGCTCCTGCCGCTCCTGCTGCTCCGGTAGCCCCAGTGGCTCCTGCCGCTCCCACTGCTCCGGTAGCCCCAGTGGCTCCTGCTGCTCCCGCAACACCTGCCGGACCAGTGGCTCCAGTCGGACCGGTCGCTCCAGTTGGGCCGGTAGCTCCAGTTGCGCCGGTCGCTCCTGCTACTCCGGTAGCCCCAGTGGCTCCAGTCGGGCCTGCTACTCCTGCCGGACCAGTCGCTCCAGTCGGGCCAGTCGCCCCCGCTGCTCCTTCCGGACCGGTGGCTCCAGTTGCGCCAGCGACTCCTGCCGCTCCAGTTGGGCCGGTAGCTCCGGTTGGGCCAGTCGCTCCTGCTGCTCCCGCTGCTCCGGTAGCCCCAGTAGCTCCAGTCGGGCCGGTGGCTCCTGCCACTCCTGCTGGACCAGTGGCTCCGGTCGGACCAGTGACTCCTGCTGCCCCCGCTGAGCCAGTAGCTCCAGTTGGGCCGGTAGCTCCTGCCGGACCGGTAGCTCCAGTCGGGCCAGCAGCTCCTGCCGCTCCTTCCGGACCGGTAGCTCCGGTCGGGCCAGTCACTCCTGCCGCTCCCGCTGGGCCGGTGGCTCCAGTCGGACCCGTGGCTCCCGCGGCTCCCGCCGAACCCTGAACACCCTGGGGGCCCTGGGGACCGGTGGCTCCTGCGGCTCCGGTAGCTCCTGTTGGGCCGGTAGCTCCAGTGGGACCGGCTGCTCCGGTGGGACCCATGGCTCCGTCCTCTCCATCAGCTCCTGCCGGACCGGTGGCCCCGGTGGAACCCGTGGCTCCAGTGGCTCCGGTAGCTCCAGTGGGACCGGCTGCTCCTGCCTCTCCCGCAGGACCGGTTGCTCCGGTCGGGCCGGTGGCCCCTCTCTCTCCAGGCGCTCCGGCTGCTCCTGCCGCACCCATTGGGCCCTGAACGCCCTGGAGACCCTGAGGACCAGTGGCTCCCGTAGGGCCAGTTGCTCCGGGGGCTCCTGCAGGACCAGTGGCTCCAGTAGCTCCTGCAGGCCCGGTCGCTCCGGTAGCACCCGTAACTCCGGGAGCTCCCGGGGCTCCATTAGCACCAGCAGGACCTGTAGCCCCGGTTGGGCCGGTGACTCCTGGTGCGCCTGCCGGACCCATAGGACCGGTGGCTCCGGTAACTCCGTTCATTCCGTTGGCTCCTGCAGGACCAGTGGCTCCCATGGGTCCTGTGGGCCCTATAGGACCTGTTGTCCCCGTTGGGCCGGTAGCTCCAGGCGTTCCTGGAGCCCCTGTTGCTCCGGTGGCTCCTGCCGGACCCATGAGGCCAGTGGCTCCGGTGGGACCCGTGACCCCGGTCGCTCCCGCCGCACCGGCTGCTCCCGTTGCTCCCATAGGACCTACCGGCCCCTGAACACCCTGGGGACCCTGGGGACCTACTGCTCCCGGCACACCCTGGGGACCCTGGGCACCCTGAGGACCCTGGGGGCCTGCAGGGCCCGTGGCTCCCGTGGGACCAGCTACGGTTATCAGGTCAAAGTCAGGAGAAGTCCCCGGCAAACCCATAGGATAGTTCCGGTTCACCCGGTAGACAAAACCGTTGTAATACACCAGATCCCCCTCATAATACGTCCGCCCCGGATCAAACGCCGCCACTTCATTAAGTCCCGGCCCCATAGGCCCCGGTACGCCCTGAGGACCTGGAGGGCCTGGAGGGCCCGCCGGCCCCTGGGGGCCGCGACAACAGTTCTGGTTTGGCGGGCACGGACAGCCTGGCCGGCAGCCGCAGCCTCCCGCCCGGTTATTCTGGCCATTCTCACAGCAAGAATCTACGGAATTCCAATACATATAATCACTCCCTATTGATATACTTTGTCATCTGGCCAATTGTCCGGGTAAGTCCTGCCGCAGGCATCCTGAATCTGACGGGTTTTATGCGCCCCATAAATCGTAGCATAAAATTCCTTTCCGGCAGCGGATCCTTCCGTTTCCCTCATCCCCTTCTTTCCTGGCCTAATATCAGTATATGTCCTATTTTCCGTTTGGTTCGTCCCAGAAATCAACCCTTCAGATAACTTTGATCAATTCCCCCTTACACTGCTGCTTCCCGGATCACCATCACCCTGGCTCCTGATACCCCAGTCCGCGAAAATACGTTTCGTTCCACTGCACCTCCTGGGAATCCGGTCTCCAGGCTTTTGCTTTTTTGTGGTATTCGTATGCTTTGTCCCGTTCCCCCATCCGGTCATAGCACAAGCAGAGATTCACCTCTGGCAGATACCCATAGTAATCCCAGCGAATGAAGCCGCCATGCTCCGCTTCCGGCCTGCTGGCCAAAGCTTCTTTATACCAGTAGACTGCCATGGCCCACTGGCCCAGCTCCTGAAAATACCGGCCCAACCCAAAGCAGGCCTCGCCTCTGGGCAGGTCATAGAGAAAGCTTCTCAGCAGCGCCTGGGCCGCCTCCTTAAGATGCCCCAGGGCACCCTGGCATTCCGCCAGATTCAGGCAGGCTTCGATCTGATTCTCCACCCATCCTGCTCCATCCAGAAATGCTTCCATAACTGCCCGCGCTTCCTCATACCGCTTGTGAGCCATCAGCTCCCGCCCATAGTAGAAGAGGCTTCTTCCCGTCAGCTCCTCCCCCTCCTGGATCATCCTTTCGTAGATCCTCAGATTACGGTCCCCGTCCCCAGGGCCCTGTTTCCGGTGGTTGATCTCGATATCCGAGTATGCCACATTTCCGGAAGGTGTGATAACCTCATGGACCCGGCCCTCCCACCGAAACCCCTTTCCGTTTTTCACCAGACGCTCCCGGTAATAGGAGAACAGAGGATTCCCGTCTTCATCCTCCGCGGTCACATACCGCATCATAACCATATCCGTGTTTTTGTCCAGTGTCTCCTTTAGCTCTACCAGCCTTTTCTGATTCTCCTCCGTCACCACATCATCTGCATCCAGCCACATACAATAGTCCATGGAAGCTTTGTCAAAAGCTGCATTTCTGGCTGCCGCAAAATCATCCTGCCACGAAAACCCATACACTTTGGCACCATATTCCTCTGCGATTTCCCGGGTACGGTCCTGGGATCCGGTATCCACCACGATGATTTCGTCGGCAAATACTTTTCCGCACTCCAGACAGCGCCCCAGCACTTTCTCCTCATTTCGTACAATCATACAGAGACTGATCGTCATCAAAAAAACTGCCCCTTCACAGCATAGTTCTTAATTATATGCTATGAAAAGACAGTTCCAGGCGATACGTTTTGTATAATCTGGCAAAAATCATCCCTGCTTCTCTGGCAGTTGTGCCAGCACAATGGCCACGAACACCAGCCCACAGCCCAGCATTTCCCGCAGGGAAAGGATCTGGCCCAGGAGGATCCAGCCTGCCAGCAGGGAGAACACCGACTCCAGACTCATGATCAGACATGCAATGGCAGGATCCAGATTCTTCTGGGCAATAACCTGCAGGGTATAGGCCACGCCGCTGGACATGACTCCTGCATACCCGATGGGCAGCCACGCAGCCAGTATTCCATCCAGGGACGGTTTCTCCAGAAGAAACATCAGGATACTGCCCACCACCCCCGCGGTAAAGAACTGCACGCAGGAGATCAGCACCCCGTCTGCCCTGGGAGAGAAATAATCGATCACCATAATGTGGAAGGTAAACCCGATGGCGCAGAGAAACACCAGAAAATCTCCTCTCCCCACCGAAAATCCCTCTGTAATGCACAACAGGTACATCCCCACTACTGCCAGTCCCACGCTGGCCCAGATATGAAATCCCACCCGCCGGTGAAGAAATATCCCGAACAGGGGAACCAGGACAATATACAGGGCCGTGATGAATCCCGCCTTGCCCACAGTGGTTTCTGCAATGCCAAACTGCTGCAGAGAGCTGGCTGTCACCAGACACAGGCCACAGCAGACACCACCCAGAATGCCGGTCCGTGTCCGCCGGGACAAGCTCCCGGACCGCCCCCTGCTCTCGTCCGGGCCAGTGTGTTCCGGATCCTTCCCCTTCATAAGAAAAAGCACTGGAACCAGGGTCAGTCCGCCCAGCAGATACCGTACACCGATGAAGGTAAAACCTCCTACATAATTCATTCCCTCACTCTGGGCCACAAAGGCCACCCCCCAGATGAATGCCGTCAGCACAAGCAGGGCGCTGCTGCGGGGGGAATTCTTCTTCTGCTGCATATCTGATTGTCTCCTCTTTCTGTTTATTCAAAATCCGGCAGGCTGCCTCATGATTCTATATACTGGTAACAGTCCAGACACCCTCTGAATTGTTACGGCATACGGCCGCTACATTTCCGCACAATCAGCGCAGCGGGGGCGCAGACCTGTCTGAACTGTTACATATACTGTTTAAATCCAGGGCTGAACCGCTCCTCCCCGTCCGGGAATATCCACAAGGCCTCTGTATCCTCCAGGGATTCCACCAGGGCCAGCCCCTCTTCAAACTCCATATTGAACACAGCCGTTGACAAGGCATCCGCCTGCATCCCGTCCCTGCACAAAATCGTTACGGACACATATTCCCTCCAGGGCATCCAGGTATCTGGCCGGATGATGTGATGATACCGTTCTCCATCCACCATATAATACCGCTGGTAGTCTCCGCTGGTCACCAGAGCCACATCCTGGAGATTCATGGCATAGAGATAGCCCTGGCTGCTGGTCAGATCCGGATTCTGGATGCCTACACGCCAGGGCGCCCCATCTCCCCGGACGCCTATGGCCTGGACATTCCCCCCGATGCTGACCAGAGCCGATGTCACTCCGGCTGTTCTCAGCTCATCGCAAAGCTTCTGGGCGGTGAATCCCTTGGCTACTGCCCCTACATCCAGGCTCATCTTGGGATCCTCCAGATAGACCGTCTTCCTCACCGGATCCAGAATCATCCGGTGAATATCCACATGTCCTGCCGCCAGCACCAGCTCTGTCTCATCGGGAAGCCGCGCCTGCTCCGGATTGGCGATCCCGCTCTCCCGGTATTCATGCCAGATGGAGAGAACACTGCCCATAGCCACATTGACCATGCCCTCTGTCTGCTCATACATCTCCACCGAACGCTGCAGGAGCTCTATGACCTCCGGTTCCACCAGAACCGGCTCCACCCCCGCATAATCATTGATGGTCTTGATATTGCCAAGTCCCTCATAATTATTGTAAATGTCAAATAGTCTGTGATAACGCTCCAGACTCGCTTTCACCATCCCTGAATACCGAGCAAAATCCTCCTGGGATTCCGCATAGATCGTAATATTGGTCAGGGTATCAAAATACTCCAGATACTGCACATCATACTTTTTCAGCTCCTTCTTCTCTGGCATGCAGCCGCCTGTCAGCATCACCACTGCCAGGACCGACATTACAAAAGCTAATATCCTCCTGCCCTTCATCCTCCTGAATCCTTTCCTGCCATTCTTATCCATACCGTTTCCTTTCCCGGATTGGTCAATCAAATATTATATTAGTTTCCGGCCAGCCACCGGTACCCACCTGGCTTCAAAATACATGCTTGTCTATCATAACATAAAAAGGAATAGATGAAAAGTCTCAGCCGCAGAAGATTTGTCACAGCTCACAAGGCGGGGAAAACCAGACAAAAAGATGCGCCCCATGCAGTCACGGGGCGCGAAAACCAGACGACACTGCAGCCCCCTTACAAGCGGGGGATATGGAAGCCTCCGTCCACATCAATATAATTTCCTGTAGTATAAAGGAAGCGGTCGCCGCACAAGACACTGACCGCATCCGCTACGTCCTGGGGTGTCCCCCATCTGGCAATGGGAAAGGTTCCCCACTTTTTCCCTTCCACCGGCTGGGTAAGCATCTGCTTTGCCACGGCCTGGGTCAGGAACATATTCCCTTTTGTATTGATGGAAAGAACCCGGTCAAAGCTCTCCTCCGTCATTTCCAGAAGATCCGTACGAACCTTTGGAGCCACTCCCGCGTTATTCACCAGCACATGGATCCCCCCAAAGGCTTCCACCGCCTCCCGGACGAGCCTCAGCCGGTCCTCTTGCTCTCCGATATTTCCCTGCACATAGTGATAAGGGGTTCCGTCCTCTTCCAGAAGCATCAGATTATCCTGATTTTTCTCAAAAGGAGTGGTTGCCAGAATCACGATCTGATAGCCATCCAGCCCCAGCTGTCTGGCGATGGCAAAGCCGATCCCCCGGCTGCCGCCTGTAACAATTGCTGTCTTTTTCATGTTATCCCTTTCCGGCCTTCTCTTCCAGACCCACTCTCCCTGCTCCTGCTGCATCACCCTGCTATTTAATGACAGAAAATTCTACTGAAAACTGTGCTCTCTCCGGCTTGCATCCTCTCTGGCTTCCTTATATAGGGGCGCGTAGATTTCGCTGTCCCGGATCACACAGCCTGTACGTCCATGATCACGCATGATCTGAGTACATTTAGAACAGGCTACACAGCATTTTGCCGGATCCATGGCTCCCCGGGACAAAATATCATAAGGCGCATCCGGATAGGCGAAGCTGGAGCGTCCCAGCCCTACAAAGCTGCGCCACTTTGCCGCCAGGTTGGCCGCCCCCGCATAGGGAAGAAACTGCCTCAGCCAGCTATAGCCATTTCCCACCACGGGAATATCGCCTGCTGTCTCCTGAATCTGCCGGGTAAAGTCAAAGAGACGGACCATGCTTTCCAAAGGATGCTCGTCAGGAGTCGGGATCCCCATACTGGAAATGTCAAAGGGACGGGTGACCTGGGGATAAATATAGCAAGCCGCAGATAACGGCGCTTCACCAGGTCACCTGGGGAACCGTCCTTTTCCGAATCGCAGCCCTCCATGGGAAGCACGGCAAAGGCATTGGGCGTTTTCCTGTTTCCAACCTTTACCTCTTTCCTGAGAGGAGACAAGTCCTCCTGCAGCTCCATGGGTGCCTGCAGGCTCTTAAGCTTTTCCCGCACCTCATCCAGGGTATTGAATTTAAATTTTTCATGAGCCGCCATATATGTAAACCTCCTTATGTTTGTCTTTTCAGATCCCCAGGGACCTTTCAAAAAACACATAGCAACTCCAAATAGCTCGGGAATCGCTGCTTTCAATTCCGTCAGGACTCCGGTGGCCCCAGACATACCGTATCCCAGGGCCGCTGCCGCAAAGCCTTCCAGGATAAGCAGCTTCTGCCTGCCCAACCGGTCTGGAGTCATTCCCAGAGGCAGTCTTGCCAGAAGCCGGATGATGCCATAGCAGCCTATTACAGCTCCACCCGGACTCCCTCTCCGTCTGACCAGTAAGCGCCATAGATGGCCCGGATCGAATCATAGGCCAGTTTAAAATCCGACTGGGGCCTGCGGCCCGTAGCCACACATTCCATAAAGTCCTGGAGTTCTCCCACATAGCCTCTGGCTGCCTCCTCGTCGATAAACGGATTCTGCCAGCCACATTTGTTCTCCACCTTCTCCGTGATATATACATCCTCCAGATGTTCCTCATCTACGTGGTACACGGGCATCTGATTGTTGGGCGCGATATTGGTCTGATACGTACCTTCATTGGTAAATACCTCCACCAGGTTCCGCACTCCGCCAAGAACCATATCCCCGGCTACGATATTTGCCTTGGTGCCGTCACTGAAGGTAAGTACCACATTGGCCTGATCCTCCACATCCACAGGCCTGGAAAGGATATATTTTTTCTCCGGGTCAGAAAGGCAGCTCTGAACCACACCCATATCTCCGGTCACACTTTTTAAGGAGATCTCCTCCCCACGAATCGCTGCCTCCTGGTATTTCAGGTAGAGGATAGCGCTTAAGGGATGACAGCCCTGGCGGATCAGGGAGCCGCCTCCATTGTATTTCCAGTAAGCTGCATGGCGGGCATGGGAACCGCTGTGGCTTTCCTCACCCTTCATATATAATATCTTACTTTTCTTTGCCTTTAAAAACTCCAGGGTCTTCTGGACAGAAGGAGCATACACGAAATTCTCCGCGTACATAAAAAGCTTTGGGCTCCTTTCCACCACCGCCCGCAGCTGGTCCATCTGGCGGACGACCTCCTCATACATTTCCCGCCTGCTGGTGTTCCCCACCTGGTTCTCCTCCTGCCCTGGTTTTCCGAAATATCCGGTCAGGGGCTTCTCACAAATCACATGCTTTCCGGCCTCCAGGGCCTGACAGATCATGGATGCATGAAGATACGGCGGTGTGATGATATCTACCACGTCGATCTCCGGATCCTTCAAAAGCTCCTCGTACTCCCTATAGATCTTAGGAATACCATATCTCTTTGCAAAGGCCTCCACCGTATCCTCCACAGAGGCCACCGCTGCCAGCTTAACCTCCAGACCATATACCTTCTGGTAAGCGTCCCCATGAATAGCCGCGGCAAAGCCGCTTCCCACCACTCCTACCGAAACTTTCTTCACGCCTTTATCCTCCTCTTTTAATGAATTGTTTAAATCTTTTACCGAATTACCCTCCATCAGTGATCCGGAATGCAGGATCCTGGACGTGAAAGAATAATTTCCACTGTTGGTGATGCGGTCCAGCAGAATCCTGGCCGCCGTCTCCCCTACTTTGTCTGAGGGAAGGGTTACATGGGTCAGAGGCGGAGTATAAAGAGTCATCCATTCCGGATCACCGATCACCACCACGGACACGTCTTCCGGTATCTTAAAACCTGCTCCGCGAAGCACCGGCAGCCCGCCCTGGGCCTGGACATGGTATGCGTATACTATGGCCGTAATGGAGCTTTCGCTTTGTATCAGTCTTTCCGTCATGCTCCTGCCTGATTCTGCGGTGAAAGGCTCCTGGAAGACAATCTCCGGTCTATACGGAATCCCCTGCTCCTGAAGGGCTGCCTGATAGCCTCTCAGACGCTCCTTTAAGCTGGCCGCCCTGGCATCCCAGGTGAGAAAAGCGATCTGTCTGTGCCCCCGCTTCACCAGATGGCTGGTGGCCAGATATGCTGCCTCAAAGTTGTCCATCAGCACATAATCGTATTCCCCGTCAAGCAGCGGCCGCTCCGCGATCACCATGGGGATCCCCAGCCTCCTTAGATTCTCATAATTGCATCCGCTCTTTTCGTTTGGGATCAGGATGATCCCGTCCACCCGCTGCTGGATCAGACTCTCGATCACCTTGTTCTCCCTGTCCGGCTCATCAAAGGTATTGCTTACGGTTACCAGATATCCCTGCTGGGCAGCCACCTGCTCCACAGCAAGAACCAGCCGTGTAAAAAAGATATTGTCAAACTGGGGAACCGTCACTGCTATGACTCCCCTCTGCTTTCCTTTCAATCCACTGGCAAGAGCACTCTTCACATAGTTCAGCTCCCGGGCCGCTTCCATGACCCTGCCGCGAAGCTCGTCACTGACATACCGGCCCTTTCCTCCGTTGATCACATAGGAAACCGTGGCCGTTGATGTATGTGCCCGTTTTGCTACCTCTTTCAGTGTTACATATTTCTGGGGCATATACTTCTCCTTTATCCGAATCCTGAAACATCCCTTGCAGGGTCTTTATCCCTGTTTCCCGCTATATAAACACACTATAACACGATTTTTTACATACCGGATATGCATAAGTAAACGTTTACTTATGGTCTATAAAAAAGAATCCTGCTTACAGGACCTGTCCGTACCAGACCATCTCCCTTATGCTGCTGTCCGGAAATTTATCCTCAACCTCTGCTTGTTATCTGATAAACACATCATAATTGATTCTCTGTTTTTTGTCAATATCGTACACTTTATTTCCCATTTTCGCTTCTATTTTTATCGTTTTTAACGAATCTTTTTTGCTTTTTTCGTTAAAAAACACAATGATTTTTGACAAAATAAGTAATTTTACCTACATTTTGTCAAACAACCCTGGCATTCCGGCCCGCTCTGCCGTATCATAGCCTCAAACCTCATCCCAGGAGCAAGGTTTATGAACCTGCAGCAGATAAAAACATTCCTTGAGGAACATGATGCCAGCTCCCTCCAGAAGCTTCTGACCCAGCAGACCCGTTCTGTAAAAGAGAAGATCCGGAAGCTGGAGCATTCCCGCACCGCCATCAACCATATGCCGGACAACGCAGCAAAGGGCTGCCGGAAAAGCAGCTCCCTGCCCACGATATATCAGGCGATCCGTTTGATATCACCACAATATATTGTGCGCAGGAGGCATTTTCCGACAGCCCCTTTGTGTTACATGGTATAATCAAAGACTTTTGTAACAGTTCAGCGGCTTCACATGGTACTCATTGTATGGGAACTGGTCTGTGGTTACATATCCGGCAGGCGCGTCAATAAGATGAGATCAGCTACCGGCTCATCTTGCCGCACCCATACTGGACCACCCTGATCTTACGCTCCATTACTGTTTTCTGGCACCAGCAGACAGCAGCTGCACTTCTCAGCTTCTGCTCTTAAAACCCACACTGGCCAGGAACCGTCCGAAGCCCTCCCGTCCCTGGGGTGTGCACTTGTAGACACCTGCATCCTCCAGGACCCGTGCAAAGACCTTGCCCACCTCGTCTCTCAGAATCCCGTCCACATTCTCCCTGGTGATCTGGCTGTAATTCCCGGTGAATTCCTCCACCCAGTCCGCATGCTTCTCAATAAGCTGGTGACTGCGGATATCTTTGCCTTCCACAATATACTCACCAAGAAGTGCCAGTTCCTCCTTCAGTCTGGCCGGCAGAACCGCAAGCCCCATAACCTCGATCAGGCCGATGTTCTCCTTCTTGATATGGTGAAGCTCCTGATGAGGATGGTATACGCCCAGGGGAAATTCCTCTGTGGTGATATTGTTCCGCAACACCAGATCCAGCTCAAACATGTCTCCGTTCTTCCGGGCTATGGGGGTAATGGTATTGTGAGGCTCCCCGCCGGTCTCAGCGTAGACAAAGGCGGCCTCATCCGTGTAACCCCGCCATGCCTTCAGCACCTTGTCCCCCAGGTCGATGAGCCGTTCACTGTCCTGACCTCTTAACCGCAGCACGGACATGGGCCAGTAGACAATCCCGGCCTCCACATCCTCAAATCCAGGCATGACAAAGCCCTGCTCTATAGACGCTTTGGCCATGGCAAAAGTATAATGTCCGCCCTGGAAATGATCATGGCTCAAGATGGAGCCGCCCACAATGGGAAGATCTGCATTGGAGCCCAGGAAATAATGGGGGAACTGTTTCACAAAGTCAAACAGCTTCACAAAAGCTGCCCGCTCGATCTTCATGGGAGTATGTACCCCATTGAAAACGATACAGTGCTCATTGTAATATACATAGGGAGAATACTGGAACCCCCACTGGCTGTCATTGACCGTAACCCGGATGATCCGGTGACTGTTCCTGGCCGGATGGTTCACCCGTCCGGCATAGCCCTCATTCTCCATGCACAGCAGACATTTGGGGTAGCCGCTCTGCTTCGCCAGCTTGGCGGCGGCAATAGCCTTGGGATCCTTTTCCGGCTTGGAGAGATTGATGGTAATATCCAGATCTCCGTAAGGAGTCTTTGTTACCCATTTCTGATCCCGGCGCACCCGATAGCGGCGAATATAGTCAGAGTCCTGACTCAGCTTGTAGAAATAATCCGTAGCTGCCCGTGGCCCCTGCTCCTTGTAAATCCTCCAGAACTCCCCGGTCACCTCTGACGGCCTGGGCATCAGGCAGTTCATAAGTCTCGTGTCAAACAGATCCCGGTAGACTATACTGTCCTCAATCAGGCCCTGGCTGCATGCATAGTCCAGAAGCTCCTTTAATATCTCTTCCAGATCCTGCGGATCCCCGGCACACTCCCCTGCTGCGGCTGCCCTCTCTTCTGGTTCCCCTGCTTCCTCATACTCATCCAGCTTCAACACATCCAGAATCTGGTTGGTGGCATAGATCCGGTCTGTCTCCCCGGTGAGCCCCGTACGGATTCCATATTCCACTAATCTTCGAATCGCATTTTGTACCATGGTTTCCCCCGTCTTTCTTTTAAGAAATGCAAAGCCATTGTAACATTTCAGATAACTTCTGAACTGTTACGTTCTTTCCAGTGTCATGTTCCATATTCTGGTCAAATGTATGGTAACGGTTCAGCCCCTGGACTGTCGTCTGTTCATGGCGCACAACCGCCCCATGGCAGGGCCGCTTCCATGGCCTATCTCGTATAGCTCCTTTGGGCCACATGTCCAATCCGCTCCACCACCAGACCGCCCAGAAATCCAATCACCCCTCCGGTGATCACCCCGGCTGCAAGAAGCACCGGCATATAGGAAAATACTCCCGCCGTGCTGGTTACAAAGGCCGCAACAGCCAGCTGGCCGATATTATGGAAGATCCCTCCCAGGATGCTGACACCAATCTTCCCGAAGAAGCCGCTCTTCTTTGCCAGAATCATGACTGCCAGACTCACCACCCCACCTGCCAGACTGTATATCATGCTGAACACATTGCTGAAGGTAAAGCCTGCCAGAATGATCCTGACCAGGGATACGGCTATGGTCCCCGGAATGCCTACTGTATAGAGACCCACCACATTGACCAGATTGGCCAGACCAAGTTTGATGCCGGGAACCGGCAGCGGAACCGGGATCATGGCCTCCACATAACTGAATATAAATGCAAGGGCGATCAGCATCCCGTAAAGAGCCACTGACTTCGCCACATTTCCTTCTTTCATGGTCTTTCCTCCCGCAGTATGCAGGCATCCAGACACGCACTGAAGCAAAAAACAGTGTCTATGACACGTTTTTGTGTGCCAAGGCAAAGAGGCCACCGCTTATGAGACGGTGCCCCTGCCTGCTTATGTACCGTCTTATAAATATTTCTTCAGCAGTTCCACCTTATCCAGCTTCTCCCAGGGAAGATCCAGATCATTCCTTCCGAAATGGCCGTAGGCGGCGGTCTGCTTGTAGATGGGTCTTCTTAAATCCAGCATCTTGATAATGCCCGCAGGTCTTAAGTCAAAGTTCTCACGGATGATCTCCACCATCCTGTCATCGCTGACTCTGCCGGTTCCGAAGGTATCCACCATGACAGAGGTAGGATACGCCACTCCGATGGCGTAAGACAGCTGGATCTCACACTTGTCAGCCAGACCTGCAGCCACGATATTCTTGGCCACATAACGCGCGGCATAGGCCGCGGAACGGTCTACCTTGGTACAGTCCTTTCCGGAGAAGGCGCCGCCGCCATGTCTTGCATAGCCGCCATAGGTATCCACGATGATCTTGCGCCCGGTGAGTCCGCTGTCTCCGTGGGGGCCTCCGATGACGAAACGTCCTGTAGGATTGATATAGAATTTTGTATCTCCGTCTACCATTTCCTGGGGCAGTACCGGGTCAAACACATATTTCTTAATGTCCTCATGAATCTGCTCCTGGGATACCTCCGCGTCATGCTGGGTGGAGAGAACCACAGTGTCCAGACGTTTGGCCCTGCCATTCTCATCGTACTCTACTGTCACCTGGCTCTTCCCGTCGGGGCGCAGATACTTAAGGGTTCCGTCCTTACGCACCTTTGTCAGCTGACGGACCAGCTTATGGGCCAGGGAAATGGGATAAGGCATATATTCTTCCGTCTCATTGCTGGCAAAGCCGAACATCATTCCCTGATCCCCTGCTCCGATGGCATCCAGCTGGCTGTCGCTCATCTTGTTCTCCTTGGCTTCCAGGGCCTTATCCACACCCATGGCGATATCCGCAGACTGCTCATCCAGCGCCACGATCACTCCGCAGGTATTGCAGTCAAAGCCGTAGGCCGCATTGTCATAGCCGATCTCCCGCACGGTAGAGCGGACGATCTTCTGGATATCCACATAAGCACTGGTGGTGATCTCACCCATAACCATCACCAGTCCAGTGGTAGTGCAGGTCTCACATGCTACCCGGCTCATGGGATCCTTCTTCATCAGTGCGTCCAGAATCGCGTCAGAGATAGCATCGCACATCTTGTCCGGATGTCCCTCGGTCACAGACTCAGAAGTAAATAATCGTTTCTCCATATGTAATTTCCTCCTAGATGAAATGATCCGGCAGTTCCGGAATTCCCCTGTACACAAAGCATCCGGCTCATGATTCCCGCTAATGCCCTGATACAACAAAGATCTTCCCGGCTCCTCTGCCATATACAATACATGAAAAGGACAAAGAAAAGTCCGTAGCAATAATCATCACTGCGGACTTGATATCTCTGGCACACCAAATCCTCTTATTGCTCGATTTCTCGCTCAGGCTGGCACCTTCCGCACTCAGCTTCCAAAACATCCTTCCAAGGATCCTTCCCATCTGACAGCCGGAAACGGCTGACGAGGAGGATTCCCGGATGGTCCTCTGGCATCTTGTACGGGGTTGCCGTGACTTCACAGATCCTTTGTATCTCCATCACTCTGAATAAGGGATATACGCACTTTTCAATTGTCATTTCTGTCTGTTACAACACATATACTATCAGATTTCCTATAGCCTGTCAAGAAAGAACTGCGCATACAGCAAACCCTCCAGAGCTTAGCTGCTGCTGTTCACGGGGGCATCTTCTTGTCCGGCTCCGCCGGACAAGAAGCATCGGGCGTCCGCCCGATGTGGAAAACCGGACGAAAACAGTCTTACAAGCGAGCTTGACGTCTGCTTTCGTCCAGTTTCCCTGCCCCATGAACCGTAACGCTCAGCTCTGGAGGGCCGAAATACACATTTAGAACACTTCCCGGCTTACCGTCTTGCCCCCTGAACCCACACACCGCTGGCATTCACATAATAGTTATCAGGAGTCCAGGTGTTGGTCAGCATGGCGCCGGAATTGGTATCGCAGTAGTAGTACTGACCGTCGCCTGCCTGGATCCAGCCGGTACGCATGTAGCCGGATGCATCGAAGCAGTACCATACGTTGCTGATCAGCAGCCATCCGTTGGTCGGATAGGTGCCGTCCGCATACTCATACCACCAGCCGATGTTATTCCGCTTCCACTGGGCAGCACCGCTGCCGCCGGGAGTATTGGATGTATTGCCGCTATTGGTGCCGCCGTAGTTGCTGTAGCGGCCATTCTTGATATTGTCCAGAGCCTCTTCATCTATATAGATATAGTCAGACTCGTACCACTCGCCTTTCTTGTTGCTGCTGTTGACTGCACGGACCTTAAAGTAATACTCGCCTTCCCGTGTGATGCTGGCTGCGAAATTGTAGGTCTCGTTGCTGGTAGTTACGGCAGATCCTACAGAGCTGCTGCCACGGTACAGACGAACCTGATAGGTTCTGGCGCCATCGGTCTCTTCCCATCTGGCTACCGGACTGTGCTCATCTTCCCACTCCACGCCTTCGATCTCCAGCTTGCTCTCCAGCTCTCCAAGCTTGATGGATACCACCAGGGTCGTGCTGCTGTTCTCCCTATGGGAGGAAACATAAGTCGCCTTGGCTCCCTTCAGGCTGACCTTGCTCTTGGACATGGAACTGAAGATATATCCTTCTTCCGCTTCCAGAGTCACCTCAACCTTGGGGATGGAGCCGCTGGTCCACTCGCCGTCATCATTGACAACCGATACATCGGCTACCTCATAGTGGGCATCCTCTGTTGTGACCGTAACATCTCCGGTATCATCCCCCACCTCAATG
Organism: uncultured Lachnospiraceae bacterium; assembly: GCA_910577655.1. Classification (GTDB taxonomy): domain Bacteria; phylum Bacillota; class Clostridia; order Lachnospirales; family Lachnospiraceae; genus Brotaphodocola. The sequence goes on along the minus strand of CAJTOW010000060.1, from coordinate 8,678 downwards.
TCAGACTCCACATTCAGCTTCAGGCTGGTGATCTTTTCCTTCGCCGTCGCTGCCAGCGCTGTCCCTGAGCAGGCCGCTGCCAGAAGACTGGCGCAGATCAATGCTGATAAACTTTTGTTCCATAGTTTCATACCTTTTCCTCCTCTCAAAGCTGTTTTGTATAATCGCCGGGGCAGACGAAGCTCTCTCCGGTCTCTGCCCGAGGCTATATGATATACCCAGGTTTTTTTAACCTGGGCACCATGTTTATTATAAATCCAGTATATCTGGAAATCATGTACAAAATATGAAAAATCCTTGACAATTACCAGTCAGAAAACCTACAAAAAAATTACTCTTGCTTACATTTTTTTAACAGCAGTCCATAGCAGCCAGACTGTCCGGCCACAATGGGATCTGTACATGTTTTCTGTTCCTGTTTTATCCTGCCTGATCCTCCAGACAGCTCCCCCTTCCGCCATATCAGTGTGTGCCGGCTCATCCGATCTTCAGCCGGAACTTCTGTACCTCCCGGTCGGAATCCGCAAGCTCAATCACGGCCCCCAGCCTGCGCAGCTTCTCGTCAAATCCCTCATACCCCCGCTGGATGTATCCGATCTCGTCCACCACTGTGTAACCTACGGCTGCCAGTCCAGCCAGAACCAGGGCCGCGCCGGCCCTGAGATCCGGGGCCTCCACCTGGGCTCCTGTGAATCCGCGCACACCGTCGATGACAGCTACATTGCCCTCAACCTTGATATTGCCGCCCATGCGGGACAGCTCGTCCACGTACTTGAACCGGTTTTCAAAAATACTCTCGGTGATCATACTGGTCCCGTCAGCCAGAGCCAGGGTCACAGCCATCTGAGGCTGCATATCCGTCGGAAATCCCGGGTAGGGAAGGGTCTTGATGTTGGTAGGCCGCTGGTTGTTCTTGGCTACCACACGAACCTCGTCATCTCCCTCGGTGATCTCGCAGCCAATCTCCATAAGCTTGGCTGAGATGGCCTCCAGATGCTTGGGGATCACATTCTTCACCGTGATATCCCCGCGGGTAACTGCGGCGGCACACATGAAAGTCCCCGCCTCAATCTGATCCGGAATAATAGAATACTCCGTCCCATGCAGGCTGCGTACACCACGGATCCTGATGATATCTGTACCCGCCCCCTTGATATTGGCGCCCATGCTGTTGAGGAAGTTGGCCACATCCACCACATGGGGCTCCTTGGCCGCATTCTCAATGATGGTCTGCCCCTCAGCCAGGGCCGATGCCATCATGATGTTGATGGTCGCGCCCACAGACACCACGTCCAGATACACATGGCATCCCACCAGGTCAATGGCGTGGGCCATAACTGCTCCCCGTGCAATCTCAATCTTTGCCCCCAGGGCCCTGAAGCCCTTAAGATGCTGGTCTATGGGCCTGCTGCCGATGTTGCAGCCGCCGGGGAGGGGAACCTCCGCACTTTTGTATTTGCCCAGGAGCGCCCCGATAAAATAATAGGACGCACGGATCTTACGTATATAGTCATCATCCACAGACACATCACGGACAGTTGAAGCATTGATTTTCGCCGTGTGACGGTCCAGACGCTCTACTCTTGCGCCTATCTCCTGGATGGCCTCCAGCATCACATTGATATCACGGACATCCGGAAGGTTCTCAACCACCACATCCTCATCCGTCATAATGGACGCCGCCAGAATACCAAGAGCCGCATTCTTGGCCCCGCTGATCAGAACATCTCCTACCAGCGGATTGCCGCCTTTCATCACATACTGATTCATTGCACACCTCTTAACCGATGCTTTCCACACATACCTGATCGCCTTCCTGCTGCAAAATACTTACAAGGCTCCTGCCTGCAGCATGCATCCCGGACCTGTCCGGCCGGCAACGGTGTCAAATATGATCTGTTAATAATTTCTTAAAACAGTATTAATGATTATACCACAGAATTAAAATTTGTAAAGTCTTTCAGCCAATTATGGAAATCACCAGGCAACATCCAGACCAGCAGTTCAGACGGTATCTGCTATTCTCCGGCCACCGCACACACAAAATCATTGCCCCGCTGCCGGAAAAATTCTGTGCTGTCATTAAGGCCCACCTTCTCGCTGTGGCCTGTGGAAGGGTCGTACACAGTGACATTGTACTGGTCAAAACCGCAAAGCACCAGATAGCTCCCCTCCCCGGTATAGGCCAGCACCGGAACCCCCTGCCCCACAAAATACAGCGTCTGCTGCATACTGCAGCCCCGTGCATCCAGAAGTACTGCCCCATCCCCATAGGCTCTGCTCTTCTCAAATTCGTCCAGATGACGGGAGAGCTGTGAAAATGCCGTCGTAACATCCCGTATGTTCACAGCCGCAGGCCGGTTGACACGGCTCCAGAGGATCCTGTGGTTCTGGTCTGTAACGATCCCCATCTTATCATATGCCAGGGAGACCGCCTGCCCGAAGCTTCCGGTGATCCCCATCAGCTTTCCGCCCCCATAGGCATAGAACTGCAGTCCTGTCAGCCGGGTGTTGGCGCTTAGATCCAGCACCCCGGCCTGCTCCCGGCTGATCCGCCCGGGAGCCGTGGTCCGGATCCCCCGGCCCCCTCCCGCATCGTTGTCCAGCTGGACAAAATAGACCTTACCCTTATCCTGGGACGCGTACCATCCGATCCCGTCCAGCCTGCCTGGTCCCATTTCCACATTGCAGACGATCGTATCCTCCTGGGCTTCCACAAAGCTCTGCTCTCCGGTCCTGGTAACCCGCTCCAGATGGATCCGGCTGTCCTCCACGGACACACCGGCCACATAGTATCCCTCCTTCTCATACCTGGTCTCCACCTGCATCTGGTCATTCATGATCTCCACGGCCTTCATGGGCAGATCCACGATCCTTCCATTAACCACCCACAGATCATTCTCACTGGCGATCCCATAGACCAGATCCCGGCCAACAAAGCCCAGGGTACGTACACATTCTCCTGTATCCCCGCGGATATCCAGCTTGTCCCCGGTCTCCAGATCCAGCAGATGCAGCAGTGTGGACGTATAGGGCTCACCGCCCTCCAGCCAGGCGATCCGCCCCCTGTCGGTGCTGACCGCAAGACTCCCCTCCTGCAGGGCATCCGCCACCACCATATGCTCATTGCTGGTCATATCGATCCCGTAGATGGCATGATCCAGATAGATGTAGAGCATATTGCTGGAGGCAAGGTAGGAAAGCTGTTCAAGATCCTGTTCAAGCTGGCCCAGGGCCAGGGCAGAAGGGACAAAGAAACGCTCCTGCAGGATGTTCCCCTCCCCTTCATAGTGGTATCCGGCTATGCCAGATTCCCCCTCATGGGTTCCCCGGTTCTGGTATCCATAGACCAGGAAATCCACACTTCCGTCATCCTCCACTCTCAAAATCCGGATCCCATGATCCATAAAGTCCGGTTTCATCCCGTCCTCCCGCTCCCGGAAAGAGAAGACCTGCACAGACTCACGTCTTGCCTGGTCAAAGCACCACAGATCCCGTCCGGCCCGGTAGCCGATCACCTTTCTGTTGGGACTTTTCACCACACTGATACTCTCATCATTGGTGATCCCAAGCATGATCCGCCTTCCGGTATAGTCTTCACGGGCACCCTCGAAGATCTGGTCGACTGTACGCTCATAGTCCATGAGGTAGGTGCGGATCGAATTCCATTTCATGGTGAAATTCTCCTCCACCTCGTAGTACTCTGTTCTTCCGTCTTCTGTCTCACGGGCCGCCAGATAATCCACGGCCACGCAGCTCATAATCCCATCCAGCTCCTTAAGCCGGATCTGCAGCTCGCTGGCCGGCCTCATCCTCAGCCTTCCCCAGGTAAGATGGGCGAAGTTAGAGCGGATGGTGGTACGGCCGAAGGAGCTGTTGTCCTCTGCGTCATTGGTCTCCAGGTACATAACCAGATCCCTGGCCTGGTCATACTGAAAAGTCTTCTCCGTGAAACCGGCAGCAAGGTCGATCATGGACTGGGCTATGTCTGTCTCCTCCTCCGGCCACAGGATCCTGGTATAGTAGTAAATGGTTCCTGACTCTGCCAGATCCAGCTCCAGACGCAGCACATACTGCTCCTTTCTGGCAAGCAGATTCTGGATGGGCAGGACTACCGCGAGCCCGTCGTCCTGCTGCCATTCCTCCACCGTAGTGTTCTCCACCAGACGCTCCAGATCCAGGCTGCGGATCTCATAGCGGATACCTGTCACGGTCTCCTGGCATTCCCCGGCGTAAAGAGCCAGGGCACGGTCCTGGGGAAGGACGGTCAGGCTGTCCCTGGCTGCTGTGTTGCCCATGTCCTGGCGGTAGCCGTGCATGGGATTCATCCTCCGCCCATACATTTCCACATACACCACCGGCAGCTTCTGCTCCCCGATGACTGTGTAGACTACATCTCCCTGAAGCAGACGCTCCCGGTTCATACCCATATATACAATCAATACTGCCGCGAAGATCACAAACAATATCCCAAACTTCTTAATCAGACGAATCATGCTTCCTGCCCTTCTATCATACAGATCCTGGCCTCCCGCAAAAACCGGATTCTGCCAGATCCAAACAGCCCTGCTTCTGTAACCATAGCTACTGTTCACGTGGTGCATCCTCTTGTCCATTTCCCCGCCCCGTGAACTGTAAATATATTCTATCTGCTTTTCTTTCTGACTGCAACCGTTTTTTTCCTCTTGCCAAATCCGACAAAATGCGCTATAATGGCTTCTGCCGATTCCGGTATTCTGACATTTTCAGGTTTCTTAATCCTTTCGGAATTATTATTTCCTGCATGTCAAATGATTATCTATTATTTTATCCAAGGAGGTACCTACTATGGTATACGCAGAATTTCTTAAAACCATTCAGCACATGTTAAAGCAGCGGCTGGGTGACAGCTATTCCCTCAGACTTCTCAGTGTCTCCAAGAATAACGGCATCCTGCTGGACGGACTTACGATCCTGACTTCCGACTCCAGTCTGGCGCCTACGGTCTATCTGAATTCCTTTTATGAGCAGTACCAGCACGGTATGCCCCTGGAAGACATTCTCGACGAGATCCAGGTTCTGTTTGAGAATAACCCGCCGCCTGCCTGCATTCTGGACGGTCACATTTCCGATTTTTCCAGAATCTCCCCCAAGGTGATGATGAAACTGATCCATACCCAGTCTAACAAGCTGCTTCTGGCAGATGTTCCCCACATGTCCTTTATGGACTTGTCCGTCGTCTTCTACCTGGCCCTTGGCCAGAGCACCCATGGGCAGATGACCGCCCTGATCCACAACGAACACATGAACTTATGGAAAACAGACGAAAAGACCCTTCTCAAGCTGGCAACCGCCAATACACCGGCAGCTTATCCGCCCCTGCTCCAGGACATGGGTCAGGTTATGCGGGAGCTTGCAGGCAGCAATCCATACATAAGCTATGATGAAGCCGCTTTAAACGTGCTTCTGGAAAGGACAAGAAAGCTTACGCCTCTGTATGTCCTGACCAACAGTGCCGGAATCTATGGGGCCTGCTGTGTCCTATATCCTGGCATAATAAAAGACTTCGCGAAAACCCTGGATAGTGATCTGGTGATCATTCCATCCAGTATCCACGAAGTCCTGCTGACTCCTGTCGGAGAGACAATACCTTACAAAACCTTGAATTCCATGGTGGCCAGTATCAACGAATCAGATGTTCCTCCAGAGGACCGTCTGTCTGACCACATCTACCTGTATCGCCGGAAAACCGGGGACTTCCACATGATCCTTCCGTCGGGAACAGTCGTATAGACATTACAGTTCAGACAAGTCTGCACACTCGCTGCGCTGACCCTACGAAAACGTAGTGGCCGGAGGGCATACGGCCATCAAGAAGCGATTCTAAATGGCCGTATGCCACAACAGTTCAGGGGGGATCTGAACTGTTACGTATAGACCCTTGTTGACTGTCCGGGCAGAAACAGGCACTGTCTGGTATACTTCCTGGCGTCTGTTTCTGACCGGACAGAGCAAAGAGATCTTCCGTATCTGGTCTTGAACCGGGGTCATAATAATCTACCAGATCCGGCTTCCTGTCTGAAAGACGACCACAGCGGCTGCCCAGGCAATGAAGATCTGGAAAGCTACCATGGCAGCGGTAAAGCGCCAGGATCTGGTCTCCCGGCGGATGGTTCCTACTGCCGCCACACAAGGAGAATACAGCAGACAGAAAACCAGTAGTGCATAAGCGCTCACCTGGCCAAAACCGGACGCGGACAGCTGGGCTGATAATGCGGCCATACCTGCTTCGGAGTTGATATTGCTGATCCCGTACAGCACCGAGAAGCTGGATACGACCACCTCCTTGGCCGACAGACCGGAGATCAGAGCCACAGCGATCTGCCAGCTGCCCAGTCCGGCAGGCGCCAACACCGGTACCAGCCCCCGCCCGATGGCGGCTGCAAAGCTGTCGGTCACATCAGATATATAACCCGCCGTGCCGAAATTCAGCACAAACCACAAGATGATGGAGGCAAGGAAGATGGTGGTTCCGGCCTTGGTCAGATAGTCCTTCACCTTGTCCCAGACATAGATAGCCACGGTTCTTGCATTGGGCGTCTTGTATTCCGGCAACTCGATCAGGAGCGTATCCTCCTGGCTGTTTTTGCTGGTCATATGCATAAGGAAAGCGATGAGAATCGCTGCCACAAGCCCCAGCACATAGAGGGAATAGGCTACCAGCAATGCCTTGTCCGGGAAAAACATCTGGGCAAACAGCACATAGATGGGCAGTCTGGCCGAGCAGGACATGAAGGGAGTAATCAGGATCGTCCTCTTCCGGTCCCGCTGACTGGCCAGGGCCCTGGTAGCCATCACAGCAGGAACCGTGCAGCCAAAGCCCAGAAGCATGGGCAGAAATGCCTTCCCGGACAGTCCCACCCGTCCCATGATCTCATTCATCACATAGGCCACACGGGCCATGTATCCACTGTCTTCCAGAAATGCCAGTGCCAGAAACAGGATAAAAATGTTGGGCAAAAAGGTCAGGATCCCGCCCACACCGGCCACGATCCCGTCTACTACCAGGGAGGACATCCACGGGGACGCGTGAATCCCCATAAGGAAGGCTGTCACGACACCGGAGAACCAGTCAAGGCCGGCCTCAAAATACCCTTTCAGAAAATCCCCCACCGTAAAGGTCAGGAAAAATACCAGCGCCATAATCCCCAGAAAGATGGGAATCCCCAGCAACGGATGGGTGAGCCAGCGGTCAATCCGGTCCGTGGAAGCCGCTTTCTCCTCCTTGTTGAACAGACACTCATCAATAAGCGCCTCTATGTAATCATATTTCTCATTGATAATTTTCTTCTCATAGCTCTCAGTCACGATGTGGCTGACATCTACCGGATGATCGCTGGTAACAGTCTTGTCCTGCTCCAGGAATTTGACCGCATGCCAGCGGAGATTGTCCATGTCGCCGTATTTGGCCTTAAGGATCTCCTGGATCCTAAGGATCTTCTGCTCGATATCTTCATCATACCGGACCACGATCCCCTGGGGTCCTTCCTCATAGTGGTGGACCACCGCATGCATCAGCACGTCCAGTCCCGTCCGCTTTCTGGCAGAAACCGGCACCACCGGAATATGTCCCAGCAGCTCCGGAAGGCGGTGCATGTCGATCTCCATGCCCCGTTCCTCCACAATATCCATCATGTTAAGGGCCAGGATCACCGGCTTCTTAAGCTCTAAAAGCTGCAAGGTCAGGTAAAGGTTCCGTTCCAGGGAAGATGCGTCCACCACATTGATGATCACATCCACCTCCCCCTCCTCAATACAGCGACGCGTCACGATCTCCTCAATGGTATAGGAGGTCAGGCTGTAGATTCCCGGCAGGTCTATAACCTGGATGGGACGTCCCTTGTAGCTGGTGTGGCCCTCCACCCGCTCCACAGTGACTCCCGGCCAGTTGGCTACCTTTAAACTGGCTCCGGTAAATGCATTGAACAGTGTTGTCTTGCCGCAGTTGGGGTTGCCTACAAATCCCACACGGATTTCGGTGTTATCGCTGAGCATGGGATGCACCTTCCTTTCCGCGGATTGCCGGCTCCTCAATCTCAATCCCGTCACTGATACGCTTCCCCACCGCCAGACGGGTTCCCCGTACCTTGAAGATCACGGAGCCGCTTCCCTTTTTATTCAGGATGGTTACTGGTGTCACCTCATTCACCCCAAGGGCTTCCAGCCGCCGGGTGATCGTATCATCTACCACCACACTCTTCACCAGATACGTGCGGCCAATCATTCCTTCATTCAGCTTCATATATATCTCCCTTTCCCATGGTATTCCCATCGCCCCAGGCGATCAGGATCAGGCATACCACATGTGTCCGCCAGACCTGCGCCTATTAGCAGTATATCCGGTGCCGGACACATAGATGTCTGGTTAGCCTTCTGCAACTCATACCTACAAGGAGAATATACTCTTATTGAGAATGTTTGTCAATAACCGACAGACAAGAAGCTTAATTTTGTTCAGCAGTTGTTGTAACAGTTCAAATGCCCTTTGAACTGTTACGGCATCTGCCCATAAAAATCGCTGCGCAATGGGTCAGATGCCCTCCGACCACTACATTTTCATACGGTCAGCGCAGCAAGTGCGCAGACTAGAGTGTGTCTGAAAATTGCTTTCTGGCAGATGTGCGTCACAGTTTGTGGGA
>CAJTOW010000059.1 GCA_910577655.1 uncultured Lachnospiraceae bacterium | reverse complement strand
ATACCGCAAAGTGGGGCGTGCAGATGCCGGGAATGAATTTTCAAACACGCTCTAGAGCGTGCAGTCCAAAAGGAGAACGAAACATGGCTGAGGCACTGACAAACCAGGCATATGAGTACTTGTATGATAAAATAATTTCTTGTGAATACCGCCCCGGACAGGAGCTCAATGAGAAACAGCTGTTAGAACAGACAAAATTCGGCAGAACCCCCCTGCGGGAGGCTCTTTTGATGCTCCAGTCTGACAAGCTGCTGGAAATCTACCCCCGCAAGGGTATGCGTATTGCCCCCTTCACGGAAAAAAGTATTAATGATCTCTACCTGACCAGAAAACTAATCGAACCCACCGTATGCCGCAAATATATCACCCTCTACTCCAAAAGCAGGCTCCTGGAATTCCAGAACATGTTTGAACAGGCAGAGCATAGCTCTGAGGTTGAGGAATTCCGCATTGATACATCCTTCCATGCCTATCTGGTCAGCATCACAAACAACCAGATTCTCATGGACATGTACCAGTCTGTCATGATCCAGCAGCTGCGTCTGGCTGTCTACGCCGCCGTGCTGGATTCCTCCAACCGGGCCGGCAATCTCCAGCAGCACAAGGCTATCATTGATGCCCTTCTCCGGGAAAATGAGGAGGATGTGCAGGACGCCATCGTCCTCCACATCAACCATTCCCTGATCAAATCCCTAAAGCTGCTGGGCAATGGTGAATAAACACCGGCACTCAGGCCCCGCAAAAGGGCCTCCAGAAAATACTGAATTATGATACCAGAAAAAGGGCTTTCGGTTTCAAAGATATCCTTGTCCCTGAAACCAAAAGCCCTTTATCAATTCTTCAAAAGTAACATTCTTCCTTATCAGGTCTTCCTATCCTATGATTACATCGTCTTGTTTTTCTCTCAGCTTTTTTGCCGCCTCGATCCCGTTCATACCGTCCATCTGTATGTCAAGGAACACAATATCAAACGGTCTTCCCGATGCCAGCAGCTCCTCACCTGTGGCATAGGATTCTACGCGGCCTGACCGGTTCTGCTTTTGTATCAGTGCGCACAGGTGCTCTCTTATGACTTTTTCGTCATCCACCACCGCTATATCCAACATTGATCACCTCAATTTTCCAAAAGGGGTTTACTTGTTATATCGGCAGAAATTCCCGATCCTTCGGGTGAATGGAACGAAAGGGCCACTTTTCGGGAACGAAAGAAAAACAGTGTGCATAGAAAAATACCTACATTTCAAATCGAAATGCAGGTATCACCAGCACTAAATTTTAGATATTACACCTGGCTACTTGACAAGGGGCATATCACCTTTTCATAACAAAGGATTTGTTGTCAATTGCTCTCATTGTGGCTAAAATACCGTCCAGATGATCATATTCATGCTGGATCAGTTCCGACATGTCATCTTCCATATCCATTGTCCGTTCCTGCCAGTTCTCATCACGGTAATGCAGGATACAATGTCGATAGCGCCGTACCCACACCAGCAGATTGGGAAAGGACATACAGTCATCCAGCAGCTCCATCATCTCCTCCCCCACAAACTTCAGGGATGGGTTGATAATCACATATGGCCGGTCAGTCAACATGCAGATCAGCCGTTTCTTCACCCCGATCTGGGGAGCCGCAATTGCGCGGCCAAAGCCGTAGTCCCGGCGGATTCCCTTGATACAGTCAAACATATCCGTAAATACCGGCCCAAGCGACTCTAACTCTTCCTGCCTCACCTCTTCAGAAATCTCATAAAGCCCAGGATCTCCCAGCAGCAATATCTCCCGTTCCATATCATTTCCCTCCTCCCTGCATTTTCGCCGCAAAATCACTCATGGCCTCGGAAATCTTAATCTGCTGCGGGCAGACTGCCTCACAGCTTCTGCACCCTACGCAGGCAGAGGGCTGCTTTTCCTCTGGCACAGCCATCAGTGCCATGGGGGCGATAAAGCCGCCGTCCGTAAAGCAGTGCTCATTGTATAAGGAAAGAAGGGACGGAATATCCAGCTGCTGCGGACAATGGCTGGTACAGTAACGGCAGGCCGTGCAGGGAAGGGTCTTCTTCCCCAGCATCTCATCAGCGATTGCCAGAAGCTCCTTCATCTCCCTGTCATCCAGTAGCTTGTCCTGGGAGAAGGTAGCCACATTCTCCTTAAGCTGTGGGAAGGATGACATGCCGGAAAGAATCATGGTCACTCCCGGAAGGGACTGGAGGAACCGGAATGCCCAGGCAGGGATCCCTTCCTGGGGACGCAGACTGCCCAGACGGGCCTCATGTCCCTCCTCCAGGGAGGCCAGACGGCCGCCCCGCAAAGGCTCCATCACCCACACCGGAAGCCCATATTCCTGTACAAGCTCCATCTTCTCCTTCGCTCCCTGAAAGCTCCAGTCCAGATAGTTCAGCTGGATCTGGCAGAATTCCATATGCTCCCCGTAAGCCTCCAGGAAACGCTTCATCACCTCTAAGCTTCCATGGGCGGAAAAGCCCAGATGACGGATCCTGCCCGCCTTCTTCTGCTTAAGCAGATACGCAAGGATCCCGTACTTCTCATCCAGATAAGCGTCAATGTTCATCTCGCAGACATTGTGAAACAGATAGAAATCAAAATATTCCACGCCACATTTCTCCAGCTGTTTCTCAAAGATCTCCTCCACCTTGTCCATATTGGAAAGATCATAGCCCGGAAACTTGGTGGCCAGATAGTACTTCTGCCGCGGATACTTTCCCAGAACCCTTCCCATGACCAGCTCCGACTGCCCGCCATGATAGCCCCAGGCCGTATCGTAGTAGTTGATTCCCTGCTCCATGGCCCAGGCCACCATCTCTGCCACAGCCGGCTCATCAATCCTTGCATCATCACCATCCACCACCGGAAGACGCATGGCCCCCATACCAAGGGCAGACAGCTTCAAATCCTGAAATTCCTTGTAAATCATATACTCAGCCTCCTTTTGTTTATGATACATTGTAACAGTTGGAGTCCACTCCAGGTCAAGCATTTTATCCATAGCAATATTTCCGTTATGAATTCTTAAGAAAAATGTCACCATTTACCAGCCCTCAGATGTTATAATAGCAACATTATATAAAAGCGTTGCTGATTCTTTGTAACTGTTCAAGAGGTATCTGGGCTGTTACGGCGCTTTTCCTATATACCGGAGTACACAAAAGACTTGCCATTGACGGCCTTTCTGCATACAGCAGTATGCAAAAACCTGCCATTGGCAATTTTTCTGTATTCCAGGTTATTCAGATACTGTCTGGTCCCAGGCACATCTGTTTTCTATAATCAAGGAGGACTACATGATGAGAGTGAGACAACATTTCAAAGGCATTGTCATGATGATTATGGCAGGCATCATGACCTGCATGACTGCATTTTCTTCCCTGGCTTCCACCGGCTGGGTCAAAGATAATGACAACTGGTACTACTACTACCCTGACGGCACTATGGCTACCGGACTTGTCCAGGTGGACGGCACCTACTATTATCTCAAGGACGACGGCACCATGCTGACCGGCTGGCTGAAGATCGATGACAACTATTATTACATGCGGGGAGACGGATCCCTGGGTGTTGGCTGGAGATTCATGGACAACTCCTGGTATTACTTTGATCCCGCCTCCGGGATCTGCAAGATCAACACCTCCGCTGAGATTGACGGCAAATGGTACTATTTCGGCAGCGACGGCCGGATGCTTACCGGATGGCAGAATCTGCGGGGCAACTATTACTATTTCCACACAGATGGCCAGATGCTTACCGGATGGCTCAGCGACGGAACCAACAAATACTACATGGATCCTGCCAACGGCGCCATGTCCCACGGATGGACCCAGGTGGAGGGCTATTATCATTATTTCAATGAATCCGGACACCGGCTTACAGGATGGATCCGGGACGGTCAGACCTACTACTACCTGGATCCCGAAGCCGACGGCCGGATGATGGCAGACACTACCCGGATCATTGACGGCGTCTCCTGCTCCTTCGGCAGCAACGGTGCCTGCCTCACCTCTGTGAACGTGGCCAATGCCGCGGTGGCCGGAGAAAGCTCCGCCAGCACATCCGGCTCAGGCAGCTCCACACCAGTGGTCACCTCCGGTGAGACCTATTCAAGCGGCGGCCCCGGAGTCAGACGATGACAGCACACAGGAAATTTCCAATATACATATGACAGACGTCATAACAAAAGGGGCAGTCGGAAAATGCCTCCTGCATACAATATATTGTGGTGATATTCAACAAATCACCCGATATATCGTTGACAGAGAGCTGTTTCCCGACAACCCCTTTTTATTTTTAAGCTTCATCGCCCAAGGCGGTTTAAGAAGTTCCTTCTTCCGGCAGCACCATCCCGATCCCCTTCTTCAGGGTCTCTTTGTCAATGGCCCCGGAGGCCCGTGCCACCGGCCTGCCCTCTGCATCTATGAAAAATGTAGCCGGCACCGCCATGATCCCATAGACAATAGCTGCCTCTGATTCCGTATCAAAATACACCGGGAAGGAGAATCCATGATCTTCCACATATTTTCTGGCCGTGTCCACCGTCTCCCGGCTTCCGTCCGTGAGATTGACCATCATGAACTGAACCTTATCCCCATATTCCGAAAATACCTCGTCAAAATCCGGCATCTCGCTCTTGCAGGGCGGACACCAGCTGGCCCAGAAATTCAAGACCACCGGTTTACCCACCAGATCCGACAGCTTCACCGGATTCCCGTCCGTGTCCTCCACGGTAAAGTCAGGAGCCGCCGGCTGCGGGGTAGTCCCTGCCTCCCCGGCAGTCCCTGGGGAAGTGGCCTCCGTCTGCCCCTCCTGAGTACTGCCGCCCTGGCTTTCCGCTGCGCTTTTGTCATTCTGGTTTCCGGCTGTCCCGCCGCCCTCCTGGTTTCCATCTACCCCTACCGTCTGGCCGCCTTCCAGTTCCGTCTGATCTGATCTTCCCGGGGCGCTGCCGCCCTGGCTTCTGTTACCGTCTCCGTCAGGCTCTCCATGACCGGCTTCCCCACGGTTCTCCATGACCTCCTGGGTCTGGAGCATTTCCCTGTTTGCCATACTGCCCAGCCTGTTGTACAATACACTGGCTCCTCCCAGCAGAACCACCAGACAGCCGGCAATAAGCAGAAGTGTTTTCTTATTCTCCATCCAATCCTCCTATTCCAGACTGTTCCATCCGGCCAATAATCGGACTTTCGGCACCGGCAGCCTGATTATTGACCTGATGGAACGTTAACTCAGCAGCACCATCAGTCTCCCCATGGTTCCTGTGGCCATCAGAATCCCCACCAGGATCAGGAACCCGCCGCAAACCCGGTTGACGATCCCATAATGCTTCTTGATCAGTCCGAAAGCCCCTTTCAGATGGTCAATCAGCAGAGCGCTCACAAGAAACGGAATCCCCAGCCCCATAGAGTAACAAAACAGCATCACCATCCCGGTCACCATCTGTCCCTGCTGGGAAGCCAGCATCAGGGCAGATCCCAGAAACGCTCCCACGCAGGGCGTCCAGCTGACAGAGAAGACAGCACCGAAGAGAACCGCTGTAAAAAATCCCATATTCAAAATCTCCATACTCCTTCCGCCCCGGAACAGATTCACCCGGAGCACTCCGAGAAAATTCAGTCCGAAGAAGATGACCACCAGTCCTGAGACCACATTGACAGCCTGCTGGTACTCTCTTAAGAAAGCCCCCACGGTTCCTGCCAATGCTCCCAGCATCATAAACACCAGGGTGAATCCCAGGACAAAACCGGCAGCACACCGGCAGGTCCGCACCGTATCCCGTTCTCTGCCCCCGGCAAACCAGGAAATATAGACCGGCAGCATAGGCAGAAGACAAGGTGAAATAAACGTGATAATTCCCTCCAGAAATGAAACAAAATACTCCATTCAATCAGACTCCTTTTATCATCTATCCCCGGAACCGGTTCAGGCAGGCGTAGATTTCCTGCACCCGCGGCATACACAGTCCCATAGCCTTGTAGGATGCATCCGTAAAGGCAGACATCCCGTTCTTCTTCTGTTCCTTCACCAGAAGCTCCACAACCTCCTTTATGGCATACCGTTCCAGAAGCTTCTTCTCCAGACAGTACCGCATCATCTGGGCCAGGGCGCTGGTCTGCTCCCCGTCTGCCAGCTGCTCCACAAACCGCAGATCCACCGGCTCCTTCGCCACCTGGAATGCATCCCTGCCATGAACCTTGACCTTGATCCGGCCGTCCCGGCCGGCTCCCTGTCCGGTCTGGAAAGCCAGCTTCCGCTTCCCGCCTGGGAGCTTGAATCCAGGCGCCGTGATCTCCGGCTTCGCATCCGAGGCCTCACAGGCCGCCTTCACTTGTGAGGTGATGTCACAGGGCTTGTAGCAGTCCATCTGGATCACCGTATCCGCGATGAAGAAGTACGCCCCGGAGCTTCCTGCCACCAGCACTGTAGAGATCCCCGCCTTCTCCAACAGATCCCTGGCCCGCTCGATGAAGGGGGTGATGGGCTCCTTGTCCCGGCTGACAATCCGCTGCATCAAATCATCCCGCAGCATGAAGTTGGTAGCCGAGGTATCTTCATCCACCAGAAATGTCCTGGCGCCGGCCTCGATCCCTTCGATCACAGCCGCCGCCTGGGAGGTGCTTCCGCTGGCATCTGCCGTAGAGAAGGACGTGGTATCCCTTCCATTGGGCAGATCATTGATAAACAGGGAAATGTCCACGTTATTGATGCTGCGTCCATCCTCGGCCCGCAGCTTCACTGCCGTCTCGTCGGTGATCACGTATTCCCTGCCGTCTCCTGCAATATGGTTGTACACACCGGATTCCAGCGCCTTTAAAAGGGTGGACTTGCCATGATAGCCGCCGCCCACGATCAGGGTGATCCCCCGCCTTACCGCCATGCCCGTCAGCTCTCCACGGTGAGGAAGCTTCAGGGTGACCTGCAAAGATTCCGGGGATGTAAAAGGAACACTGCCCTTCATGGGCCGGTCCGAGATACCTGTTTCCCTGGGCAGAACCGCTCCATTGGCCACAAAGGAAACCAGTCCCAGACGTTTCAGCTCCTGGCGGATGAAAGTCTGGTCCTCAGACAGATCAATCACCCTCTTCACCTCTGCCCCATTGCGGTTCTTATAGAAAAATACATTCCGTACACACCCTGGCAGGAAGTCAAACAGAATCCGGATCAGCTCCCCGGAATTGATCGTCCTGCCAAAGGCAGGAAACCCTACCTCAAAGCGGGCCGTGATCCCCTCCGGCGTGATCTCGCAGGCAGTTCTCTCCAGAACCTCCTGACCAGGACGGCTGGTAGCGATCAGACCGCTTTTGCCAGAGCCCTTTGCCTTGAAATTGAACTGGCTGATCTCCCTGGCAAAAGAGCGCAGCAGATAATCCTCCAGAGCCGTCTTCTTCCAGGGCTGGTCGAAATACCCGGCGGCAAATCCGGCCTGCCTGTGGGAGACTGAGATACTGACCTTGGACGGGGAAGCAAAGGGATCCCCCTGGACATGGTCAATGGACAGCTGGTATTCCTTAAAGTCGTAGACTCCCCGGGTATCCTTATAAGCCGGATAGCCCCGGTGGTCTATAGATTCCAACAGCCTGCGAAGTTCCTGCGATGATTTCATCATGATATTCCCCTTTTCTCTGCGATTTTTACAATTCTCATCCGATTCCGCCCATGATGGCCCCCACGATCAGTACCAGAAAACACATGCCGGAAAACACATATTTTCCCAGAGGATAGAACCAGGCTCCCAGAGGCTTCTGCCTGCCGCGGGCCGTCTCCTTCTGGGCAAAATCCTTTCCCAGTACCCAGAAGAACATGACGCTGGCAATGCCTGCCCCCAGGGGACAGATATAGATGCTCACCACATCCATCCACCCGGACACGATTCCCTGGATGCAGATAGATGTGGCCACTCCCGCCACTCCTACTACCGCGCAGGCCTTCCTCCGGTCAAGATGGCATTTCTCCTGCACCGTGGCGATAGGCGCCTCGTAGAGATTGATCAGGGACGTGATTCCCGCAAATGTCACCGCCACGAAGAACACGGCCGCAATCACCGTCCCCCCTGCCATTCCCCTGAAAAGGTTGGGAAGGAAGATAAACATCAGCCCCGGACCTCCCTGGTCCAGCTGGGCACCTACAGTCGCCATGGCCGGGATGATCACAAAAGCCGCCAGCACAGCGGCCAGCGTATCGAAAATAGCCACATTGCGGGCCGACGCCGGGATATCCTCGTCATCCCCCAGATAGGAGCCGTAGATTAACGTCCCGTTACCGGCCACAGACAAAGAAAAGAATGCCTGACCCATGGCGTAGATAATCACCTCTGGACTAAACAGCAGCTCACGGTCGATCCGGAATATATACCGGTATCCCTGGGCCGCTCCCGGCTGGAACAGGATATAGATGCCAAGTCCCAGAAACAAGAAGAAAAAGACCGGCATCAAAACCTTATTAACCTTCTCAATGCCCCGCCCCACGCCAAGCGCCAGGATCGCAAAAGCGGCAGCGGCAGCTGACAGCTGCCAGCCATTATTTCCAAAAGAAGATGCCATGGAACCAAAAGAGGCGCTGAATTCATCCACTGAATCCGCAGCCAGGGTACTTCCCAGGAAAACTCCTGCCGTATATTTGAAGATCCATCCCATGACTACCGTATAGCCGATAGCCATAGCCAGGGATCCCAGTACCGGGATCATGCCCACAGCCTCCCCCAGCTTCTCAAAACCACGGCTCCTGCAGGCTTTTCCAAAGGCATCCACCGGGCCGGACCTGGACGCACGGCCAAAGCTCATCTCCTCAATCACTCCCGTAAAGCCCACCAGCACCACAAACAGAAAATACCAGATCAGAAAGGAACCCCCGCCAAATCTGGACACACGTGTGGGAAACATCCATATATTCCCCATACCTACTGCCGAACCGATACAGGCCAGAATAAATCCCCAGCGGGTTCCAAATGAATCTCTTTTATTCTTTTCCATGATTTCCTCCGTATTCACAGTGTAAACTTACATCATAAGTATTTCCATATATGCCTTGTTCTATTGCAGCAGTTCAGACGGGCATCTCCCTGCCCCCTGTCTGAACTGCTGCGTTCTGCTATATTTCTCCGGTGCTGCCAGATTCCGTGAATATTATATCATGGAAGAAACACTTGTCAATGAAAAACTGTAACAGTTCATACTCCCCCTCGCGAATCTCGCTACAGTTCACGAGGCGGGGAAAACTGGACAAAAACAGGCGTCAAGCTTGCTTGTAAGACTGTTTTTGTCCAGTTTTCCACATCGGGCGGACGCCCGATGCTTCCTGGACTTGCTGCAGAAGGCATTGGATTCCAAAAATATAAAAATTCCTGTATTTTTCCAAAAATCCATTGAATTTTGCCACTCCTTGTGGTACATTTACATCGACACAATTATATTTCCAAGGAGGAGAATTATCATGATTCAGAAAATGGCTGACTATATTGGAGTGAGCCCTCAGGCATTGATCATCGGCCTTGTCGTCTTTGCTGTTCTTTTCGTCATTATCTACATCAAGATTTCCATTGATGAGAAAAAAGGTGTCAACAGCCAGGAGAAAGCCGAGATCCGCAAGCTTATCGACCAGGTCGTTCCTGATGGCTCCCAGTATATGGCCGCATACGCCCACAGCAAGGAAGTATACGGCTCCCGGACTATGAGGCGGGAAGTCTATCATTATTATGCTGTTGGTTTCCGTCCGGACCAGACCGATCATATGTGGGTAATCCCCATCGGTGTTGAGAACGGAAAGATCGTCTACACCCAGCCCGCCAGGGCGAGCGCAGATACCCTTGCCTTTGTAAGCGGCAACCAATACTGTATCCAGCTGCATTTCCCTAACGACAAGAAGAATATCTGGGAGATCAATGTGGATTCCAGCAATACCAGGATGGGTAAGGAATGCCAGGTGAATATCCAGCAGCCGGAGGAAGCTGAGGCCTTCAAGACCTTTGCAGGCGCCTTTTTAGAGCAGGTCAACCAGACCCTTGGAGTCAATAAGAAGGGCCGCCCTGTGACGTAACAGATATTTTACAGCATGCTTTAGAATATCTTCCGGGGCTTGCTGCCATCACATTTTCAAATACATGAACCGTGACTGTTTTTGTTGAATTGTCACTGTAATTATACATAACAGAGGAGATTAGCTATGGATATCAAAAAATTATTAGGCGCCATTTTCCGCAGGGAAATCCTGATTCTCGGGGCCATGGCCGGGGTTTTTCTGTACCAGAGTACACCTGACATGATCGTTTCTCTGAAACCCGCTGTCAGCTTTGAAGATATGCTTGATGACAAGGAAGTCAGTCCTGGAACCCATGTGTCCGGAGATGTAGTCTATACCCTGGACTATTTCGCTTCTGAGAGCACCTATACCAAACGGTCTGACGGCTCCCGCAGCGGCAGCCGCAAGTCCGGCAACTTCTATCTGGTTCCCACCTCCACCGGCTATATCGCCGTAAAGTGTCGTCAGGCAGATGTGGAAGCCTTCAACAAGCTGGTAGACGAGACCTTTGAGTTCCTCTCCACCGGCACGGAACCTACTACAAAGGTCTTTATGGAAGGTACGGTAAAGCCCTTAAGCGGCCAGCTGGTCAGCTATTACAATGAATATCTGGAGGAGCTTGGATACACAGAGAGTGAGATCCAGGAGATGGGCGAGCCCCTGGTTGTGCAATATGTTGCCTTTGGCTTTGTACGCGGCTTCTTTATCGCCGGCCTGGTACTGCTGCTTCTGCTGCTCCTTCTTATCCGCAACAATTACAAACGGGCCGTGCGGGGTTCCGGCTTAAACCGTGTAGAAGATCTTCCCGGCTGATGAATACATAGACAACATTTTTTATACCAATGTATTGACAGGGACCCCGCCAAAGCGGGGTTCTTTGCTGTTTTGGGACATTTTAAACTGCTGTCCGCCGGAAACCGGCAGCGGCAGCAGCAGCTCAACCAAAAAAAACCATATTTTCTCCTAAGCATCTTGCAAAAAGGTATCCAAAAATGGTATTATCTTTATGTGAAAATAATACTTTTCATTACCAATATTCTTTTTTCATGACAGCCTAACCTGGATAAACCGGAATAGCATTGTTAAATGCATAATATGCTGGACTTCCAGTAAACCGAAAGGAATAAATGATGATGAACGAACAGATGAATCATACCATGTCGGAGCAAAACAAAAACAGCACCTTAAGGGGAATCCGGATCCAGACCTTAAGCTTCTGGATCGTGGCCTGCACCCTGGTGGTTGCGGTCCTGATCGGCCTGGGGATCGTTGATGTGCTGAATGAATGCCGTGATCTGGTCAACATGACCAAGGAGTATATTCTGACCCAGAATGATGTGATGAATATGTCTCTTGGCTCTGATTACCTGACGGAAAAGGCACGCCAGTATGTGATCACCCAGGATCCCCGTTATGCAGATGCATATTTTACGGAAGCCGATGTGACCCAGCGCAGAGACCAGGCCCTCCAGTCCATGCAGGATCATCTGCGGGGCAATGACGAGGTGTCTCTCCAGCGGCTGGCTGACTCGCTTTCCCTTTCCAACGCCCTGATGGACCAGGAGATCCACGCCATGAAGCTGGCTGCCCTTTCGGTAGATGCAGACCTCCTGGCACTGCCCACAAGACTGCGGGACTATCCCCTCACCAGGGAGGAGCAGGACTACAGTCCCCAGAAAATGCGGGATACTGCCTACGATCTGGTATTTGGCACCGGTTACCAGGAAGCCAAGAAGGAAACCACGGATACCATTGCCAGTGTCACCACCAGCGTAATCTCCAGCTGCAGCACAAGACAGCTGGAACGTGAAAACAGTATGCAAAACGCCCTGATACGCCAGAGCATCTATACCACCCTGATCGTACTGCTGGTCATTCTCGCCTACCTGATGATCGCGGCTCTGATCCTCAAGCCGATCCGCGTATACATCAACTGCATGAAGAACAACAATGCCCTGGACATTACCGGCGCCTACGAGTTCAAATATCTGGCCATTACCTACAACAACGTATACCGTATGGCTGTTGCCAACCAGAATATGCTCCGCTACAAGGCAGAGACCGATGCCCTGACCGGTCTGCTGAACCGGGAAGCCTTCGAACAGCTGAAGATCCGTTTTCATGATATTCCGCACCCCATAACGCTGCTGCTGATTGATGTGGATGTCTTCAAATCCATCAATGACAACTATGGCCATGAGACAGGCGACCGTGCCCTGATCAGGACTGCCAGCCTTCTCCGGGACAATTTCCGTGCCCACGACCACGTGCTGCGGATTGGAGGCGACGAATTCGCCGTTATCATGGAGGAGAACCATGCGGGCCGTACAGAGATTATCCGCGATAAGATTGACCGGATCAACTGGGCCCTGCAGCATCCCCAGGGAGATCTCCCCAAGTTCTCTCTCAGTGTAGGCGTTGCTTTCTCTGAGGAGGGATACGAGGATGAGCTGTTCCGTCAGGCTGACCAGGCCCTGTACAAGACGAAAGAAAATGGACGCTGCGGCTGTACATTTTATGATTAAGACAAGGGTAAACAGAAGGATACTGAACCATTGTTAATCATGTATTCTCAAAATCCCATGAAATCAGGCACCTGGGATTTGGGGAGTACGCAACAAAGAAAGGAGGCATTCCTATGTTTGGAATCCAGTCATTTGCGGGAACCATTGGAACCTTTGCCAATATGATGAAGCTCCAGAACCGCTGGGAAACGAAGCAGGAGAAGGGGAAATATACTGAGAAATCATCCCTTGAGGAGAAGGATCCCCTCATCCGGCAGCTTGATGAAATGCGCAAACAACGCCAGGAGAATTTCCCCAAAGAGACGATCCGCACCAAAATGAGTATCGGCAAGAAGCTGACCAGGGAAGAGATGGAGTATCTCAAGCGGGAAGACCCGGCTACCTACCAGAAGGCCAAGGAGATCCAGGATACCCAGAAGGGCTATGAGAACGCTCTCAAGAGCTGCAAGACCAAGGAGGATGTCCAGCGTCTGAAGGCGACCCGCATGGGAGCCACTCTGACCAAAGTCAATGCCATCTCCAACAACCCCAATATCCCGGAAGGCCAGAAGATGGCGCTTTTGCTCCACGAGAATGCCAAGGTAAAAGCCATGCTGAAAGCAGAACAGGCATTCATCGAAAGTGGACGCTATGGCCAGCTCCCCACCGACGCGGAGCAGAAGGAAGCCTTGAAGCAGGCCGCCGAAGCCCTGCGGGAGGAAAAGACCCAGGGACCGGAGACAGACCAGACCGTAGAAGAAACAGACGACTCCTCTGCTCCCCGTCCAGATGGAGAAACCACCGGCCAGACAGAAGGAACTGGAACTGTTCCGGAGGAAGAAAAGGCAGAGAAAAAGCCTCTGAAGGATTCATCCGGACATATATCCGGATCAGATCATCCGGCAGCCGGGATCTCCAATCCCGCGTCCCAGAAGAAGGCATCTGACCACCACAAGGCCAGAGCCGCCTACACAAAGACCGCTGTGGAGACCAGTCAGGAGACCACTCCTGCCAAAACTCCGCAGAGAAGGAAAATCAGCCGGAAGGTATAAACCCAGAACCATCGTAACAGTTCAGATACCTCTTGAACTGCTGCGTATTCTTCTATAAATGCATATAAGGGGCTGTCTTCAGAATATTATCTTCCAGACAGCCCCTCTATTATTGATATTCTTTTAATCTATCACATTCTTAATCGCAGCCGGAGTCCGGTAATTCCAGTTGGATACCACAATCCCCGTCCGCTCATTGGACGCATGAACCACCTGCCCATTTCCAATGTAGATGGCCACATGATTCACATGACCGCCCGACTCGTAGAAGATCAGGTCGCCTGGGCGGGCATTGTCAATGGTAACCGATCTCCCCTGCTGAGACTGGGCACTGGCCGTCCGGTTAAGCGAAACACCGGCCACATTCCCCAGCACATAGCTGCTAAAGCCGGAACAGTCTACCCCTGTATGGGGATCCCGTCCGCCATAAACATAGCGGTTTCCCACAAACTGCAGGGCATAGCTGACTACCCGGTTCCTCAGCTGCTCCCGCTGTTTCTGCTCTTCCTTCTTCTCAATCTCCGTCTCAATGGTGTCATAGCTTTCCTCCTGACGTTTGATCCTTCTCTGAAGAAGCAGCAGACTCTGTTCCACACTCTTGGTACTGTTATTATTGGCACCGGCCATGGAGGACAACGCATAAGCCCCTACAGTAGGAACGCTCTGGGCGCTGAACTGTAAGTATTCCGGATGGCCGTCATCCGACTCTGATGCCAGTGCCATACCGGCCTCCGTCTCCGGGATCCCGGCGCTCCGGGGACTGACTTCCTCGATCCCCAGCTGGTCACGCATATCATTCTCCCGCTCAAACAGATCCTCCAGATCCTTCTGGGTCTGCTCGGACAAGGTTTTCAGCCGTTCCAGCTCCTGGGCCTGCTCATCCTGGTTCTCAGCCAGAATCTCGTTCTCCCGCGCGATCATCAGGTTTTCATTGGTCAGCCTTCTCTTCTCTTCCGCCAGTCTGGCCTTCTCTGCCTCCATCTGTGAAAGCTCTGTCTCCAGTATCCGCTTCTGATCCGCCACATTCTTCAGCTGATAGGATGAATAGGAAAAGAACATGGTCATGCCAAGCAGCGTAAACATGGACAGAAACATGACCAGGAATACCCACACCGGAATCCGGAAATGAATAGGCTTATCCTGGGAATGTGGAAGCAGCATTACGGTATAATTCAAAAATAATTCCTTTTTCAGCTTCTTTTTATTTTTACTTTTTTTCAAGGACATTCTCTTCTACCGCTTCCCCACTTTCGGATTTGTGCTCACTCTTATTAATCATGGTCTGCATGGAGCAGTTCCCCTTAAAGGATGCCCCTTCCTCAATGACCAGGGCTCCTGTCACAATATCGCCTACAATCGTTCCGGTGCTGGTGATCTCCAGACGCTCGTCTATATTCACATTACCATGTATGTATCCGGCATTGAGGACGCTGCGGGACTTGATATTGCCCTCGATCTTGCCGGTCTCTCCAACGATCAGGTGACCCTCAGAATGAATCTCGCCCTTTACCAGTCCGTCGATCCGCATGGTCTCCCTGGTGGTAATGGTCCCGTCCAGAACCGTCCCCTGACCAATGAGCGTACCGATCGAATCGGCTTTGTTGGTTTTGATAATGTTCTCCTCTTTCTTGCTCATAAACATAGTAACATCCTTCCCTTCCGGCATCTGCTGCCACTGCCCGTCCAAATATGTTCCGGCCTTTTGTGGCGCAGACCCCCAGGCCTGCATCCTGCGGCACGGTTATCAAATGTAATTAATAAATGCATTTGATATTTCTGTAACTATTTATTTACAATATATCAATTTTTCCGTAAAATTTCAATATGAATATGAAAAAATTTAGGGAAAATTTATGACCTGATCTAACAGTTCAGATAGATCTGCGCACTCGCTGTGCTGACCGTACGAAACCGTAATGGCCACGGGCATACGGTCATCGCGAAGCGATTCTAAACGGCCGTATGCCGTAACAGTTCATGGGGTATCTGAACTGTTACGACCTGATAATCTTTCCCATACGCTCCGCCTGCTTATGGGGATGAAGCGGAAAGAGATTTTTCCCGGCTCATGGCAGGGTGAACAGTTCTCGCCGTTCCTTCCCCTTCCCGTCCATGCTGTGGTTGTACACCAGCCGCTCATAGTCCAGGAGCAGGCTGTTGTAGGGGCAGGACACAGTCTCTGCCTCTTCCCACCCATAGAATGTCCCATCCTCCCCATAACAGCCGATGGGATGGATCACCGGAAGCTTTCCGGACATCTGCAGCAGGAACCAGTTGTAAGGCGTCATCTCCAGACCCGCCAGACTCAGCACATGGGATGACAGATAGAATGCGCTGAGCCTTCCCATGTCCTGATCTGGCTGCTCATAGTTCGTCCAGATGACAAACGGGGTCTCATACCACATTATTCTCTGGGATACCGGTACATCTGCGCTTGGCATTCCATAGATCTCATCGAAAAATTCATCCTCCACACTGGGCTGGTGATCCCCGAACATGACAATCATAGTAGGCTCCCCGCAGCCTTCAAAATACTCTAAAAGCCCTTCAAATGCCTCATCAGACCGTTTAATCAGGGAAAGGTACTGGTCTGTTTTGGGGTATCTGCCCTTGTATTCTCCCGTCAGCCAGACCTCCCCTTCAAAATTCTCATGGGTTCCCTCATAACCGCCGTGGTTCTGCATGGTTACATTAAAGATGAACATCCTGTCCTCAGGGTCCTCCTTCTGCTCCACCACCTCAATCAGCTTCCCATAGTCTGCCCGGTCGCTGACATAGTTGCGGAAGGTCTCACACCCCTTGTAATAGTCACCAGCCAGAAATTCATCAAAGCCCATGTTGGGATAACATTCGTCCCGCTTCCAGTTCTCCGCAGGATAAGGATGCATGGCCACAGTGTGATAGCCCTGATCCTTCAGGGTACTGACCAGGGAACTGGTGCCAGGATTCACATAGAACTGGTAGGCCACCACTGCCGGGGGAAGCAGCGCCATAGAGTCCCCTGTCAGAAATTCAAACTCCGTATTACTTGTGAAGGATCCGAATACCGGCACACAGAGACTTCCCCTCACCGTATTCTTCTTCAGTCTGCTGATGAACGGGAGATACTCCTGGCTGGTAGGAAAATCCCCGGATGTCTTCAGTTCGGAAAAGCTCTCATTCATAATACAGATCAGATTTACCGGCTGAATGGACTCCTGCCCTTCTTTCTCCTGTCCGGCCATCTCCTCTGCCAGCCGCTCATAGAGTCTTCCAAGCTCTGCCTGGGAATATCCCATGGGCGGCTTTTTCACAATGTATTTCAGTGACAGGGCTGTGGACAGGAGATATCCGCACCGGTCATAGGTATCATTCATGGCCCACATATTCAGCTGCATGCCGTTGTCCGGCACCGTGTGCCCATAGAACTGCATCACACTGCTGACCACGGCCACTGCGCAGCCAGCCCCCAGAAACAGCCTCTGCCGCCAGTTCTTTACCCGGACCGGGAACAGCCACACCACCACGTTGGCGGCCAGCAGCCCATACCAGATCTGCCTCATGGTGTCTGTGGCCTCAAACACATAATTTCCCGCCACGGTCATGGCCGTCCCTACAGAAAGAATATCCCACACCATAATGGGAGTCCCCCTGAAGGACATGACAAAATACTCTGCCAGAGACCAGAAAAACAGGCCAAAGGACACCAGCGGAAACGCGAGCCTGGTGGAACTGCACAGCCCCAGGGCCGCAAGATACATCACTGTGATCCACATAATATTCAGACTGGCCAGCCAGGGGCTGATATTTTGCACATTGCCAGTAATGGTCTCAAAGGCTACATAGGATGCTGTGGGAGCCAGCAGAAACAGCACCGCTCCCAGGATCCCCATGACCGTTCTTACAATGCAATACAATATCTTCCAGATATTTTCTTTTGTCACTTTAATCTTCCTCTTCTGGTATTCTATTGCAACAGTTCAGGCTGTCCCGTCCGGACTGTTACATTCTGTTTTTTCGTAAGTTTCCAGACTGACTCAAACACCTGCCTAACGCTTTACTGGAATTATCCTAGCACATTTTTAATCAGACCGCCAGAAAAAAAACATGGAAATTGGCCAGTTCACAGTTTTTTCACAGTTTACAGACCGTTGCCAGGATTTGTCTCAGGCGCTTTCCTTCTCTTCATCTTCTACGTACAGATCCAGAAACCCTGCACTGCGCAGGAACATAAGGCTGTCCAGAAGTCCAGCCACATAGGTGAGCGTCAGCTCACAGTCCTCCGCATCAGATCTTGACTGAAGCAAATGTTCGATCACTTCACGCTGCCCTTCTGCCAGATCCAGATCCAGATACTCCCGCTCCGCCTCGCAGGCCGCCTCCACCTGCCGCTTATACCGCTCACAGCCAGCCACGTATTTCCCATGGCTCTGCTCCCGAAGTACGTTCAGAAGTTGAAATACTGTATTTTCCAGAGTTCTCCTCTCTTCCTGTTTCATCCTGTCTCTCCCTCCAGATGTTTTCCAGATATCGGCTCCACGGCCTGTCTGGTCTTTTGTATAGTATACTACGGACGGAGGAAAATGTCAGTTAACACGTAGTTGAAATGTGTTGCTTTTGTCTGGTGCTGTGTAACAGTTCAGATAGGTCTGCGCGTTCACCGCGCTGACCGTAAGAATACGTAGCAATCGCGGGCATCCGGCCCATACCAGTTCATACACACTACCCAGGAAAGGAGCCTAACCATGTCAGGAGCATTAGAGCGTGTCTGAAAATTCATTCCCGGCATCTCCACAAGGGACGCCTTCGGTATGCACGCCCCACTTCGCGGTACACCGTAGGCGTCCCTTGGGATATTTGGCCCAAATTCACTTAACGTAGCCCACTACGCCGCGTTCATTTGGGCCAAATCTCCCACGAAGTGGAGCGCACAGCTACCGAAAAGCAATTTTCAGACACACTCTAGCACAAACCAGCCTTTACACCGAAAAGGACTACTATAACCTGCCGGAGAACGTCAGAGCGGAACTGACCGGCCAGGGCTGTACCGGGGCACCGGACTGGATGTCAATGACACAGAAGATAATTTCAAGCTGAATTTCATTATGATTGCCAAACGTGTCCTTGAAAAGGAGAATTTAAGAAGAAAATAGATATACAAGTACCCCGCAGCAAGCTGCAATGCATCCGATTTGCAGCGCAGCAGGCTGCGGGGTATTGGCTATTGACCCCCATGGCAGCCGCCAAAGAGGAACCAGCCGCATCTGCTACCCCACCGCCAGCACGATCCCGCCATCGCCGGCATACATGGTAGCAACTCCGGCCGTCTCTGTCACCACGATCTGGCTGTACTCTCCGCGCTTCTCCAGTTCCTGCTTCACCTGGCTGGCACGGTCGGGACAGTTGCAGTGGGCGATGACCGCCACCTTCTTCTCCAGCTTCGCGGCATTCCTGGTGGCGATCTCTGCCATCCTGGCAAAAGCCTTGCTGATCCCCCTGGCCTGATCCAGCTTGACGATCACACCGTGGTCTGCTCCCATGACCGGCTTGATATTCAAAGCTGTGGCAAAAAAGGCCTGGAGTCCGGTGAGGCGCCCGTTCTTGCGGAGAGGCTCCAGGGAATCGATCACAAAGTAGGTCTTCTGCTCATCCCGCATCCTCAGGATCCGTTCTGACACCTGATCAAATCCCAGCCCCTGGTCATACATGGACATGATCGCCAGAGCCAGATTCAGTTCCCCGGAGGATGCGGATTCTGAATCAATCACCAGGATATTCTTCCTGCCATGTTCCTCCTCGTAAAGCTCCTTCCCCACACGGGCACTGTTGCAGGAGCCGCTCAAATGGCTGGACAGGGTGATGACGAACACATCCTCCTCCTCACACTCATAGGCCTTCTTAAAAGCCTCCGGTGAAGGACACGCACTCTTTGGGCAGTTGGGACTGGCCTTCACCAGCCCGATAAATGCCTTCTGGTCAAATGTCTCATCGTCAACCACCATATGTTCATCCACCTGTAAAGTCAAAGGCACCGTTTCAAAACGTGAATCCTTCTTAAGGGCCTCTGTCAGATCCAGACAGCTGTCTCCAATAATCTTGTAACCCATGTGTATCCTCCTGAAATATCCCTACGTTCAAACATAGTTTTAATTACTACTTATTATAGCATATATTTCAGATAATTCAATATGGGGACTATAATCTTCTCTGGTAAGAACTACTTTTTGGTAACAGTTCACTGATTCCCGGCAAACAGTGAACCGGGATGCCACAATCGTGACATCCCGGACAAGTCTTTATTTAAAACACCAGTAAATCAAATAATCTATTCCTGGGCCATCATCATCATGATCTCATTGGTACGGGCGATAAAGTCCGTCATGCGCTCCGGCGACAAAGTACCGTGGCTTAACAGCGCCAGATCATACAGCTGCTGGCAGATCTTCCCGGTATGCTCGCCCTCGCCATGTCCCAGCACATACTGAACCAGCTTGTTGTTGGCATTGAGCACCAGCGTCTCACCCATGCCGCCGAACATGGAGGGATCCATGCCGTACATGTTGTACATCTTCATCATATCCTGCATCCGGCGGCTCTCCTCCGCCACAGTCAGCATAGAAGAAATGTTCTCGTTCTTAAGCTTCTCAACCTTGATCTCCAGCTTGTCATTGTTCAGCGCCTTCTTAAAGATCCCGGACAGATCCTCGGAGATCTTCTTGAACTCCTCGTCATCCTCCTTCACTTCTTCCTTGAAGGTGTCATTGAGATCTGCATCAATCCGCAGGAACTTAAGTCCCTCATTCTTCTGTTCCAGATGGCCGATGAACGGACTGTCAATATTATGGGGAAGGATCACCGCATCCAGTCCCTCTTCCTTGAACATATTGATATACTGGCTCTGCTCCTTCTCGTCGGTCACATAGAAGACTGTATTCTCATGCTTCTCCTTGTTGGCCTCCAGACAGTCCTTTAAGGTCAGATACTTCTTATCCAGATTCCTGAAGAGAATATAGTCATTCATCTTCCCGGCAAACTTCTCATCCTTCAGGCAGCCGAACTTGATGAAGGGAGCGATATCATCCCAGTATTTCTCGTAGTTCTCCCGGTCTGTCTTGCACATACCAGTCAGCTTGTCTGCCACCTTCTTGGTGATGTAATCGGAGATCTTCTTTACAAATCCGTCATTCTGCAGAGCGCTTCTGGATACATTCAGCGGCAGATCCGGACAGTCGATAACACCCTTTAAAAGCATCAGAAACTCTGGAATGACTTCTTTAATATTATCCGCAATGAATACCTGGTTATTATATAACTTAATGGTGCCCTCGATGGAATCATATTCCGTATTGATCTTCGGGAAATAGAGGATTCCTTTCAGGTTAAACGGATAGTCCATATTCAGGTGGATCCAGAACAGGGGCTCCTTGTAATCCATGAATACCTTCCGGTAGAAGGCCTTGTACTGCTCCTCGTCGCACTCATTGGGATGCTTGTTCCACAGCGGGCTGATATCATTAACCGCCACCGGACGCTTGAGAATCTTGTAACGGTCCCTGGCAGGCTCTACCTCCACTGTCTCCTTCTCGCCGTTCTCATTCTCCTTCTCCTCGGTCTTAGCCGGCTCTACGATAGTCTCCACCACCGTATCCTTGTCCGTCAGTTCCTCCTTGTCGATGGTCTCATACTGGGGTTCCGCCTTCTCATTGTCCAGATAAATAGGC
This sequence comes from uncultured Lachnospiraceae bacterium, assembly GCA_910577655.1. GTDB lineage: Bacteria > Bacillota > Clostridia > Lachnospirales > Lachnospiraceae > Brotaphodocola. The sequence goes on along the minus strand of CAJTOW010000059.1, from coordinate 3,675 downwards.
ACTGGCATAAAGGAGCAGTACTTGTCCAGAACCTCTCTGGCCCGGTATTCGTTGGAGAACTCATAGCTGTCCTCATTGAGATACAGCGTGATGCAGGTACCCTGATCCTCCTTGTCCCCGTCCTTCATCTCAAATGTCAGACCACCCTCGGACTCCCAGTGGACAGACGGAGCATCCGCCTTGTAGGACTTAGTATCAATGGACACCTTGTCCGCCACCATGAAGGCAGAATAGAAGCCCAGTCCGAAATGTCCGATGATCTGGTCCTCATTGGCCTTGTCCTTGTACTTCTCCAAAAAATCCTGAGCGCCGGAAAAGGCGATCTGATTGATATACTCCTCAACCTCCTGGGCGGTCATACCCAGACCGTTATCAATAACCTTGATGGTCTTGTCATCCGGATTGACCAGCACCTGGATCTTGTACTCCAGATCCTCCGGCCGGGTATACTCCCCCATGAGCTCCATCTTCTTTAACTTGGTGATGGCATCACAGCCATTGGAGATCAGCTCTCTGTAAAAAATGTCGTGGTCTGAGTACAGCCACTTTTTGATGATTGGGAATATGTTCTCGCTGTTAATGGATAAATTGCCTGTCTTGTTGCCCATATCTCATTCACTCCTCACTTTTCTTATTATGAACCGGCCGGAATTTCGAAAGTCACTTTCCGTCAGAGTCCGGAAAACAGCAACACCCCTGATTCCGCTGCCAGCCTGGTTTCTGTGATATATTGTAAAACAACAATGCAGGTTTGTCAACAAAAAATTAGCACTCATTTTAAATGAGTGCTAACAGCGGATAACGGTTCAGACAGGCCGCAAATTGGATACACCTGCTGTCAGTATCTATATATTACTATATGGCATCCCCTTCCGCTTCAAATACGCCTTCACCCACTCATCCCACTCGGTCTCCACCTGTTTATCCATGGTAAAGATCTTCAGGGACATCCCCGTGACACAGTGCAGAATCCCCTCCTCATACCGGATATTCAGATACATTCCACCGATCTGCTCCGGTCTCAGGTCCAGATGCGCCTGTTTTAGGAACTGGTCTATCCCTGCCGGCGGCAGCTGCAGTGTGATCTGAAAGCTTCCCGGCAGCCGCTTCCCCCTGATCAACGAAAAGCAGAAAGGCCGGATCACCTTCCAGGCAGACAAGTCTCCGATCTGATTCTCCTCCATCTCCTGACTGCTGTAATACCCGGCCCGGATATGTCCGTCTATAGTAAATGTATTAAAAGTCACAATGGTTGCCTCCCGCAAAAGCCAGGAGTCAAAGGCTTCCCCCACAAACAGTCCAGAAGTAAACCCCTTTAAATCCTCCATTTTCAGTGCGATCATAATCCTCCCCCATCAACAGACATACACTACTGATTCATCGCTTCCTGATACTTCTCAAAGAAATCTGTCGTCGTAGATGCGTTCTCATCTTTCAAGGATATCCTGCCCCAGATCTCATTGGTGAATGTCACCGGTGTCTCCGCCACAAACTCATCGTAAATCTGTCTGAAGGCCTGATTCTTCCGCATGGTCAGCAGACGCTGTTTCCGGTCAGCCGTAGCCTCGACATCATAATCATTGATACATTTTACAATGTAGCAGTTGTTTCCTTCCCTGATCACCGGACTGATCTCTCCCGCTTCCAGGCTGAAAACCACATCCTCATACTCCTTTGACTGCTCTCCCCGGCTGACATTCCGCTCAATCTCCTTGTTCTCGGAAACGCTCCTGGCCAGAAATGCGAAATCCGTGCCATCGGTCATTGCCTGGGTATGGACATTCTCCGCATAGTCCGAATCTGTCAGAAATATTTCCTGCACCCGTATGACCTTGGCCTCACTGTCACTGATTTCCAGGTTTACCCCACTGGTCAGCTCGTCCACCAGCCGGTTGGCTCTGTGATACTCAGAATACAGCTCAAACACCTCCTCCTTTTTCACACCGGTGTACCTAAGATCTGCCTCCGTCAGACTGTCATAGAATTCATCTGTCAGCCGCTCCAGACGGTCCCTCTCCTGACCGGTCAGACGGATCCCCTGCTGGTCTGCCAGCAGATTCATCAGTTTCAGCTCCCGCAGAAAGCTCTGTATCTCTTTCAGAAGATACGTCTGAAATGTGGTCCCCGCATTGTCCACCTCTACGCCCCAGATCTGGTCCGTATACACATCCCGGTACCGGTTCCTCTCCGTCGCCACCACCAGCATGACCTGCCCGTCACTATATCCCACGCTCTCATTTGTATCCGACACCGTGGACGTCCCCTGGCGGCATGCGGTCAGAGCCAGCAGCACCAGAGTAACCAGAAACAACGCCAGAAAGCGTCTCATAAAATCATTCCTGTCTGACATATATGATCTTCTCCTGAATACCGGTATCAGATCCGACACCGGTTTGTTCTCCTGGCACAGATCCAGTACATCGTTCGGCAAATAACTGGACCAATCACGCAGAATGTTTTTGAGTGTGCAGGTCAAAAAACGCAGACGTAGTGGGGCTACGCTGAGGCTTTTGGGCTTGTACAATCGGGAAAACAGGCAAGCGATTGGTGTAGTTGTTTCCAAAACGCTCTAGAGCGTGTCTGCGCCAGTATCCTCTGCCTGCTTTAAAGCAGAAGCTTCAAAGTCTTAAGCACTCCATCCCTGACATTGATATCTGTCTGGAATCTGGCTGCCCTGCGGACCTCTGGTCTGGCATTGCCTACTGCAAAGCTATAGTAGGCCTGCCCCAGCATCTCGATATCATTCAGCTGGTCACCGAATACCATGGTCTCCCTGGGCGAAATATTCAGGCTTTCCTGCAGAAGCTTTACAGCCGCCCCTTTATTGACGCCATTGGCCATACAGTCCATCCACATATCGCCGGAGATGGTAATCTTCACCTGGCCATTGTATTTCTCGCGAAGCTTCTTTGTAGCCGGCTCCACTGCCTCCTTCCGGTAGGCAGATATCTTAATAAATGGCGCCGGAACCTCCAGCAGATCATCCACCTGCTCCACCCGGAACTTATATCCATCCACCAGCCACCGGAACAGAGCCGGATCCTTCTTGTCAATATAGACCAGATCCGGACCACTAAGAACCGGAGCAAGTCCCTCTGTCCCCTGGATATCCCGTATAATCGACCGCACCAGCTCCGGGTCAACTGTATTCAGATAAAGATTTCTCCCATGACACCCAATATATGCACCATTATCTGATAAATAAAAAATCTTCTCTTTAACAGGATCAAACAGATCCTCAATACTGGCCCACTGCCTTCCGCTGGCAGCGGCAAACTGCATTCCCTTCTCTCTCAGCTTCAGAATCACATCATAGTATTCCGGGTTCAGCTGATTCCCTCCGTCCTGTAAAAGCGTCCCATCTATATCTGATACTACCAGTTTAATCATCTGAGTCCTCCTCATCAAATTCCTATTTTATTAACTTACCACATTCCCCACCTGACTGTAAACAGAAATCATACAGAAAATGCCTCACTGGCACATTTTCTGCAGCAGTTCAGGGGGGCATCTGAAATGTTACCATTTTCTGCAACAGTTCAAAAGCATTCCAAACTATTACCATATTCCGTATACTATGGCAATCGAAAAAAGCACTCCACCAGGAGCGCCTTCCCCAAAGCTGCTAACCAGAATCGAACTGGTGACCTCAACATTACCAATGTTGCGCACTAC
>CAJTOW010000058.1 GCA_910577655.1 uncultured Lachnospiraceae bacterium | reverse complement strand
AGGTTCCCTTTTTCTCACTGGTTTCGATTGTCTCGCTGCTGTCCTCGTCAATGTGCTGCACCACGTAGGTCTGGGCGTTTGCGCTGTAGCTTACCACAAACTCCGTGGCCTCGCTGATCTCCACCTGCTCCGTCGGCTCCTCCGGCTTCCACACCGGGTTCCCGTAGCCGGGGTCCGCACTGGTTCCGGGGATCTGGGCTGCGCTCAGGTGTCCCGTTCCCTCCTGCGACATCTTCCCGTCGCCGTCGTACAGCGTCACGTATCTCGGACCTGCAAAGTCCACGCTTCCGTTCACTGCACGGTAGGTTACCGCCACCTGGTACTTGTCGGGGGTTCCGTCTCCCGTTCCTCCGTCTCCCTTCTCGTCAACACTGTAGTACACCTTCACGATGTTGGTGTCATTGTCGGTGGTGACCTTCAGGTCCTCGGCACGCACGTAGGTGTAGCCTGCGATTTCCTTCTGCTCCTTTTCTCCCTTGATGGTTACTCCGTAGAAGGTTCCTTTTTCCTCGCTAGTTTCGATCGTCTCGTTGCTGTCCTCATTGATGTGCTGTACCCGGTAAGTCTGGGCGTTTACCTTGTAGTACACCTTTACAATGTTATCTGCATTCTTAATCCCGACTGTCAGGTTATCTGCATTCACATAGGTATATCCCTTGATCGACTCTTTCTCGTTCTCTCCTATGATCACTGCTCCGTACACCGTATTCTTTGGACCAGTGGTCTGGATGACTTCCTTTGTTGTCTCGTTGATGTGCTGCACCGTGTAGGTCTGGGCGTTTACTGTATATGTGAAAGTAACCGTCACATCCTCCGCCAGCATTGTACCAGTTACAGTCTTTGCGTCCGAATCAGTATCTGCATTAGCACCTGACGCGCCAACTGCTGTTACACTGGTAAATGTATACCCTTCCGTTTCTTTTGCATTTGTCTCTCCAAAGGAGAGTTCACTACCTACAGCTTTCTCATCAATGCTAAGCACATTATCTTGTTCTGTTTTTAAAACAGTGCCATTCTGGTCAACATACTGATGCTGCACTGTAAGCTTATAAACATTCTGCTTATAAACCGCCACAAACTTCAAGTTACCAGTACTGCCAGGATCAATACTTACTGGCCTTCCCATGAACCCATCTGCATCTGGAATGGTTCCAGAGATAACTTTTCCCGTCTCCAACCTCCACCCAATAAACTCATGATTGGTTTTCTTCGGCTCTACAAGCGTAATGCCTTCTGCTGGTATACCCTCTACTGTATAGGTACGAGGATTCGGCTCCTGGTTTTCGCCTTCATAGTATCCGCCGTCCAGATCATACTCAATGGTATAGCTGATCGGCTCAATCTGGAATACGAAGACATTCTCCTCACCAGAAGTCAATTCTTTAAGCTGCCATTCCTTTTCACCTTCGGCTAACTTGTAGCCTTTGCTGCTGATCGCCTCAACATCCGGGGTGATATAAACACGCTTGGTTCTTGCTTCATGGTGCGCTTCATTGGGATTCTCGTAAATATTGATGGGTTTATTCCCATACTTATACTGAATGGAATAGCTGGCATTCTTCGAGTAGGTGATCGTGAATACCTGGCCATCTTCACTCAGCACAGCATCAATAGTATTCTGGTCGGGAATGCCATACTCTGCAAATTCTCCGGTCGGCTTAATGGCTTCGCCTATCGCCGGATCACCGAGCTCGCCTACTTTATCCACTTCCCGGATCACGCGCGGCTCTGGATCATCCGTTACATGCCGTACCTTATAGGAAACCGTCGTAGATTCGATCCACTGGGCATATAAGGTCGTAGCCTTATCGAACTGATAAGTCGGATCAAATGGAAGTGTACATGCCTCGTCTAAATACCAACCTCCAAAGGTTTTGTTCGGCTGTTCTGGCGGATCTGCCGGCATATTGTTTTCGGAAATCACACCCGTATCTTCGGTTTCCTTCTTGTCATGGATCTTGTCTCCATCCACAAAAGTGATTTCGTAGGTCTTTCCGACAGTTTTAGCGTACAGAATCATGCCCATTTCCATGGTCTCATCGCCAGTGTACTTGGTGGTAAACTGCGGATCCAGATACCAGCCTTGGAATGTACGGCCGACATCGCCAAACTCTTTTTCCTTTGTTTCGAGATCCTTGGAAATATCCTGCGTATACTGGCGGGTTTCAGACCATATACCATTGGCGCCGTTTTCAGTCATCACGTTATTAAGAGTAAGAGTATAATCTTTCAACACATAATAAAAACTAAGTTCCGTTGATGGAAATCCATTTGGCGTACCGCCATTTGTTCCATCAGCCCATTGACTTACACTGCTGGCATATCGTTCATACCCTTGCTCCGACATATCATAAAATTCTTCATCATATGTTGGCCGACCACCGCCATCATTGAAAGAAACTCTATTTTTCTCACTGAATTTTTTGTTCTTATATTCAATGGTACCCTTTGGATTCTCAATATAGTAGATCATGGTACGTTTTGTACCTGCCATATCTTGTTGGGATATGGTTTTATTGCTATCAGGCATTGTACTTTGGTAGGATGTAGACTTGCTTCCATCCCAGGACCACAATCCGCCATTTTTAGTTTTTACAATCTTACTCCACTGGTCACCGATAAACGCACCATATTTTGCAGTAATTGTTCCAGTTCCGCAATTCCTACTACTATGGCTGTGAATTTCTTTCTCGCAAATCAGTCCTCCACTTGTTCTATCATAACAAGACGAACTATGTGTATGTCCAAACCATCCAGTTGACTCTTGTCGCGTACAAGTCAATCTATAACAGCCATCTTGCCACCTATGGCTACTATGCTCTTCCTTGCCGCACCCATAAGCTCCTGAGAAGGTAATCGTATAGGTTTTCCGATTATACCTCACACATACTACACTGCTTCCATCTGCATTCACAAGCACATCTTGATCCGAATCACGGAACGCAAAGTGTTTGCTGTCCCAGTCAATCTTTGTCGTTCCATCCGGCGCCGTTGCAGGTCTCAGCCTATCTGCGGTAGCCTTGTCTACCGTAATCCTCGTACCTGCCTCTGCCTGCCTCTCCTGGATCACGGTTCCCACATAGGAATACCCGTTATCATTTGCATTCTCCTGCAAATAGACGATCTGGTAATCAACCTTATCACCCTTCCAGCCTGCGTAGATTCTCTGGGTATCTGTGATAGTAACCTGGTCAATCTTATTGCTGGCAGTTAAGTTCTGCGCAGATTCCTTATCCGTATACCACCCGGCAAAGCTGTATCCCGTCTTTGTTGGTGCCTCTACGGTTGTCAGATCAACTACGGTCTCATACCTTACTGTCTGGGGATCAATATGGCTACCACCCACTGTGTCAAACAGCAACGCATAGCTCTTACGGTCATATTTGATTTCGACTACTGTTGTATTGTTCGCTCTTACAGTCTGCTGTGTAACCCTCTGTGGGGCAAAGCCTGGAACGCTCTTTGCAGATGCCTCTGTGACACTCCCTACAGTACTCGGTATTCCCTCTTCCCGTGGAAGCAGAGCATCATTTTCCACATACTCGGTCTCATTGTCCAGCGTCTGGAAAAGATGCTTCACAGTATAGGTCGTATCTGACGGGGTATAGACCAGGTTCACATCCAGCTTACCATTTTCCCCGCTTTCTTTGGTAAATGTTCCCGTCAGCCGGTCTCCGCTGAGTGTAAAGCCTTCACTTCCCTGCTCAAGATCTACGTCAAATCCATCATGGGCTGGAATCGTATAATCCAGTTCATACTCCCCATTCTTTTCATCAAGCATTACCGGATCCAGCACTGGTTCGCTCATGGGGACCCCATTCTGGTCCAGAACATGGAAGTAAACAATCAGGCGATTCTTCCGCTGCTCCAGTTGCAGATCATCCAAATCCCCCACAAACACGCTGAACATACTGATCCCGCCATTGTCCAGCTCATGGGAAGTTCCTTCCACAATATGCCATCCGTCCAGGATCTCATAGTTCATCTCGGCATAGGCGATCTGTACACCGTCCTCTTCCTCGAATCCGTCCATGGAAATCATCGGAGCGGTCTCGGACAAGCAGATGCCTGCCTTCTTATATTCATAGGACGCAAGGTCAAGCTGGCCGTCTGCAAAATCGTCCTCACCCAGGGTGATCGTTTCCAGCTTCATATACTGGGCATCATCCGTGGTCAAGGTGTGGACAAGGGATAATACATACTCTCCCTCTGCCGGAACGCTGGCATTGGCCAGAATATCCGATGCGGAGACTCTCATGGCTCTTGCATTTGCACTTCCCCAGATGGTTACCGTATCAAATGCCTTGCCCTCCAGGGTACCCAGTTCTTCGATGCCGAACTCCAGCTCCTGGCCTTCTTCCTCCACCACCGGAGTGTTCTGGCCTGCGTCGGCATTTTCCTCAGAAGCTTCGGTCCCGGCTGTGGTGGTTTCCTCCACCTTTACCGGAGTCTCATTGCCCTGGGTCTCATTCGGGGCTGTGGTCTCTTCTTCGATTATAATATCCGCACCGCTGGTTTCCCCGTCTGTAGCTTCGGCTGCATCCGTTCCGTCGTCAGCAGCCTCGCTGGTCTCAGCGGCTGCACTGTCTTCGGTTTCGACTGCGCTGCTTTCCTCAGTTCCAGCCTGGGTAGTCTCTTCTTCTGCCGGTGCTGCGGTTTCCTCGGTCTCGGCTTCCCGTGACTCTTCGACTACTTCTGTGGTCTCCGGCTCTGTTTCTCCGGAATTCACTTGTGTAGCCTCCGGTTCTGTCTCAGGGGACTCCTCAGATACTGCCTCTGTGGTTTCCTCAGACTCAACCTCCACATGGGTGTTCTCGCCGACCTCCAGCTCATTATCCAAAGGAACCTCTTCTGGATCAATCACGATATCCGCACCCTGCACGGATGCTGCTACCTGCTGTAACTTCCGCAGAGAAATACTGGCGGCAGCAACTCCTTCTTCTGGTGCTGCTTCCTCAGCCTGGGGCTCGGTCTCTGGAGCTTCCTCTGCTTCGGCCTGACTCTCTTCTGCCTCATCTGATTCGGCCTCTGTGGCTTCCTCAAATGGTTCTACGGTGGTCTCTTCTGGTTCCTCAGCAGTTGTCCCGGCAGCTTCTGTATTTTCCTCTGTTGCCTCTTTAGAAGCTTCTGTGTTCTGAACTTCCTCTGTGGATTCCTCAGAAGTCTCTTCGGCTCCGGTGGTCTCCTCTGCTTCTGTGCTCTCGGTTGTCTCAGCGCTTTCGTTCTCTTCCGCACTTTCGGAAGCTTCTGCGCTTTCCTGTGTTTCATCGGAAACTGCAGTAGTCTCTTCCTCTGTTCCCTCTACAGCCTCAGAAGTTTCCTCTGCGTCTGCTGCCGTTCCTTCGTCCGCATCCGCTGCCCCGGTTGTGGGGTTGAGAACTTCTGCTCCCAAGGGACGGGATACATCATCCTTCATAGTGGCATTGCTGTAATCTTCCACATAGGAGGCATCGGCATCGTCTACATTGGCCGCATTGGGGTTAATGCTTACCTGCGCAGTCTCGTAGCCGTCTACATTGGCGCGGAACTTGACGATCATGTCGCTTTCATTGATGAACAAGAAAATCACTTCTTCCCGTCCAGCATTGTAGAACACTTCCATAGAAGTGTCTACGGCGGCATACCGTTCGTCCACGTCTACGTCTAACTGGTAGACTGCGCCATCCTTTCCTCCAATCAATTTCTCATAGGAAGTTTTCAGACTCTTGGAATCGGTAGTCAATTCCAAGGAGCTGAAGCTGAAGGTCTCGCCACTGTCTATGGCGTCCTGAATCGCTTCCCTGAGATCATTGCCATCAACCAGGAACAGCGCTTCCTGCTCTTCACCGGCTGCAAACGCCACATTCAGATTCGTTCCTACGTTGGTGAATGTCATGGCTATGGTCAGCATAAATGCGACCAGGCGTCTGTAGTTCTTGCGAAGCTCTTTCAACATAATCCCTCTCTCCTTTTCTAGATTGATGGAAATCCTACGTGCGGGATTTCCTATACATAAAAGGCATCAGAGACGCCCTTTAGCATACGGTTTTCAAACGGTAACCGTTCAGATGACTCTTGAACAGTTACTTCAAACTGCCTCCGACAGCAGATAGATCAGCTCCAGCGCACTGCGGAAGCTGACATACTGCTTCCTGGTGGCTCTTCCCCAGATCCGTCCCTGGATGCTGGTGTGTTGGCGTCCGAAGACCTGCAGGTAAATGGTGTCCCGTACCTTGGGCGGCGGACTGGCGGTGATTCCGGAACAGCCGGGAGCAGCTTCGGAAATCCCTTCCATAGCACTCTCCTCCTGCTGCGGCCCGCTCATGTCTCTGGCATCTCCCGGTTCCCCGCCGGATGCTTCCTCCTGCCAGTACTCTCCCGGCAGTACATTTCCGGTTTCATCCCTGGGTCTGCGGACACTCCTGAAGGTACTTCCCGAGGCGGGGAGATCCAGGCTCCGGCTGATGGCATCGATTCTCAGCACCAGCTCGGCAGCTCCCTGGTAGGGGACGGGCTTTTTCAGATGGTAATGAATGATATCGCCGTATGGCTCCTGGTCCTTTTTCCCGAAGATGCGGATCAGCATAGCTGTGGTTCCGGTCCCTGGCAGATCTGCCAGAGGTTCTTTATGCGTTTCTTTATGCGGATTCTCATATGGTGTTTTGTACTGGACTTCATGTTGTTCCTTGTACTGGTTCTCACATGATGCTATGCGCTGGTCTTCATAACCTTCTGTGAACATGTCTTCTCCCCTCCTTTCTCCGCTTTATGACCTAATCCGGGTTTTGTCATCAAAACGTCATAAAAAGGCACTCCAAAAGGCATGCATTTTCACGCATGCTCCCTTAGAATGCCTTTTAACAGATGTGTTTTAGATACAGCTTCGGTGTCAGCTTAAGAAAAAGTGTTTTTTGGGAAAAAAAGTCAAAAAAACCATTGAAAATTGAAACCAAAGGGTGTATAGTTAAGCTAACCGAAAAAGCATCTGCCGCCTGAATATGACAAAACCCGGATTTTGTCGTATTCGGGTGTTTTTTTGCCTTATAACATCTTCTGACATTTTTTCAGGCAACGCTGCCCATCCCAAAGCCGACTTTCAACCCGGTTTTCCGGCCGCTGTCTACCGCTTTCCGCCCTTCCGGTTCCGTCTGGATCTGCGCTTCCTCCCCCGGATCCCCTTTCCTGCCTTTTTCCGGCGGAATTCTGCTTCTGGGCCTTCCGGTTTCCATCCGCTTCCCTGGCTGTCTCCCTGGTATGCCTCTCTGCCGCTTTCCTGATTCCTGCCGCTTTTCCGGCTCCTGCTACTTTCTTTCTCCCTGCCCTCTTTCTCTCCCCACTCTTCCTCCGTAAGCCCCAGCTTCAACTGCTTCCTGCATGTTTCCAGATCCGCAGTCATAGTGTAACGGCGGGTGGTTTCCACGCTACTGTGACCCAGGTAATCGGCCAGGCGGACAATATCCTTCTCCTTCTCATAAAAACTGCACGCAAAAAGATGCCGGAAATTGTGAGGGAACACCTTTTGGGGTTCCACGCCTGCGTCCTTGCAAAGGCCTTTCATCTCCTTCCAGACATTGCGCCGGTCCATGGGACGGCCCGTGCGGGTGATGAAGACCGGGCCCGAGGTGATGCCCGCGTCGCGGCAGTACTTCTGGAGAAGCTTCTCCAGGGGAGCGGCCAGGAGTATCTGGCGGATCTTCCCCTTGCAGAAGACCCCGGCGGCCTTCTCTTCCAGGCTTTCCACGGTGATGCAGGGCAGCTCGCTGACCCGGATTCCTGTGGAGGCCAGAGTCTGGAGGATGCAGGATAGGCGGCGCTTGCCGTCCCGATCCGCCTGCTTCACCAGGCGGACATATTCTTCCCGTGTCAGTTCCCTTGAAGAGTCGCGAAACAAGGCCTGCTGGATCCGAAAGAGATGGACACAGCATTCGGCCCGGCCCAGGAAGACCAGGTACTGGTTCAGGGCCACCAGCATAGAGTTTACGCTGGCGGGCTTGTAATTTTTCAGCAGGTACACCTGATAACTGTCCAGGCAGCTATGGTCCAGTTCCAGCTTCCGCTCCTGGCGAAAGTGCAGGAAGGTCCGCACGTCGCGGGCGTATTTCTCCACGGTACCCTTTCTCCTGCCCCTGGCGGCCAGATGGAATTTGTATCGCTCCACCGGATCCTCGGACTCTTTGGCGCCCCGGTATTCATCCGGGACCTGGTCCCGCCGCTCCCGGCGTGCCACTGCCTCCAGTTCGGCGGTGTAGCGTTCTCTCTGCAATCTGCTTTCTTCCTTTGCGTATCCCATCCCCATGTTGTGTACTCCTTTTTTCATAATAGTAAGGGGCCGGCTAATAACTGTTCATACAAGTCTGCGCACTCGCCGTGCTGACCGTATGAATACGTAACGGCTGCGTGCATACGGCCCCATCACCTCTGGCGATTCTAAATGGCCGTATGCCGTAACCGCCTGGTCATTACCTGAGCGGTTACCCGGATGCCGTCCCCTGCTGCTATTATACACCATAGGGTATCTCGCAAAGTGTCTCGCGAAGGGTCAAAAAACGGATTTTTAAGGTGAAATTTTTGTAACCTTTTTGAACTCGAAGATTTTTTAGAATTATGTCATTTTCTTTTCTTCATTGGAAAGAAACCTGCGAAAATTTCAAGTTGCCAAACTATGTATTCTCCCTTTCATTTTTTCCAGTTTCTGTTGCCATTTATACTGAAAATGCCTCAGCTTTTCTGGAAAGTAATCTGTAAGCTGTACTTTTGACTTTAATGGTGCACAATAAATCGGAGGCTCCATATAACACCTCTCCTTCCCTCTGAACGCTATCACCATTATACCCCATTACCATTTCCCTTACGACCACCTTTTCATAGCAGGTCAGCCCCAAAAGGCCCTGGGAGTCCGACTGATATTTCCAGCCGCACTCCCGAAGCCCGTCTTCTGCAAAATGCGCCCACCAGACCCTCATCCGGCGGTGGTGCGTTCCTTGCCCAGTCCATGGAGGTCACTCCGTATACCCAATCAGCTTATCCTCGTCCCGTGCCGTATCGATCACAATAGTCTGGCCCTGGCTGATATTTCCTTCCAGGATAATCCGTGCTGCCAGAGTCTCCACATATTTCTGAAGATATCTGCGCAGCGGCCTTGCTCCATAAGCCGGATCATAGCCATGATCACTGACATAATCCCTGGCTGCGTCCGTCAGCTCGATCCGCAGCTCTTTATCCGCCAGACGTTTATTCACATCCGCCACCATCAGATCCACGATATGGCTGATATTATCCCGGGTCAACGGCTTAAAGAGAATCGTCTCATCCAGCCTGTTCAAAAATTCAGGACGGAAATGTGCCCGCAGCTCCTGCATCACCATCTCCTCAGCCTCCGGCCGGATCGCGCCGTCCCCGTCAATGCCCTCCAGAAGATACTGGGAGCCGATGTTGGACGTCATAATCAGGATCGTATTCTTGAAATCCACGGTCTTACCGGTAGAGTCCGTGATCCGTCCGTCATCCAGCACCTGCAGAAGCACGTTGAACACATCCGGATGGGCTTTCTCCACCTCGTCGAACAGCACCACGGAATAGGGCTTCCGGCGAACCGCCTCAGTCAGCTGGCCCCCCTCATCATAGCCCACGTATCCTGGAGGCGCTCCGATGAGCCGGGCCACGGAATGCTTCTCCATGTACTCACTCATATCGATCCGCACCATGTTGTTCTCATCATCAAACAGTGCCTCCGCCAGGGCCTTGGCAAGCTCCGTTTTGCCTACACCTGTAGGCCCCAGGAACAGGAAGGAGCCTATGGGCTTGGTGGGATCCTTGATCCCTGCCTTGGAGCGGAGAATGGCCTCGGTCACCTTCTGGACTCCTTCGTCCTGGCCTACCACCCGCTTATGCAGCACCCCGTCCAGATGCAGGATCCTGCTGCGCTCACTCTCATTGAGCTTGCTCACCGGAATCCCCGTCCACCGGGATATGATCCTGGCAATCTCTTCATCTGTCACACTCTCATGAACCAGGCTCAGATCCTGGCTCTTCACCTTCTCTTCCTCAGCCGCCAGTTCCTTCTGCAGCTGGGGCAGCTTGCCGTACTGGAGCTCTGCCGCCTTATTCAGATCATAGCTCTGCTGGGCGGAAGCGATATCCCGCCCCACCTGCTCGATCTCCTCACGCAGCTGGGAAAGACGGTCAACGGATGCCTTTTCATTCTCCCACTGGGCCTTGCGGGCCGCGAACTCGTCGTGAAGCTCCGCCAGATTCCGCTGCAGCTCCTCCAGACGCTCCTGGCTTAACCGGTCTGTCTCCTTCTTAAGGGCCGTCTCCTCGATCTCCATCTGCATAATCCGCCGGGACAGCTCATCCAGCTCCGTGGGCATGGAATCCAGCTCGGTCTTAATAAGGGCGCAGGCCTCATCCACCAGGTCAATGGCCTTATCCGGCAGGAACCGCTCGGTGATATACCGGTCGGAAAGTACTGCCGCCGCCACCAGGGCCGAGTCCGTGATCTTCACTCCGTGGAACACCTCATACCGGTCTTTGATGCCCCGCAGGATGGAAATGGTATCCTCCACTGTGGGCTGGTCCACATGGACCGGCTGGAACCGCCGCTCCAGGGCCGCGTCCTTCTCCACATACTTGCGGTATTCGTCCAGGGTGGTGGCGCCGATACAGTGAAGCTCTCCCCGGGCCAGCATGGGCTTTAAGAGATTGCCTGCATCCATGGAGCCTTCCGTCTTGCCGGCGCCTACAATGGTATGCAGCTCATCAATGAACAGAATGATCTGCCCGTCGCTCTTCTTCACTTCCTCCAGCACCGCCTTGAGCCGTTCCTCGAATTCGCCGCGGTACTTGGCGCCTGCCACCAGGGCGCCCATATCCAGGGCAAAGAGCTTCCGCTCCTTCAGGCCCTCGGGTACGTCACCACGGACGATCCGCTGGGCCAGTCCTTCCACCACGGCTGTCTTGCCAACGCCCGGCTCACCGATCAGGACCGGATTGTTCTTGGTCTTCCGGGACAGGATCTGGATCACATTGCGGATCTCGCTGTCACGGCCGATAACCGGATCCAGCTTCTGGCTCCTGGCACGCTCCACCAGGTCATAGCCATACTTTTCCAGGGTATCATACGTCGCCTCCGGATTGTCACTGACCACCCGCTGGTTTCCCCGGACTGTGGACAATGCCTGGAGAAACGCGTCCCGGGTGATGCCGTACTGGCGGAACAATTCCTTCATTGTCTTATCCGCATGTTTGATCATGGCCAGGAAAATGTGCTCCACCGACACATATTCGTCGCCCATGGACCTGGACTCATCCTCCGCGTGGATCAGTACCTTATTCAGATCATTGCTGATATACACCTGGCCGCCGCTGACCTTGGGAAGTCCGGCCAGCTTCTGTTCTGCCTCACTGGTCACCAGCTCCTTCGTAATCCCCATCTTGGTCAGCAGCTTTAAGATCAGACTGTCCTCCAGAGTCAGGAGGCTGTAGAACAGATGCTCCTGCTCGATCTGCTGGTTACCGTACTCATAGGCCAGCTTCTCACAGTTCTGGACTGCTTCCATTGATTTCTGGGTAAACTTGCTTATATTCATAACACCGCCTCCGTTTCCCGGGAATGCGCCCTTTGCCCCCCTTCCGGCGTGATCCTCTGGAGAGGACTTTGGGCCTGCATTCCTATGTGGTTGAGAATACTCTCGCTTGTTCATTTGTTATAGTTGGAATATAACACAAGTTGTTAGCACTGTCAATAGGCGAGTGCTAATTTTGTGTAAAAACTTCCTGCCCCCCGGATATACTATATTAGACGTAAAAAAGGGAAAAGCCATAGAAGCAGCTTTACCCCGAATGATGATTTTTACCTATTATGCAATAAGCAAGCCGCCACTACTCGCAATAGTGGCGGCTATTTCTTTTTCCCTTGTAAATCTGATAAACCAAATCAAAGTGGGACGTGCAGATGCCGTAACGGCCCAGGGGGGCTAAACTGTTGTATTGCTTTTTGGCACCCCGGCTATAGGGTTGATATTACGGTCTGCCTACACTCCCTCTTTCCTTCTGCTGGCAAAATTGCTGTAAGCGCCCAGGAGATTGGCTTCATTATAATATTTGCACACGGTAACCTCTGCCCTTGGTACGGAGTAGGGATACAGCTTATAGAGATAGTCCAGATTCTTCCGGATCCCTTCGATCAGCAGCGGCTGACGGCTGATTCCGCCGCCCAGGGCGAACCGCTCCGGATCATAGATAAACTGCAGGTTCATGATCATTCTGGCAATGGAACGGTTGAACTCGTCCAGAAGCTTTTCCATCTGACGGTCCCCCTCTTTGATCCATTCAAACACCAGCTCCCCTGTTACCTGATCAGCCGGCATATCACGCAGTCTGGCTGCGGTTTCCAGCAGCCTGGGCATGCCGTTCCTGCCGGACCAGTGGCTATCCGGCTGATCCACGTAGTCTGTCAGACAGATAAAGCTGAACTCCCCTGCCGCAAAATGATGCCCCATGTGGACCCGTCCGTCCTTGATCAGGGCGCCCCCGATCCCGGTACCCAGAACCAGGACCACCCCGTCCCGGCAGTCAGCCAGGGCACCATAGGACGATTCTGCCAGGGCTGCACATTTGGCATCATTCATGATGGCAACCGGAACCCGGCACCGCTTCTCCAGTTCGGATACCAGTAAGAGGCCGTCGGCAAACCGCAGATTCCCGGCTGTGATACAGATGCCTTTCTCACTGTCAATGATTCCCGGCACAGACAAACTGATTCCCGATACCTGCCCCTGGAACTTCTTGTAAATCGCCTCCAGACAGTCCAGATATGGCCCGGTTCCCTCATAAGGCGTGGGCACCTTTCCATAATCTGCCAGCTCTCTGCTGCGGCCGATTCTGGCATATTTGATTGAACTCCCCCCAACATCTACACACAGACAGCTCTGCTCCATTGTTCCACTCTCCCCTCTGGTTCTTTAAAATCCTTCCTCTATTTTTGCGGCAGGTCAGATACCCCTTGAACTGTTACAGAAGATGGCCCCATCCCAACTATTTCATTTTCTCAACCTCGGACAGCCTTCTGTGCACAGCGATAAATTCCTCCGCAATGATGCGGAAGCCCTCCGCGCTCATCATCTGATCCTCGGCATGCATCAGCATCATGCTGCTGGCCGTCAGCTCCCCGCCGGCCTCCTTGGCGATCAGATCTGCGTGGCAGCGGTGCCCTTCCACAAATGCCTCATCTCCCTGTTTGATCAGGCTCTCCGCCTCGTCGAATTTCCCTGCCTTGGCGCTCTGAACCGCGTTCACAAAACAGCTTCTGGCCGTTCCCACATAAGTAATGATCTGAAAACACACGGCTACCAGTTCTTCCATATTCATGATTTCTTTTCTCCTCCATTCAAACTGCGGTACACTCCCGCCAGTTACCAGTCCTCGTCATCCTCCTGGCTGGCAGTCTCCGCTTCCATCTTCAGGTTCATCTTATCGATCCTGCGGATAAAGGGCAGATAGACCAGGAAGGAAAGGATAAAGATCACAATCTGCAGCAGCGCGGTTCTCCAGTCTCCCACCAGGAATCCGGAAATGACAGGCGGGCAGGTCCACGGTACCTCGATGGCGCCGTACAGCGGGCAAATCCCCAGATACAAGGCGAAATACTGCACCAGACAGGAGATCAGGGGCATGGCCACAAAGGGAACCGCCAGCAGCGGATTCATAACAACCGGAATACCGAAGAGGATCGGCTCATTGATACCGAAAATGGCCGGTACCAGCTCCAGCCTTCCCAGGGTCTTCAGCTGCTTTGATTTGGCAAAGGCTACCATGTAAAGAACCAGACCGATGGTAATGCCTGCGCCGGTTACATTGATAAACTGGTCATAGAACTGCTGGGTCACGATATGGCCGCCGTTGGCCACGGTCAGCTCCATGCCGCTGTCGAGAATCGCCTGGTTGGCGAGACCGTTGGCCCGCAAAAGTCCGCCCATAATACCGCCCACAACCGTGGAGCCATGTACACCGAATACCCACAGAAACGGTCCTGCAAAGCACATCAGAAGCGCGCCGCCCAGGGAATCGGTCATTCCCTGCAGGGGTGTCTGGATCACATTGTAGATGGCATCCATAACCGTCGTCTGGAAACCCAGGGACGCTATTCCATGGAGCAGGGTGGCCGCCAGGATAATGGCTGCGCCGGGGATCAGGGCCGCGAAGGCATTGGACACACCTGCCGGAACTCCCTGAGGCATTTTAATCCGGATATTCTTCTTCAGGAACCAGGAATACCCGTGTCCCACCAGAAGACCGATAATCAGCGCCCCAATCATTCCCTGGCCTGAGGTCCAGGTCTTGTTGATGACTCCGGAGACCACTTCCCCGCCTGAGGTTGTCACATAAGAGGGCATCAGCAGGATGAAGGTTCCCAGGGCTACCATGGCCCCGCCCAGAGGCTCCTGGCCCTCCAGTTTCACATAGTTGTAACTGATTCCGATCACCGCGATCATGGCACTGATATTAAAGGTAGCCCCATAGGCCTGGTCCATGACTGACTTGATCCCGGTTGCCTCCAGGAAATCCACCACTCCCTGAACCGGAAAGTTTGACAGGATCAGGAAAACAGAACCCACAATCAGCAGGGGCATGGAATAGATCATGCCGTCCTTGATGGACTGGACTCCCTTGGTGTTGATCAGCTTCATAATCTTCGGAATAATCTTCTCATTGATGTATGTACCCATCGTTTATCACCTCCCACACATTCCCCGGATTTTTATTTATTTTTGGCCAGCTTGTAAGCGAATTTCAGAACATTCATCCCGTTGCACATACCATAATCCTGCATGGGAATCACATCCACCGGAACGCCCTTGGCACCGCAGATTTCCTTGGCCCTCGCCAGCTGGAAGCCTACCTGGGGCCCCAGAAGCGCCACGTCCACACCGTCAATCAGACGCTCCATCTCCGAGATGGGGTAGGCCGCGATATCGGCATCTTTGCCCTTTTCCTTAGCTGCATCCTGCATTTTTGCTACTAAAACGCTGGTTGACATACCTGCTGCGCAGAATAAACGGATTACCATAATGATTTCCTCCTTCAGAATAAATTTTTATATGCCCTGGACCAGAGTGTGTCTGCACATTCCCTATGCAGACCTGTCTGAGCTGTTACCTGACCCGGTCTGGACAAGTGAAACAGATCATCTGACCAGTGACCGTGTCACAGCTCTTCCCCATTGGTCTCGATCACATGCCGGTACCAGTCAAAGCTCTCTTTCTTTTCCCGGTACATGGTTCCCCTGCCCTGATTGTCCTTGTCTACATAGATAAAGCCGTAACGCTTTTCCATCTCGCCGGTTCCGGCGGAAACCAGATCAATACAGCCCCATGGCGTATAGCCAAGCAGATCCACGCCGTCCTGCTCCACACATTCCTTCATGGCCTCAATGTGTGCCCGCAGGTAATCGATCCGGTAAGTATCATGGATCATACCGTCCGCGCCGGCCTTGTCGTAGGCGCCCAGGCCGTTCTCCACAATAAACAGCGGCAGCTCGTACCGCTCATACAGCCAGTTGAGACTGTAACGCAGGCCTTTGGGATCAATGGGCCATCCCCATTCACTGGCCTTTACGTAAGGATTTTCCACCCGGGCCTGATCCTCCTGGTAATCATACTCCGGATTGTCTGCCGTGGCTTTGACCACAAAGGACATGTAGTAGCTGAAACCGATATAATCCACGGTTCCTTCCTTTAAATCCGCCTCATCCTGGGCCGTGATATCCAGACGGAAGCCTTTTCTCCGGAAATATGCCTTCATGTAGGCGGGGTAATGGCCCCGTACATGGACATCCCCGAACCAGAAGCGTTTCTGCATGGCCACGGTTGCCATCATCATATCCTCCGGGTTGCAGGAATAAGGGTAAATAGGAGTCATGGCCAGCATACACCCGATCTTAAAATCCGGGTTGATCTCATGTCCGGCCTTAACTGCCTTTGCTGAGGCCACCAGCTCGTAATGGGCTGCCTGGTACATCAGAAACTCCCGGTCCTCCCCTTCCTCAAACTTAAGGCCGGAGTTGGTAAAGGGGGCCCAGTCTGTCCCGTAGTTTGCCTGGTTGTTGATCTCATTAAAGGTCATCCAGTAGGTCACCTTATCTTTATAACGTTCAAAACAGGTTCTGGCAAATTTCACGAACAGATCCACGCATTTCCGGCTCCGGAAGCCTCCGTATTTCTTTACCAGATGGTATGGCATCTCAAAGTGGGAGAGGGTGATCACCGGCTCGATCCCATACTGGTGACAGGTATCAAACATGTCGTCATAAAATGCCAGCCCTGCTTCATTGGGCTGCTCCTCCTCACCGGTGGGATAGATCCTGGTCCACGCAATGGAGGTGCGGAAGCACTTAAAGCCCATCTCCGCAAACATACGGATATCCTTTTTGTAGTAATGGTAAAAATCAATGGCCTCATGGTTGGGGTAGTTTTTTCCCTCAATCACACCGTCGGTGATCTCACGGCTTACGCCATTGGCTCCGGCAGTCATGACGTCCGCGATGCTGACACCCTTTCCGCCTTCCTGCCATCCGCCTTCAAGCTGGTGGGCCGCCACCGCGCCGCCCCATAAAAAATCCTTTCTAAGCATACGTTTTACTGCCTCCTGACTGTCTTTCCTGCATTTGTCCGCAGCCGCACCGGCTTCCCGGCGGCTGCTTTCTGTTTCCGGTAATCGCGATTTCCTTCACTGGTTTTATTCTAGCATTTCCTGTCTGAAACTCAATAATAAAAATTACCACATTCATTCTGGTAATCTGGGAATGAATGTGGTAATTATATATCTGTGTAGGGGACTTTAGTTATCCGCTGACCGCCGTAAGCGGTTTTCCGTGATTCCGCGGACTGACCCGGGATTTTACATGCATAACCCCCCGGCACGGACTTTCTTTCTAAATGTCCGCGCCGGGGGGATCCCTATCTCTGGAGCATCTCAATAAAGACCTGGTATTCCGGATTCCGGATCACGGCGGCCACCGCCTCCTTATTCAGCGCGAACCGGGCCGTGGTCTCGTAGAAGCGCTGCATGTCCCGGTCCTCCTTCCTTCCGATGGAAACCAGCAGCACTACCTGAACCGGAAGATCGTTCCAGACTACCGGTTTTTCCAGAACCGCCACATAGGCAAAGGACTCCTCTGAGGCAATCCGGTTGGGATGGGGGATGGCAATATAGTTGCCGTAGTCCATCTGGGCGTAAGCCTCCCGCTCCAGCACCAGCTCATAAAAATTCTCATCTACCTGCTCCTGCTGCCGGACGATCCGGCAGAGGTATTCCAGAATCTCCTCCTTGGTGCCTGCGGGCACGTCCCGGATAAACCGCTTTTCTCCGTAATACCGCCGGATCATACCGTCGCTGTTGCCGTACCGCAGGATATCGGTAATCTTCTGGATATCGTCGGTTCCCAGGAACATGCCCACCTCGATAATGGGCACCGTCACCTCCCGGGTGATGGGCACGGTGGTGAAAATGTAATCTACCTTAGACATGTCAAAGCTCTCCAGGCCCAGGAGATCACACACATAGATATTTTTCAGGTAGTCGGAAAACTCCTGCTCGTATTTGTATTTCAGGAGCCGGGAGGTTCCCTTGCCGGTACCGCACACTACCAGAATATCGTGACGGCAGCCGGTCTTCCCCTTCTCCAGGGCCAGGGCAAAGATCAGGGCGAAGTACCCGATCTCCTCTTCGGGAATTTCCTTCTTGTAATATTGCCGCAGCACGCTGGATGTCACGTGGGCCATCTGGTATGCCATGCTGTACTTTTCCTTGATTTCCGGAACCATGGGATTCTTCACAGGAATCCCGTACCGCATCCGCACATCAAAGGGAACCAGATGCTGGTTCAGGGTCATCCGGATCTCAAAATCATTGCAGAAATGGAGATGGTATTCCCGCTCCGCCATCTTCAGCATTTCCAGGGCCAGCCGGTCGGTCCGCTCGTTGATGACAAAATTGGAGTCATTCTCCACCATGCTTCCGATCACCCGCTTTCCGGCCAGATAAAGCTGCAGATAATGTTCCTCGTCGCCGGTGTAACGGATTTCGTTTTCTTCCTCCAGAATATGAACCAGCTCCCGGATGAAGGACTGTTCCTTGACGCCGATCTCCATGAGATTCTCCCGGTCCAGCTTTAAGTAAAACCCCTTGCGGATCCGTTTCCAGGAGATGTAGGCGTAATTGACAAAATTTTCAAAGGAGATCTCAGACAGATGTACGTCGTACCTGGCCATCAGCACCTTGACATGCTCTGCCAGCCCCAGCAGCTCCCGGTCCTGGTGGCTATAATCAAAGTCTGTCAGACAGTTCCGCCGGATGAAATAATCTATGATAAGACGGCGGATGTCGAACTCCTCCCCCTGAACCCGGATTCCGTAGTTGGGACGCCGTTCAATAGCCAGATGGTAGCGTTTCAGGGTCGCTTCTACCATTTTCAGGCAGCTGGTAAGGGTGGGCCTGGACACATAGATAAAGTCGCACAGCTCATCCAGCTTCACGTATCCCGGCCGGAACAGAAGGCAGGCCAACAGGTAGTCGCTGCGTTCCCTTGCATTTTCCAGTGACTCCCCTTTCCCTTCTTCCTTCTGCCATACTTCAAAGGCCACCGGGTCCGTGACCTCCAGACGGTAGCCGTATCTGGCCTTTGACACGATCCCTGCCCCATGTCCGGCCAGCTCCGCATGCAGCTCTCTCAGACGGATGCGCACTGTCTTTTCGCTTACATCAAGATGCCTTGCCAGCTGCTGTGCGGTCCGGTATTCTTCCTGCTGCAAAAGCGCAAGCAGCTCCTGCAATCTGGCTGCTGCCATACACCTCACCCCTTGTCTTCCTATGTTCCTCTTATATATTTACTATAAACTGCCCTGGAAGAAAAAACAAGTTCCCTCCAGGTTTTAGGTAATGTTTCGCCAAAAAGAAACATGTTACAAATCCGAAACGATTTGTAACATGTCAGAAGGTTTTAACAGAACAGGAGGGGCAGTGTCTGGAACCTGCTTTCCGCCGACCGGGAAGGCGCTGTCCAGAAAGGTCCCAGAAAGGAATTTCCGGACAGGCCTGCGGCGGTCAGGCCCCGCCAGCGGGATAATTGGCGACCCTGCGCCCCAAAGTCTCCAGAAGGTACATCACCGGCACCTGGGTGGTGATATTTCCGTATTGCCCGACCCTCCGTTCTGCCACATAGTAAGTCAGATTGTAATCGGAAAGGCTCCCCAGGGTGGTGGACGCCCGGTTGGTGATACTGACCAGCCGGCAGCAGTGCTCCTTCATATGTCCGGCCATGGTGTTGACCTGCTCGGTCTCCCCGGATACGGACAGTATGATCACAAGGGTATTCTCCAGATCCATATTGATGGGATAAAAGGGATCCTCGATAAACTGGCTGTATTTTCCCAGGTTGGAAAAATATCTGGCCCCGTATTTCCCCAGAGTACCGGAGGTTCCGATCCCCATAAATACCAGATGTTTTGCTTTGCGGATCTCCTCCACCACCTGGCTGATCTTTTTCTGATAAGCCTCTGTATGGAATTCCTCGAAGAAACGTTGAATCTCTTTCAGGTCGATCTCCGGTTGCTGCCCGTTCCCCTGGTTCAGGTACTGTTTGAACTGTGCCTTGAATTCCGAGTAGCCTTCGCAGCCGGTCTTTTTGCAGAACCGGCTGACCGTGGCGGTAGAGACGTGGGCCGCCTCCGCCAGGGACCGGATCGTCATATTGCGGATCTCGTTCTTATGGCTTAGTACATAGGTGTATACCTGCATTTCCAGATCATTATAGGAACTGACCACCTCGTATGGAAACATGCTATCCCCCCTTGTTCTGTCTCTTCCCCGGCTGCTTACCGGTTACTCCTCTCACGCCTGAGCCGGACCGGACAGTATCTCCTCAATCCGTTTCAGTTCTTCTTTGCTGAACCGGGTTTTCTCCAGCGCTCGAACATATTGTTGCAGGGCTGATGAAGCAGGCATGGAGTCCCGTTCTCCCGCAGGATCCTGACAGCCTGTTCCGCCTCTTCTGCCTGATAGTTGGAAATACCCACATAAAGGGCCTTCCCCTGGCGCACCATGTCAGACAGTGCTCCCATAGTTTTATTCCTCCCTCTTTTCCAAAGTATAGCATGGGCAGACACATCTTGTCACTATAAACCCAGTACTGCATTATGGAAATAGCGGTGAATTCAGTGCCCGATATCTGCGTCAGGCCCCAAAATACAGTTGTCTGGGGGCAGCGCATTCTGTATTCTGGGGCCTGCTTTTTAGTAGAATTCATTCCTCAGACAAGTACATTTTTAAAAGAAACGGATTTTCTTTGCCTGCTCCACGAATTCCCGGTTGTTTCTTGTTCTGGTGAAGAGATCCAGAATCCGCTCCACAGATTCCTCGGGCTTGACAGTATTGGTGGACTTGTGCACTACATCCACCACGTCGGACTCTTCCTTTGTCAGAAGCAGGTCATCCCGGCGGGTTCCGGACTTGATAATGTCGATGGCCGGGAAGATCCGCTTCTCGGACAGCTTCCGGTCAAGTACCAGCTCCATGTTGCCGGTTCCCTTAAATTCCTCGTAGATCACGTCGTCCATACGGCTTCCGGTCTCCACCAGGGCTGTGGCCAGGATCGTAAGGCTGCCGCCCTCACGCATATTCCGGGCCGCGCCGAAGAACCGCTTGGGCATGTGCAGGGCTGCCGGATCCAGACCGCCGGATAATGTACGTCCGCTGGGCGGCACCACCAGGTTGTAAGCGCGGGCCAGACGGGTCATGCTGTCCAGCAGAATGATCACATCCCGGCCATGCTCTACCAGCCGCTTGGCCCGCTCAATGACCATCTCGGATACACGTTTGTGCCGCTCCGGCAGTTCGTCAAAGGTGGAATAGATAACCTCTACATTGTCGCTGACCACAGATTCCTTGATGTCTGTCACTTCTTCCGGACGCTCGTCAATAAGCAGGATGATCAGATGCATATCCGGGTGGTTGGTGGTCACTGCCTGGGCCACCTGCTTTAACAGCGTGGTCTTACCAGCCTTGGGCGGAGATACAATCATGCCGCGCTGTCCCTTACCAATAGGTGAGAGCAGATCAAGAACACGCATGGCCAGACTGCTCTTGCCCGGAGTCTCCATATGGAGGCGCTGGTTGGGGAAAATCGGCGTCAGATCCTCAAAATTGGGACGGCGCTCGATGACACTGATGGGATACCCGTTTACATTTTTGATATAAAGAAGGGCCGCGAACTTCTCTGCCGCCGTCTTCACTCTCCGGTTGCCGCTGATGATATCACCGGTTTTCAGATTGAACCGGCGGATCTGGGACGGTGCCACATAGACATCATTTTCCCCCGGAAGGAAATTCTCACAGCGGATGAAGCCGAATCCGTCGGGCATTACTTCCAGAATTCCGTTGGCTGCGATACCGCTGTCCAGCTCTGCGATCTCCTGGGCGGTCAGGGAATCCGTCGGGCGGGCGTCCCGCGTAGTACGTGCCCCCCGGGCATCCTGGGTCCGGGTGTCGGTGGTTCTGCTGTCATTGCGGTCGGTGGTTCTTGCATCATTGCGGTCGGTGGTTCTTGCATCGCTGCGTCCGGCGCTTCTGGTATCCCCCTTGTCCCCATCGCCGGCATGTTCCTGGCTGTCCTCCCGGACTACCGTCTGCCGTGCCGCTGGCGGCGCGACTGCGGTTCTCATAATCTCCTCCTGTTCCGCCGCCTTGCAGAGCGCGTCAATCAGCTCCGCCTTGCGCAGGCCTGCGCTTCCTTTGATTCCCTGGCTCTTCGCCATCGCTCTCAGCTCTGTTAATGGTAACGTTTGTAATTTTTCTCTCATGCACTTTTTCTCCATTTCTATAAATAAACTAATACAATATTTGCAACATTTACAACTTTTCCAGGCTCAGCTTCTCCAGTTGTACTTTAAAAGGGGTATAATTCAGAATTCAGAACTATTTGACCACATTAAATGCTTGTATGTATTATAAACGTTTTTTCCGAAAAAGGGAAGTACTTTTGAAATTTTTCTTTAATCCAATCTAACAGTTCAGATAGGTCTGCGCACTTGCTGCGCTGACCGTATGAAAACGTAGTGGCCGGAGGGCATCTGCCCCATCGCGCAGCGATTTTCATGGGCAGATGCCGCAACAGTTCAGACGGGCGGTAAATCGGATCAGCCGCCGGCCGCAGCTGAATCACTGATGCAATCTGCGGCAACTGCCTTTAAAGTTTCAGAATCCGTAAGTTTCGCAAACCGTTTATTGCGGCAATACATATAAATCTTAACAATAATGACATCATAATAAAATCTCTCCAATCTTAAATTAAACAAAAGTTCAATATTGTTCATTTAAAAAAAGGAACTGGTCTAAAGACCAATTCCCGACAAATGCATTTTTGATAATTTATGAAGTGCTCCTTTTCATTGGCATATTTTGTGTCTCCACTTTTATCAATCAGACAGGGGGAACCTATAATGACAGATTCTTGTCACCCCAGGCTTTCATATATTCAAGAACAGATAAAAAGCTCGTGCCCAGATCTGTCAAAGTATATTCCACCCGGGGCGGAACCTCGCAAAAGTCGTGCCGGATAAGAAAGCCGTCTGCTTCCAGCTCCCTGAGCTGCTTTGTAAGAGAGCTTTCTGTGATTTCCCCCATCTGACGGCGAAGCTGTCCGAAACGCCGGATATCACACTTTCCAATATACCAGAGAAGCTCAATCTTATATTTTCCTCCCAGCAGCTTCTGCACCATAGAAATTGTCCTGCAGCGGTTTACTGCTTCTTCTGATTTTCTCATTTCTTCCTCTCCTTTCCTGGAACATGTCTGAAAATTCATTTCCACCGTCTCCCCTGAGGCGCCTGCGGTATCCCCTAAACTGTGACGCACATCTGACGGAAGGCAATTCCAAGACACGCTTTAACAGCATACCCTATTTTCCGCCAAAAAGAAAGGTACTTCAAAAAAGTACAGTACTTTTCTTTTTATTGCAGTCTGCTATAATCGTCCTACGAGACACGCATATGCAGGTTTGTCCTGCTGCCTATACATACTTATTATAATTCGATTTGAGGTGATTATCATGCATTACACAGGAACAATCTGGCGTCCGCCCTATGAAGCAGATTCGCTTCTGCTGGAAGTAACAGCAGGCTGCACCCACCACAAGTGCAAGTTCTGCACCCTATACAGCGATTTGCCATTTACATTCAGAATGTCACCTATGGAAGACATGGAAAGCGATTTACTGGAAGCCCAGGTTCTGCGTACAAATCCTTATTCAAAGATGCTGACCCGGCTGCAGGGGAAAGAAACCCCAGAGCCAATTCAGCGTGTCTTCTTAACCGGCGCCAACCCATTTGTTCTGAAAACAGGGAAGCTGCTGGAAATTGCGTCACTTATTGGCAGGTATTTTCCTTCTGTGGCTTCTATCGGCTGTTTTGCCCGCATTACAGATTCTGTAAATAAGACAGATGAGGATCTGGCGCTGCTCCGTCAGGCGGGTTTCAACAGACTGACCATAGGCGTGGAAACAGGAGATAATGCTGCCCTCGCCTTTATGCACAAGGGCTATACTTCCAAGGATATTCTGACCCAGTGCAAACGGCTGGAGCAGGCAGGCATTGAATATGGTTTCTTCTATCTGACCGGCATTTCCGGCAAAGGACACGGCGAAACCGGAGCAAAAATTTCCGCGGAAATATTCAATCAGCTGCATCCTTTTCTGATTGGCCCCAATATGCTGACGATTTATCCGGAGTCCGATTTGTATCGGGAAATCCAGAACGGAAACTGGCAGGAAGAGAGTGAGCTTGAAAAATACCGTGAACTCCGCACTCTTGTGGAGAGTCTCCATATATCGACATACTTTGCGGCAATGGGAGCTTCCAATGCCTTCCAGCTAAGGGGACGTCTGCCGGAGGATAAGGTGAAATTACTGGAAACACTTGATAAAATTATTTCTGAAGCCAGCGAACAGGATCTGAGACATTACAGGAAAAACCTGCCCCATCTGTAATTCCGGTATTCCGGCAGCAGGGTAGTAATCACTTTCCGAAATGGCATGGATGTCAGCACATGGATGTATTGCCTGTGTTTATTAAACCCTTTCAATTTCCTTCGCCAGTACAAAGCCCTTTTTCGCCGCGATCACAGCGATAATCTCATTAATTACAGCCGCAGCGGCAATCATTCCCTGCAGGATGCCGACAAGATCCGGCTGTGAGTCCAAAGTGGCACAGGCAATCCCGGTAAAAACGAGAGAGACGCCCGATACAGAACTGGCCAAAACGTATCATGTTTCGGTTGACTGGCTGTTGGAACTGTCAGATGAAATAGAAATAGTGGATATTATAAATGAGAAATTTAAAACTGAAAATGTAAAAGTCAAGACTCGGAAATTAATTACTACATTTCCGAGTTTTTATTATTCCGAAAATAAAAATATATTATTCCGTATAGATTGATATTATTCCGAAAATGGAGTATACTATTTGCGGAAAAGAGGTGTAATCTTTATGTATATAACGGTAAAGCAGGCTGCAGAGAAGTGGGGGATTTCTGACAGACGGGTGCGCATACTATGTGCAGAAGGAAAAATTTTGGGTGTCACCCGTGAAGGGCGCAGTTGGATGATTCCAGCAGATGCGAAAAAACCAGAAGATGGACGGTTTAAAGCGACAGAAAGTTTACTTACAGCTATAGAAAGGAAGAAAAGAGAACTGGATAGCAGACGCCCGCTGACAGAGGGGGAATTGGAACGTCTGACAGAGGAGTTTATCGTCGAGTATACCTATAATTCCAATGCGATTGAGGGAAATACCCTGACTCTGCGTGAGACGGATATGGTTTTGCGTGGTCTGACTATTGATAGGAAACCGTTAAAAGACCATATTGAGGCAGTCGGGCATAAAGAGGCATTTGATTTTGTGCGGGATTTGGTAAAAGAGCAGATTCCTTTATCGGAGAGAATCATCAAGCAGATTCATTATCTTGTATTGGCGGATAAACGGGAGGACCGTGGGGTTTACAGAAGAGTGCCTGTCAGAATTATGGGTGCGAAACATGAACCAGTTCAGCCGTAT
>CAJTOW010000057.1 GCA_910577655.1 uncultured Lachnospiraceae bacterium | reverse complement strand
GTGACATCTTCCATTCCCATTTTCTGCGCATCCGCCGGAGGCTTAAAGTAAACCCGCTTTCATTCATGGTGGTATCTGCAAAGCTGATATGAGGGTTTACTATGAAAATGCCGGAGTCCGTGAATTCTGGATTGTGGATCCGATTTGTATATCAATTTCCCCGATATTGCCGAGTCGCTGAATCGTTAGCTGCAAAGAAAGGGCATGTTCATTACTTTATATTTTAAATTATATGGGATAACAGATATGGGAAGCAGGCACTTAGAAAAGATATTCTATTTTATAATCATGGTTATGATGATTTTATCATTAACCGCATGCAGCGAAAATAGGGAAATCATTCATTATGCAGATGCAGAATCATTTGAGGCCGCCCTGAACAAAGGGGAAAAGCTGGAGGGAAAGATTGTCCGGTTTGTTGCCGGAGAGCTGAAACCGGATTCGGCCTTTGGATATAATATCTGGGCAGGAGAGCATCTTAACTTTGTGTCGTCCAGAGATCCTGGTATAAAAGAAGGAGATACGGTTGCCGTAAAGGCAACCGCTATCGAATATGTATCAGGTTCCTGGATTATCAGGTATGAGAAGGTGGATCATGCAGTACTGGATGATTCCACAATCTCATTGGATCATGCTGCCGTCTCTGCTTCCCCGGACGGATCCGGAGACGGAGCAGGGGCTGATTCAACAAATGCATCTGATCGGGAAGAGACAACTGATTCCGAAGAAGGCTCTGGGGATGGCGCATCAGCTGATTTAACAAATACATCTGGTTCGGCAGAGACAACTGATTCCGAAGAAGGCTCCGAAGATGGATCAACAGCAGATTTGACAAATGCATCTGCCCCGGAAGAGACGTCAGCTTCCACAGATACATCCGAAGCTGCCGAGACAGCTGGCTTAACGGATGAATCCGATCCGGCAGAGATTCATGTTTCCACAGACGGATCCGGACATGCAGCTATGGATGGTTCTGCAGCCTCGTCTGAAAAGGCAGATTCAGGAAGTACTTCGGGTTCAGCAGAGCAGCCTTTGGAGTTGGTAGATTCAGGATGGTGTATCAGTTCTCAATCAGGTGATATTGTCTATATCGATTTTTGTGAGATGATATATAACCCAAATAAAGACGTTATCGCAAGTTTTCCCACAGCAATTGCCACTGTCAGACATAGTGACGGGCATATATTAGCTACAAAAGAGCAGATGGGAAGCATCGTTATGCCAGGAGATACAATCACACTTTGTAGCTTCTTGTCAATACCGGCTTCTGGTGTGACGGATGATATGCAGATTATTTTTGATGTCGACTGGGTTGAGTGGGAACACAGCACGTCGACGCATTCTGCTGTAAAAACTACAGATTTTGCCATTACTAATGTATCAGAAAGCAGCAGTAAGGATCAAAGCTTTGTTACAGGAGAGATTACCAATCATTATTCTGAAGATATTAATAAGGTGTATTTATCTATGATATTAAGAAAAGATGGTGAGATTGTTTACATAGATGATACATATCTGGATAGATTGAGATCTGGTAAGACAAAGGCCTTCCAATTCTGGCGATATGATGAGTGGCCTGAGCATGATACGATTGATATTTCTGCGTTAGTCTGGTCAGGATAAATACCTTGATCCGTTCGTAATTTGTCAACAGATCATTTCTTCTGGGAACATAAATAGGGTAACAGTTCAGGTGTGACATCTTCTTGTCCCTGAAAAGCGTCGGAGACAAGAAGCCACTGGTGTCAGCCTGATATCAAATCGGATAAGAAAGCGCTTATGCAGACAAAAGCGTGTTTGCAACACACTTTCTTATCCGATTTGCTGCCGTCTGAACGGTTACTAAATAGGAGCAGGGCAAGATGGAAAAGCGGGAAAAATCCGCGTCGTTGCAGGCATTTGCGGGAGAACTGGAGCAATATGAAATGCTTATTGCAAAAGAGTTCAAATCCTTCCGAAAGGGAAGGAAACTTTGGGGGAAAATCCTGTCCCTTACTGCCGCAGAAAAACAGAAGGCGTTCCTTATTCAGGAATTTGTCTTTCCTGGTGATCCTGAATCTATGATGGAAGCGCTGTTATATGTAAAGTCACAAATGGCAGCTTTGGCATCTGAAAGTTCAAACCGGAAAACCTGGTACTGGGCACATCTCTGGAAAGAACGGGCAGAGCAGCTGTATGAGAAAGTGAGGATTCTGACCAGAGAGAATACTGTTGCATCCCAGGTTTATGCTGAGATTGTCAGAAATGAAAAGAAGATAAAAAATTCTGCCAGATTGCGGGTGCTTCTCACTGGCGGAGTGATTCTGGCCGCCTTGTCTGTGATTTTGATCTTGTTTTCTGTGCCGGAAAGAAAGGAGGACCGGATCATTGCTATTCACAATTTTACATTTTCCGTTCCATTGTACTGGGGGGAAGAGGGGAGCAGGCCGGACTATTACCAATATTATAGAAGGCAAAATGCAGGCCAGACGGCGCAGGAGCAAGGGGCTTTTACCGGGACAGAAGCATATTCTGACCAGCTGTCTGATGCAGAGGCTGACAAGGGAGTCATAATGCTGAGTATCGCATGCCCCATAGATGATGATCTGGTTACCCTGGATGCACTTTATGCAGATAACGAGAATATGATCCAGTCGCTGGAATCCTGGTTTCCTGTCTGTCAGGTTACAAAATATGAGGATTTCCAGTCAGATGATGGGGTGAAGGGAATCTTATACAGTTATCAGGCAATCATCAATATAGAAGGTACTGATTATGAAGTGTCTGGAAAATGCTTCTGTTTCCCCTCTGTTGAAGATAACCGGTGGTTCTTTGTTGTGGTGAACAGTATGGATAATCCCTCCTGGGACTACGAGGAGGATTATATGGAGCTGCTGGCGTCCATCCGGCAGACCATCCATTGACAGAGGACTGCCCAGGAAAATGGGAGCGCACCGTCAAAAGAATTATCTGGAATCCATGAAAAAGAGCGGATCGTGATCAGATGAAGATGCCGGAACTTGCCAGAAGGCAGGGGGAAATCATACGAAATGAAAGGGGGCACAGTGGCAGTGAAGCCGTTACCAATAGGAATTGATGATTTTGGAAAGCTGATAAGCAGCGGTTTTTATTATGTTGATAAAAGTATGCTGGTGAAAGAACTATTGGATAGGAGGGGGGAGGTAAATCTGTTCACCCGTCCGCGCCGCTTTGGCAAAACCTTGAATATGAGCATGCTGAAGTGCTTTTTTGAGGATACCATGGAGCCTGCTGCAAACGAAAAGAATAAGGGACTGTTTTCCGGACTCAAAATTATGAATCAGGGAGATACTTATCTGGACTGGATGACAAGCCGGTGCGTGATTAATCTTTCTTTTAAATCTGGTAAACAGCCCAATTGGAAGCTGGCCTATGGCTGTCTTGTAGAAGAAATCAGCAAAGAATTTGTGAGGCATAGTATAATCAGGGACACTTTGAAAATCGAAGAGCACCGGCGCAGGTTCGACGATATCATGAATCTGCGGGGAAGCTGGCAGGACTATGTTACATCAATCCGTTTTCTGTCTGACTGTCTGTACCAGTATACCGGACAAAAGGTTATCATTTTAATAGACGAATACGATGTGCCGTTGGAAAACGCCTATTTTGCAGGCTTTTACAATGAGATGGCAGGTTTTATCCGTTCCATCTTTGAGTCTGCCCTTAAAACAAATCCAGGCCTGGAATTTGCTGTAATTACCGGCTGCCTGAGAATCACGAAAGAGTCTATCTTTACCGGGCTTAATAACCTGGAGATGATATCAATTCTGAACCATTCTTACGGTGAATTCTTTGGCTTTGTTCAGGAAGAGATTGATGAGATGCTGCAGTATTACGGGCTGATGGCGCAGAGGGGGCGGATTCAGGAGTGGTATAACGGATATCTGTTTGGCAATGTGCAGGTATATAATCCCTGGAGTGTTGCCAATTATGTGAAGGCGCTGACCGCAGCGGCGGACGAGCTGCCGGCGCCTTACTGGGCCAATACCAGCTCCAATAGTATTGTCCGGACTCTGGTGGAGAAATCCGGTGTATCAGTGAAGAAGGAACTGGAGGATTTACTGGCCGGAGGAACCATCGAAAAGCCGGTCCATGAGGACATCACCTATGATAATGTTTACGCTTCGGAGGACAACCTGTGGAATTTTCTTTTCTTTACCGGTTATCTGAAACAGATTTCCCGCAGGCTTGAACAGGTAACCCAGTATGTGACAATGGGGATTCCCAATCTTGAGGTGGAGTATATCTACCAGCACACAATCAACGCCTGGTTTAAGGATGAAATAAAGGAGCGGGATTTAACGGTACTGTATCAGGCCATACAGGAGGGGAATGGAGAAACATTTCAGAAAGAACTGTCCAGGCTGCTCCAGTCCAGCATCAGTTACATGGATAACAAAGAAGCCTTTTACCACGGTTTCCTGTTGGGAATTCTTGGCAACATGAAGGAATACCTGGTCCAGTCCAACCGGGAGGGAGGAAACGGGCGATATGATATCGTAATCCGGAGCCTGGATGTGAGTCACCCGGCAATGGTGCTGGAACTGAAAGTATCCGACACATACAAAGGGCTGGAGTCCGCCTGTGACAAGGCACTGAGCCAGATTAAGGAGAAAGAATATGATTCTTGGCTTCCAGAGGAAGGGTATACAGAAGTATGGAATTATGGTATCGCTTTCTTTCGGAAACAATGTAAAATAAAAGCAGAACACCGTGATCTGGCATAAGTTTTATTAGACTGAAAGACTGGATGCTGTATGAATTATCATGGACTGCACCATCGCGGCACCACGGGGCCCTGGGAAGACGGTGGTGCCTATGCTGATCGTGACAAGAAGAAAAAATTGCTCCGCACGATTCTCCTGGCAGTGTGTGCAGTGGGAATCGGATATGAGGCTGTGGCATTCGTGATTGCGCTCTGGTATATGCTCTTGTGTGGGACAATTTATGGCCAGGAGAACTGTGGGGATGCACATAATGACCGGAATCCGGGCTGCCCAGGTTACTGTTCGCTGGTACCCAGCGAACAGTAATACAGTATTATAGCAATGAACCAAATCAGGACGTAACCGGCAATAGAAGCAGGGAAGAAGGGGGCAGCAGACAGAGGATCTATCCGATTGTCAGGATAGTCTCCCCTGGCACAACCTCTACAGGGATAAGAATCTTGATGGCGGCGCAGCTGCCGCCATCAAGTTGCCAGATCATGTTGGCAACCGTTGTCTCAGCAATGATCTCTATGTGGGTTTCGATGGTAGATATTCTGGAGGCAGCAATATTATAATATTGCAGATTATCATATCCGATCACACTGATGTCCCTGGGCACGGACAGTCCCGCTTTGATGATGGCATTGACCGCACCTACAGCCAGACGGTCATTGAAGGCGAACACGGCGGTGGGAAGAGAGTTCCTGCGGCTGATGATAAAATCGTAAAATGCTTTCTCAGCGGTCGGATAACGCCAGGAATCAGACTGTACGATCTGGTCTGGATCCAGCGTCAGTCCTGCTTCAGAAAATGCCTCTGCAAATCCGGCCATGCGTTCCTGGTTAGAGATATAGCTCTGGATACCAGTCAGAACGGCTACATTTCTATGGCCATGTTCGATCAGATGTCTGCCAGCCAGATAAGCGCCCCGGTGATTGTCTGACAAGATGGAAGGAAGTTTGTCGGAACAGCTGTTTACGAGTACACAGGGAATCTTCTGATCTACTGCAAGCTGGATATGCCTGGGAGATACGTTGCTGACAAATACGATTCCGGACAAGCCAAGAGGGGCGATCTTATCCATCATATTGTCTTCATGATCCAGTGTGGTGTAGATCAGGGAGCAGCCCTTGAGCTGGAAACCCTGTTCCAGGGAACTGAATAAAGTGGCATAAAAAGGCTCTGTAATCAGATTGCCCCGGGGAAGCAGAAAACCGATGTTTTTGTTGGAAACGATTGTTTTCTGTTTACTGTTTTCAGGATAACTGCCCAGAACAATCGTGCCCTTGCCAGGGCATTTCTCGATCAGGCCTTCGTCTGCCAGCAGCTGCATGGCTTTACGTAAAGTGCTGCGGTTCACCTGATAGGTGGCAGCGAGATCCTGCTCCGTGGGCATCAGGCTGTTCGCTTCATATGTGTGGTTGAGGATTGATTTTTTGATGTCCTCATAGATCATAGCATAACGAAATTTTTCTTTACTCATAATTTTCCTGGATTTGTCCGCTGGTGGGCTGCCAGACGGTTCCTTCCTTTGTTAATTATTTAAGTCTAACATGCATTACTTTTTCCCGCAACAAAATTATCCAATTTTTTCCTTCGTTTCCAGTGACTGCATGCCGGCTTTACTGCATTGCAAGTTCGTATGCTTCTTTCATCAGCTGTTCGTCCAGTGGTCTGGGATTGCAGGTGATGTGTCCGGTAGTCCGTTTGACCACATCAATCAGATCATCTATTGCAGGTTCCTCTTTGATATAGCCTTTCAGACTTTTCGGAGCTCTGGTGGCGTTCTGAAGACTGGTGATCCTGTCCAGAAGACGGTCAATATTTCCATCATCAGACAGGGTGCTGTCATAAACACCAAAGGCTTTGGCGATTTCCACATATGGTTCCCTGGCGAAGGTACGGTTCAGTCTGATGGAACCCGGCAGGAAGATGGAGCATGCATCACCGTGGGGAATACCAAATTCGCCTCCCAGAGGTTGTGCCATGATGTGTGCGATACCAATACCGGCAGTAATCGCTACACCACCGAAGTAGCTGGCCAGCATCATCCCGGCCCTGGCCTCCAGGTTATCCGGCTGTTCATATGCTTTTTTCAGATACCGGTCGATCAGTCCGACAGCGTTGAAGCCGTACATTCTGGTTATAGGGGTGGCGTTTAAGGATACATAGGATTCGATTGCGTGGCTGAGTGCATCCATGCCGGTGGCAACCGTAACCCTGGCCGGGAGAGTCGTGGTCAGGGATGGATCCAGAATTACCACATCCGCGATCATAGTGTTGTGATAAAGGCTTTTTTTCAGATGATTGTTGTTGTTGATCACAACGCTGGTCCTGGTGGCTTCCGCACCGGTTCCGGAAGTGGTCGGAATTGCGACGAATAACGGAGGTTCCACGGCTACGGTCCGGCCATTCATCTGATAGTCCTCCGTGCATCCCCCATTGAGAGCCAGCATGCCAATAACTTTGGCGGTATCTACCACGCTGCCTCCGCCCAGAGCGATGGTGCAGTCACAGTCTTCCGCCAGGTAGATATCTCTGCCGTGGTCGATCACATGCAGGTCCGGCTCACTTTTTACTTCATATGTAAAGCTGGCAATACCGGCTTCCCTGAGCAGGGAAAGGATCCTC
This sequence comes from uncultured Lachnospiraceae bacterium, assembly GCA_910577655.1. Lineage (GTDB taxonomy): Bacteria > Bacillota > Clostridia > Lachnospirales > Lachnospiraceae > Brotaphodocola. Next base: position 18,040 of record CAJTOW010000057.1, on the reverse strand, counting down.
AGGGAAGCATCGGACTGGGCGCTGAAGGTAACAAACAGCGCTTTTTTCTTATGATACCAGCTTAAAATACCAGGAATCTCCTGAATCTTGTTTTCTCCGAAAACCAGTCTTCTGTTGTAAACCATTTCAAAAGCTTTGTTGACTGTCATAATACAATTCTCCTTTATATTTATTTCCACGAAGCAGCGGGCCGGACGTGTATGTTCCCATGCACATATGGCGGCTGCCGCGCTGCAGGTAAGATGTTCCGCCGCCTGCTGCGGGGGACTTGACTTTGGTTTTTGGCTTGTAAATGATGAGAAAGCGTTGCGCTTTAGTTACAGTATAACGTATTTTTTAAAAAAGTCAACAAATAAATCAACAAATTTCAAAAACAAATCAACAAATAAGAAAGACGTTTAAAATCAAAAAATATAAATATATTCAGTAGAAATTGTGGAAAACGGCAAATAAATCTCAAAGATGGACCAGTTTATATGCAAAAAAACGGTTATTGAGTCCATGATATTGATAAAAAGCTAAAAACATGGACAAAAATATGGATTTTAATATTGACAACATATTGACTTAAATGTATACTTAAAACATGGAGGCGGCTTGTGAATGTTGAGTAATGGAAAGGAGACGAGTATGGAAGCATGTTTTTATTGTGAGGACGGCAGCAGACGGAAGAGTCTGATGTCTGAAATCTGCAGGCTGAACTATTCCACGGTATATTTGAACCACAACCAGAAGTTCCCAGGCAGATGTGTTGTAAAGTTTAATGACCATAAGACAGAATATTTCCAGCTGACAAAGGAAGAGCGGGATGGTTATTTTGAGGAAGTGGCAATCACCGCGAAGGCAATCTGTGAACTGTACCATCCTGATAAGATCAACTATGCAACATTTGGAGATCTGGTACCTCATGTACATATGCATGTGGTTCCCAAATATCAGAATGGCCCGGACTGGGGCCTTCCCTTTGATGATACCCGGGACAGGATCGAACTGGATGAGCAGGAGTATCAGAAAAGGGTAGAAGAACTGAAAAAGGAAATTTTAAAAAAAATTTAAACATGGGAGGAAAAATCATGAAAAAAATTCTGACATCGATTCTGGCAGTGGCAATGGCGGCAGGTCTGGCAGCCTGCCAGGGATCAGCTTCCGGTACGGGAACCACAGCAGCAGTCACAGATGCCCAGGCCGCTGATGATGCCGGTAAGACCGGTTCTGAGATGACCTGGAAACTTGCTACCGATGCAGCCAGGGATTATCCCACAACAAAGGCCCTGATCCGCTTTGCAGATGAGATGTATGAGAGAAGCGGCGGACGGATTTCTGTCGATATCTATGAGTCTTCCATTTTGGGTGATGAGGTATCCTATATGGAACAGCTGCAGGCCGGCACGGTGGATGTGGCGAAGCTGTCCATCGGTACTTTAAGTGGACTGTATGAGGATACCCAGGTGTTCCTGCTTCCGTTTCTCTTTAAGAATAATACAGAGATGTGGAAGGTGCTGGAAGGGGAGGCCGGAACCACCATCAAGAACGGCCTGAATGATTACAGTATTCAGGGAATCGGATTCACAGACTGCGGAAGCCGCTGCTTCTATACGACGGTGCCGGTTACATCTATTGAGGATTTTAAGGGACTGCCGGTCCGTGTACAGAACAACCAGCTGATGAATTCCATGATTGAATGTCTGGGTGCCAATCCGGTAAATGTGGCTGCCAATGAGGTATACAGCGCACTGCAGACCGGCGTATGCAAGGGCGGCGAGAACAACCCCAACATCATTCTTTCCGACAGCCTTTACGAGGTGGCCCCCAATGTGCTGCTGGACAATCATACCACGACCATGGATGTAATCTGCATGAATCTGGAACTGTGGGAGTCCTTAAGCGGGGAGGATAAGGCAATTGTAGAGGAGGCCATGGCAGCAGCGACCAGATATGACCGTGAGATCTGGGATGCAGCAGTAGAAGAGTCCCTGCAGAAGCTGAAAGACGGCGGGGCTGTCATTACCCAGCCGGATGATGCTACCCTGGATTCCTTCCGTCAGGCTATGGACCCGATCTATGAGGAATATGGAGTCAGGTATGAGACCCTGCTTAACCAGATCAACGAGACTTTGGAAAACTGATTTTATTCGCGAAAAGGAGACAGTCAGTAATGAAAGATATGGCAGAAAATGCAATCGGAAAGGTCTGTTTCGTGGTAGAAGCAATTTGCCGCATAGCACTGGTCTTTATGGTTTGTATTGTCACGGCCCAGGTAATCGCCCGCGCCCTGGGCAGCAACATCAAATGGTGTGAGGAAGTGATGCTGATTCTTCTGGATGTTATGATGTTCCTGCTGCTTCCGATTGGAATCAAGGATGATCTGCATATCCGGATTGAGGTATTTGCGAAATATTTCCCATATAGGGTAAAGATATTCCTGGTCTGTTTCAGTAATATCATCCTGGCTCTGGTATCAATCTGTATGATCCGGTACGGGGCGCATCTGATGGCCAGCACCAGTTCGAAATTCACGACCACCGGTCTGCCCAGAAAATATCTGTATCTTGTTACGGTGATCAGTGGTGTATTATGTCTGGTCGTGACGGCGGGGAAATTTTTTGGAATGTTCCACACGAAAGCTACGGACGAGTTCCTGGCAGAAAAGCTGGCGCCATAGGCTGGAATCCGGCCGGCTGCGGAAGATACGGCAGTGAATTTATAGAAAGAAGGACTTACTATTATGGATACAAATACAATTGCTGTGATTATTTTGTTTACAGCCTTTATGATTTTCATGATCCTGAGAGTCCCGGTGACTTTTAGTATGTTGGGAGCTTGTGTGCTTACAGCTTTGTACATGGGGCCAAAGTATGCGTCGTCAGTCTTCCTGAGATTTGGTGACGGCGTGCAGTCCTTTTCCTTCCTGGCAATCCCGTTTTTCATTTTTGCAGGTGACATTATGGCGGCAGGAGGAATCTCGGACCGGCTGGTAAAGGTTGCAGATGTCCTGGTGGGACGGTTCCGTGGCGGTCTGGCCTATGTAAATGTAATTGCGTCCACTTTTTTCGGGGGTATTTCCGGTTCCCCGACTGCAGATGTATCCTCTCTGGGACCAATCGAGATGAACATGATGACGGGAAGTGGATATGATAAAGACTTTACGGTAGCAGTGACAGTGGCTACGGCTACCCAGGCCCTGATCATTCCGCCCAGCCACAATATGATTATCTATGGCATGGCGGCAGGGGGTCTTTCTACCGGCAGACTCTTTCTGGCGGGAATCGTACCAGGGCTCCTTCTCTGCGCCGCCATGTGTGTCCTGGTAGCGAGAATTACGAAAAAGCGCGGATATCCCAGGGGTCCCAGGTATACGTTTAAGGAATCTGTCAGGATTATCTGTGACGGGTTTCTGGGAGTTATGACGATTGTGATCATCCTGCTGGGTGTATGCACTGGCATTTTTACTACCACGGAGAGTGCAGCCATTGCATGTGTATATGCACTGTTTATCACCCTTTTTGTGTATAGGACTGTCAGGCCGTCCGATATCTGGAAGATCGCGAAGAAGTCCCTGGGTACCCTTGCGATGGTTCTGAGTATTATCGCGGCAGCCAATGCATTCTGTTATCTGATGAGCCTGATGCAGGTGCCTGCGAAGATCACCGGGCTTCTGCTGACCGTATCGGATAATAAATATGTGGTGCTGCTGATGATCAATCTTCTGCTTCTGGTTCTCGGGTGTTTTATGGATGTGGCTCCGATGATTCTGATCGTGACGCCGATCCTGCTGCCGGTAACCAGGGCTCTGGGCATGGATCCGGTTCATTTTGGTATCATGATGATGATGAATCTGGCAGTAGGCTCCCTGACGCCGCCGGTGGGTACAACGCTGTTTGCCGGATGTGCGGTGGGTGACATCTCGATTGAGAAGGTAAGCAAAGCGCTGGTTCCCTTTTATGCGGTTATGGTGATCGCATTGCTCCTGGTCACCTTTATTCCGGCATTTTCCATGGCCCTGCCGAATCTGCTGATGCATTAGAATTTGTTTGAAAATTACTTTCCGTCAGCTGCCGGGTACAAATTTAATTTAGAGCGTGTCTGAAAATTCATTCCCGGCATCTCCCGCAAACTGTGACGCACATCTGCCAGAAAGCAATTTTCAGACATACTTTAGGAGGACATGCAATGATAAGAACATGGAATGAGGAATCACTGGATCACCGGAATGCACTGCTGTATGCTATGGGAATATCGGAGGAGGATGCGAAACGGCCGGTCATCGGCCTGATCAATTCGTGGAATGAGATGAATCCAGGCCATTTTCCCTTTGACAAGACGGTTATCCAGGAGATGAAGGACGAAATCTACCGGGCGGGAGGTCTCGGGCTGGAGCTTCCTGTCACCGGTATCTGCGACGGGATCTGTTCCAACACTCCGGGAGACCGTTATACCCTGCCTGCCAGGGACCTGGTCTCCAGCGAGGTGGAGATGGTGGCAGAACTGAATATGCTGGAGGGCATGGTACTGATGGCTACTTGTGACAAGGTGGTGCCTGGAATGCTGATGGGAGCATTGCGGGTGAATATACCAGCGACCATGCTGACCGGCGGATATATGGCTGCCGGCTGCTATAAGGACAGAATGCTGACCCTGACTCACACCAAGCAGGCTTATGCTGCTTACGTGGAAGGGGAAATGTCCCGGGAGGATTACAAGGGAGTGGTAAGACATGCCTGCCCGACTCCCGGAGCCTGCCCCTTTATGGGGACAGCCAATACGATGTGTGCCATGGCGGAGATCCTTGGATTTTCGCCGGACGGCAATGCCAGCGTGAGAAGCCAGAGTGAAAAATGGCGCCAGATGGCCAGAGCGGCTGCAGGAAAGGTGATGGAGGCGGTGAAAGCCGGAAAACGTCCCGGCGACTTTATCACCAGGAAAAGCTTTGAAAATGTAGTATGCTATATGATGGCTACCGGCGGATCCACCAACAGTCTGTTACATATTCCGGCTCTGGCACGGCAGGTGGCGGCTGATATCACACCGGAAACTTTTGACACAATCAGTCGCAAGGTGCCCCTGATCAGTACCATATACCCAAACCATCCGGTCTACACCATGGAGGAATTTGACCGGGCAGGTGGTCTGGGCGCAGTAGTGAAAGAACTGGTGAAAGCGGGACTGATGGAAGCAGAGGCAGACGGTATGTATGGTACTATCCGGGACAAGGCAGACCGGGCAGAGAATCTTGATCCCCAGGTGATTCATCCGGTATCAGAGCCGGTGAACAGACAGGGCGGTCTTGCAGTGCTTCATGGAAACATCGGCACGGAAAGCGCCATTGTAAAATTCAGCGCGGTGGCGGAGAACGCATATACCTTTACAGGTCCGGCAAAATGTTACGATTCCCAGGAGGATGCCTGGAATGCGATCCTGAAGGACCGGATTGTGGCAGGAGATGTGGTGGTGATCCGTTACGAGGGACCCAAGGGGAGTCCCGGAATGCCCCACATGGAGACCTTTATGGCAGCGGTTCTCGGAAAGAATCTGGGTGAAAAGCTTGCTCTGGTATCTGACGGGAGATTCTCCGGAGCCACTGGCGGTCTGGCGATCGGCCATGTAAGCCCCGAAGCATACGAAGGCGGTAACCTGGCGTTAATTGAGGATGGTGATATCATTCATATTGATATCCGTTCGAGAAGTCTGAGGGTGGAGGTAAGCGACGAGGAACTGGCACGTAGAAGAGAAAGCTGGAAGCCGAAAGAGAAGCCGGCATCCGGATGGCTGAAGCTGTATAAGAACAACTGTACATCTGCTCACCGGGGGGCAACGGTTTACTGGGACACTTACTGACCTGTTGCCAGTCACCACTTTAATGATGTAAAGTCCTGTTGACATTTGTTTTGTGCATAATAAACGCAATAAGTGCTGAGCAGCAGAGCGTAGGTCCGGGTATCCGGATACGCCCTGCTGTTCAGCTTCTATTTTAATAAAATAATGAAATGAAGAGGGTGCGGATCTGCTGCAGCCCGCCTTTATGTCCTGCATTGTTGATAGGGGGGCAAAATGCAGGAGATGGGACCGATTCTGAGGTATGGCCTGATCAACCTGACTGGCAATGGGGAAATCGTGCTGCTGATGTATGGATTTACCATTATTATGAGGTGGTATTAATGATCAGTCCGGATCTGAACTGTTACAAAAGGCCTTTTTTTCTGCAAAAGGATATTGACAAAGAGCTTTTTATAGAGCATGATTAATCTCGAATGTCTTGTGTGGAAATGACGGTAAAGTTGGTATATGCGATTCAGGATATCAGGCAGTGCTGATAAAGGAATTTCTATAGGAATAAAGCTGTAAGGGGAATTTTGAGATGAAAAGCTACGAGATGGACATGACCACAGGCTCTTTGTGGAAGAAGATCATGATCTTCAGTATACCGCTGATGTTTTCCAACATTTTGCAGATTGTCTTTAATATATCGGACGTGGCAGTGGTGGGGAAGTTTGCCGGACCCATTGCCCTGGGATCTGTGGGGTCTACCAGCATTCTGGTTACCTTGTCCACGGGGATTGTGCTGGGGCTTTCCAGTGGTGTCAGTGCCCTGACGGCACTCTATATCGGCGCCAGGGATGATTCGGAAGTGAAGAAGACCGTGGATACGGCGGCACTTTTGATGGCATTTTCCGGTGTCCTGATTATGGTTGTGGGGATCGTCCTTGCCAGGACGATCCTGACGGCTATGCACACCAAGGAGGAGCTGATGGAAGGCGCGGTCTGTTACCTGCGGATCTATCTGTTAGGCACGCCTGCGCTGGCCGTGTTTAACTTTGGCAACGCGGTATTAAGCGCGGCGGGGGATACCCGGCGGCCTCTGAACTACCTGACGGTTGCGGGTGTGATCAATGTGCTGCTGAATCTGTTTTTCGTGATTGTGTGTCATATAGGTGTGAGCGGTGTGGCTATTGCCAGCATCATTTCCCAGTATATCTCGGCAGGGCTGGTGCTCCGGCTTCTGCTTCGTTCCCCGGAGGCATTTGGCCTGAGGATTCACAGTCTGCGGATCGATCATGGCAGGCTGCGCCAGATCCTGGGGATAGGAATCCCTTCCGCCCTTCAGTATGCACTGTTTGCCGTGGCGAATCTTTTTGTCCAGACCAGTGTCAACTACTTTGACCATGTGATGGTGGAGGGCAACTCGGCGGCGGCCAATTCCGATCCGCTGGTATATGATATGATGGCGGCTTTCTACACGGCTTGTACCAGTTTCATCGCCCAGAACCTGGGAGCGGAAAAATGGGACCGGATCAGGAAGAGCTTCTATATCTGCCTGCTTTATTCCTTTATGCTGGGGCTGTTCCTTGGGGTGGGGATCTATGTGCTGCGTTATCCGTTCCTGGGTATGTTTACCAATGACCAGACCGTGGTGGATGCCGGGATCCGGAGGCTCTCTGTCATGGCCCTATCCTACAGCATCAGCGCTTTTATGGACTGCACCATCGCGGCATCCCGGGGCCTTGGCAGGACTGTGGTGCCTATGCTGATCGTGACAGCGGGCTCGACTGTGTTCCGGCTTCTGTGGATCTGGACTGTATTTGCGCATTTCAGGACGATTGAGTCGCTGTATCTGCTGTATGTTGTGTCGTGGACAGTCACAGCAATCCCGGAGCTGATCTATTTTGTACATATATTCAAGTCCGTGGAGGGGACGCGGCAGGCGGCGTAGGCAGAAGGTGACCATATGGTCAGCGCAGCGAGTGTGCAGACCGATCTGGACTGTTACGCGAACGGTTGCTTTACAGAAGATTATGTCACAACAAGCTTATTCAGGAAACGGAGCTGCCGGGGAATTCATAGAAGAAAGGGGATCCCATGGATGAACGATTAAAGCGCCAGCTGGATTTTGCGCTGGAAATTGATAAAGAGAAAAATATTTTCCGCCAGACTCATTTATCCGGTCATGGAAGACAGGAAAATGACGCAGAACACGCATGGCACATGGCGGTGATGGCGTATCTGCTGCGGGAGTATGCCAATGAAGAGGTTGATATCGCCAAGGTCATGCTGATGTGCCTGATCCATGATATTGTGGAGATTGAAGCAGGTGATACCTATGCCTACGACAGCGAAAGCATGAAAACGCAGAAAGCCAGGGAAGATGCGGCAAAGGAAAAGATATATTCTATTCTCCCGGAAGACCAGAAGCAGGAATTCATAGGATTATTTGATGAGTTTGAAGCCTGTGAGACAGCCGAGTCGAGGTTTGCCCACGCCATGGACAACCTGCAGCCGCTGCTTCTGAATAACAGTAACCAGGGCGGAGACTGGAAGGAACACCAGGTGACAGCAAAGCAGGTATATGGACGTCAGGCGAAAACAAGCCTGGGGTCTGAGAAGCTGTTTCAGGTGATTGATGGGATTATAAGGGAGAATATAGAGAAGGGGAACCTGAAGGAATAGATCTGCTCCCAAAATCTCACCCACAAAGGCAGGCGCGGAGAGACTCCGGGAGCGTATTGATCTATATCGAATATGTTATTTATAACAGTTCAGACGGGCTGTCTTCCTGCATCCCAAAAGCGTTGGGTGCAGGAAGCCGGCAGGACGCTATTGCAGAGGAATTTCATCCTTGTCCGCCCCCAGAAGCAGCGCGCTGACTTTTTCCGGTTCGATGACACGGCTGAAGTGGACTGACTTTTCGTAGCTTCCATCCAGGGGATAGTGTTCCCAGAGCATGGAATGGCCGTCCTGTTCCACCAGGGTTCCGTCCTGGTACTTGACACCGGTGATGTAAGTAGCTGTCAGCTCGTCCAGCTGATCCAGATTGATGCCTTCCTTTTCTGTCAGTGCCCGGATATCATCGCCATTGCAGGTGATTTTTCCGGTGAGGGGAGTAAGGTCTACGGATTCCACCCGGACCGGATAGCCGGCGATCTGGAATTCTTTGTTCAGGTCCATGTGTATGGAAGCAGCAGGATGCAGGGCAAGTTCAAAGCTCCAGTCTCCGCTGATCAGGGTGTTTCCTTGCATGGCCTTTTCCCCAGGCCCCCTAAGCTGTGTAAAACGGATCCCCAGGTGCATGTCAGCGGTGCTTTCCTCCATCTTTGTTCCGAAAATTTCAAAATATCTGCTGCTTCCGGTCTCCTGCCGGACATGGTCCACAAAGCCCCAGCTTTTGGCGCTGAAGGGATCCGCTGCGCCATGGAAATCCAGCTCATAATCCATGCTGTAATTCTCATCGATCTGGATGCTGGGATCCTCCGCAGCCACCTCAAACAAGGCATAGAAGCATCTGGAATCCTGGATGGTCTGGATGGCAGTTATGGTAAGTCCATTGCCGGAGGCAGACTGGTGTTCTTCTATGGAGATTTCTTCCTGAACCAGCTTATCCTGCAGCTCTGGAACTGCTTCAAATATATCAATGGCTTTTTCATTCCACCGGAACAGCTCGGCTGCCGCGGCGGTGGTTCCAAGAATGGCTACAAGCGCTGCTGCCAGTATGGCAATGGTACGTGTTTTTATGCGTTTCATCTCTGCTCCCTTCTGTATTGCTCTGGTGTGTGTGTCCGGTCTCTGTTCCTTCAGGCTGGCAAGTGTATCTAATACTGTCTGATGTACATGCTCGGGTACATCGGGAAAATCCTGGTTCCATTGTCTGTTTTTCATGGGTTTCTCCCTTCTGATAAGCCTTGTTTTACAAGATTCCTTCCCCGGAAAAGCCGTGTCTTGACGGTGCTCTGGGAAAGTCCCAGTATCTGGCTGATCTCTCTTACGGAAAATCCCTCTATGTAAAAGAGAATAAAGGGGATCCGGTAATTCTTTTTCAGTTCCATTACAACACGGAAAATTTCTGAATCATGTTCTTCCTCCTGGACGTGTGCTGCAAAATACTCCTCATAAGAAACCGTCGGCTTTCTGGACCGGAGGATCTGGTTGCATTCATTGATCAGGATTCTTGTGAGCCATGTCTTGAAATACGCTTCGTCACGGAGGGTATGCAGCTTCTCATAGGCGTGCAGGATTGCATTCTGCATGGCATCTGCACAGTCCTCATCATTGGACAGAATGGATCTGGCAGTGTGGTAGAGGCTTTTTTCTGCACGCAGCACTTCTTCCGTAAATTGTTCTTTATTCATTGTGATATCCATGCCTTTCTTGCTGACTGGAATATGAAACGGCCGATTTCATAATACATTAATTAGATGGAAAAAGGGGAGGAAAGGTTACAGAGGTTCATAATTTTTTTAAGTTCACGGGGCGGGGAAAACTGGACAAAAACAGACGTCAAGCTGGCTTGTAAGACTGTTTTTGTCCAGTTTTCCACATCGGGCGAACACCCGATGCTTTTTGTCTGGCGTAGCCGGACAAGAAGATGCGCCCCGTGAACAGTAGCGTGAAAATAAATACGTATCAAAAAGAAAAATATTATATTGCCGGAGTGTATCTGCTTATGATATACTTTTCACAATGATAGAAGGTAGAAAATCAGATAAATTCAGATCGTCGGAAAAGAACAGAAGGGAGAGAAGTATGAAAGCAGAAGAGACTTTAAGGCTGCTGAAAACAGAGGGCGCAAGGAAGGTACTGGCAAAGCTCTATGGAGAGGATCAGGTGGAGGAGAATATCCGGCGTTACAGCAGCCTGACCGGTAAATTTAAGGAGACCTATGGGGATAAGGAGATTCTGATCTTCACCTCACCAGGCAGAACGGAGATCAGCGGCAACCATACAGATCACAACCATGGAAAGGTTCTGGCCGGAAGCATTAACCTGGACTGTGTGGGGATCGCGGCGGTCAATGGTTCCACCCGGGTAAATATTGTCAGCGAGACCTTTAACCAGAAATTCACCATTGATCTGAACCATATGGAGCCCAGTAAGGATAAGGCAGGAACCGAGGATCTGGTGCGTGGACTGCTGAAAGGCTTTGAGGAGCACGGGTATAAGACCGGCGGCTTCGACGCCTACATAACCAGCAATGTAATCAGCTCCGCCGGGGTCAGCTCTTCGGCAGCATTTGAGATGCTTCTGTGTTCTATGATCAATAAGTTCTTTAATGACAACCAGATGAGCACGGTCGCCTATGCCCATGTGGGAAAATATGCGGAGAATGTGTATTGGGACAAGGCATCCGGCCTTCTGGACCAGATGGCCTGCGCGGTGGGCGGTCTGATCACCATTGATTTCAAGGATCCGTCCGCTCCGGTGGTGGAGAAGATTGATTTTGATTTCGCGTCCCAGGATCACAGCCTGATCATCGTACAGACAGGCAGGGGGCATGCGGATCTCAGCGCGGATTATTCTTCTGTGCCCAGTGAGATGAAGAAGGTGGCGGAATTCTTCGGCAAGGAGGTCTGTGCCCAGGTCACCGAGGAGCAGGTGATCGAGAACTTAAAGGAAGTACGGGCTTATGCGGGAGACCGGTCTGTCATGCGGGCGCTTCATTTCTTTGAGGAGAATAAGCGGGTGGAGGCAGAGGTGGCCGCCTTAAAGGAAGGCCGTTTCCAGGATTTCCTTTCGGATATCACAGCTTCCGGCAATTCTTCCTGGAAGTGGCTGCAGAACTGCTATACCAACAGCAGCTTTCAGGAGCAGGGGATCTCGGTGGCGCTGGCACTTACAGAGCTTTACATTGCCAGGAAGAAGCGGGGGGCCTGCCGGATCCACGGAGGCGGCTTCGCGGGAGTGATCATGGCGATGCTGCCCAATGATATTACAGATGAGTATATTTCCTATATTGAGAAGGCCCTGGGAGAGGGCAGCGCTTACAGGATGAGTATCCGGCCTTATGGGGCGGTCTGTGTGAATGATGTGATTTAGAAACATGGCTTTTCTTTTGTCGGAAAATGTGCTATGATGACGTTCGGACAGAAGGAAAGGCAGAATAGATGAGATTCAAAAAATGTTTGATTGCATTGCTTTACATATGGATGCTGCTGGGCTGTGTGGGGATCGTCTGGCTGGTGGGATATCTGGCAGGCAAAGGTCCTGGCGGAGAGCAGACGCGGGAGGAGATCCAGGAGCAGGAGAGCCAAAAGGAAGATGGGGATCATGTTCCGGCAAGCCCCTCCGACTGGGATGATAAAGATGGGGCTGGTGACAAACCAGGATCCGGCACCGGAGCGGGATCAGAGTCAGGGACCCGCCCGGATGAATCCCAGGAGGCAGATCTGGCGGATGACCAGGACCGGCGGAGTGACTGGCAGGGGAGAAGAGGAACCGGGGATAAGAAGGATTCGTTTCCGGAGCCGGAGGATGCGGCTCCTTATATACCGCCGACTCTGATGCTGGCTTCGGATCTTCACTATATGAGCCGTGGTACCCATGATGGCGGGGAGGCATTCTGGTGGATGATGACCCATGATGACGGCAAGGTGAGCATCTATAGCGAGGAGATGCTGGATGCCCTGGTGGAGGATACCATCCGTACCAGGCCGTCTGCCCTGGTGCTGGCCGGGGATATCACACTGAACGGGGAGCGGATCAATCACCAGGGACTGGCCGGGAAGCTTCAGAAGGTTCAGGATGCGGGGATCCCGGTTCTGGTGATTCCGGGCAACCATGATATCAACAATCACAACGCAGCTACTTATTTTGGCGGGCAGAGACAGCCCACGGAGTATCTGGAGGGGGCGGAGGCATTTCTGGAGATCTACCATGAATTCGGTTATGACCAGGCCCTGAGCCGGGATGAGGCATCGCTCAGCTATGTGTATGGTCTGGATGAGACCCACTGGATGATGATGCTGGATTCCTGCCAGTATGAGGATTATAATCATGTCAGCGGGCGGATCCGTCCGGAGACCCTGGCGTGGATGGAGGAACAGCTGGAGCTTGCCAGAGCGCAGCAGATTATGGTGATGCCGGTGGCCCATCACAATCTGCTCTCGGAGAGCCGGATGTACAAGACAGAATGTACCATGGAAAACCACCAGGAGGTGATCCGTCTGCTGGAGCAGTATGAGCTTCCTCTGTACATAAGCGGCCATCTCCACGCCCAGCGGGTCAAGAAGCATAAGGAGGCACCGGGGGTGGCAGAGGATGCCTATGGCATCAGTGAGATCGTGCTGTCGCCTTATTCCATCCCGCCCTGCCAGTACGGATATATGGAGTGGCAGGAGGACGGGGCATTTTCCTTTGAGACCAGGCAGGCGGATGTGGCCGGACTGGCAGCAGCCAGGGGGATGGAGGATCCGTTCCTTTTGAATTTCCCGGAGGAGGCAACAAAGTTCATGAAGGGGATGATCCAGGACCAGGTGAAGCAGACGGTTCACAGTGTGCCTGAGGATCTGAAACAGCGTATGATCCGGCTGTATGCGGAGGTTTATTATGATTACTGTGCCGGATACAGTATGGACTGGGATTCGGTGGAGCATACCTCCGGGTATACCTTGTGGCAGCGTGTGGATCCGGGCAATAAATACGTAGGTGAGATGCGCGAGATGGTGGCGGATGTGCAGAGCGACCATAGAAACTGGCATTGGGAGCCGGCGCAGGAGTCTGAAGGAGCGGGCGATGCAGAGGGAGAAGAACTTCGGCAGCAGACGGTCCCGGAGACAGAGGCTGCGCCGGCTGACGGCAGGGAAGTGGAAGAAATGACAGAAGCTGATTCCCTGGAGTAACATTACATGTCCCCTCAGATCGCTGTGGGGTATTTGACTGGAAGGGAGACAATTAGCTATGTCTGATATTTTTAGTGAGAAAAATATGATGTATGCCCTGGAGAGATATCTTCCTGCCGGAGAGACAGTTGTCGCAGGTATCCATGGCATAGGGCTTGAGTCTGACATCAGGCAGGTGTTTGGGAAATGTTTCCTTGTGGAGGATACGCTCATCCCCAAGGAAAACGGAATCACCATTGAGGTGAGAAAACGGAAACACGCCAATTGTGACCTGTATATTGGCATCACCCGGAATTATCTGATTCTGGCGGAATGCGATGTGTACCAGCATCTTTACGAATTCAATGATTCCCCAAATCTGGCAGGGGTGCGGGTTCAGGAGCTTGGGGCGCCTCTTTCCATAAAGGATATCGGCACCTGCTTCCCCCTGGACGAGATCCAGAAATGTGAGATCAGGAAAGGATGGATGGGATCTGTAAAGTGCTTTATCACTATGAAGAATGGAAGCCTGCTTAAGCTTATGCTTCCAAAGCTTGGCGGTGTAGGAGGCGGTATGCCCCACCATAAAGAATACCGGGAGATGATTATTGCGCGGCTGGGGGGATGAGGATAAGCAGGTTGTAACAGTTCACACATCCCTTGGACTGTTATGGCATACGGCCGTCCAGAATCGCTTCGCGATGGCCGTATGCCTGCAGTCACTACGTTTTCTGTATTGTGTCACCGCTTCCGGAACTCCCTGGGTGTCATCCCAAACTTCCTCTTAAACATCCGGTTAAAATAGGAGAGATTCTCGAAACCGGTACTGGTTGCCACCATCAGGATCGTATCCTCGGAGGCCAGTAGCATCCGGGAGGCGATGGTGAGTCGGTAGTCGTTTAAGTATGCGGTGAAGGGCATTCCGAAGGTGCTCTTAAAGAATTTCATAAAATGGGACTGGCTGAAGCCGCTGGCTTCGGCCATTTGTTTTATGGAGAGGGGTTCATTATAGTGTTGTTCCAGGTATTTCAGGATCTGGCGCATCTTGTCCAGGGTTTTCTGGCGGCCGCCTGCAGCCGGATCACTGACCAGACGCAGATCATATAACAGGAAGAAAAGCTCAAACAGTTTTCCTTTGATGAACAGTTCATAGGCTTCCGGGAAGGTGCGGCGGATGGCATCGATCTGATCCAGACAGGCGGAGATCTTCTGGTATCCGGCCATACCGGGACACAGCTGCACAGGAAGCGCCACCTGGCGGTTGGCAATGGGAGACAGATACTTCTCCCATGCGGAATCCATCTGGCGTGCATTGAGAAGACTTAAGGGAAAGATAATATTCTCATACTTCATAGACTCCTGCTGGAACTGCCGGATGAAATGCAGCTGTCCCGGACAGATAAAGATAATATCCCCCGCCCGTACCTTGCAGGGAATGAAGTCCACGGATACAGTCCCTGTCCCATTTTTCACATAGACCAGCTCCATCTCGTCATGCCAGTGGAGAGGAACCTGGGCAAAATCATGGGGGATTGAGCAGGGGTAGGTCAGGTAAGGAAAACCGGAATCCTTTTCGTGGAAATGTTCATGATAGTTTTCGTACTCAACAATATTCATAAAAAGCCCCTTTTGCATTGGAAAAAACTGGAATAATGATAGGATTGTATCATATTTCCCGGGAATAATACAAGAAAAAAAAAGAAAAACTATATATAATGACATAGACTGGGTAACAGTTCAGACTGGTTATGATTTCCAGCCATGGAGAAGGAAACGGCGAATCATAACCTGCGCCCTGGAAAACGCAGACTGGGATGCTGCCATTTCCCGGCGGATCTTTCGAAACACCAGTAAACGGCAACGCACCAAATCAGGATTTATCCCAAAGAAAGGAAGGTACCCTATGAATCTTTCAGAAAGACTGACCAAGGTCTGCAATAAGTCCCTGACGGACTGCAGTAACCGTGAATTATATGAAGGTCTGCTGACTCTGGTTCAGGAAGAAGCGGAGCACAAGGAGAGCAACGAAGGAAAAAAGAAGATATATTATATTTCGGCAGAATTTCTCATCGGAAAGCTGCTGTCCAATAACCTGATCAACCTGGGCTGGTATGATGAGGCACGGGATGTGCTGGCAGCCGCAGGCAAGGATCTTTGTGAAGTGGAGGAGGCAGAGCCGGAGCCATCCCTGGGTAATGGAGGCCTGGGACGGCTTGCTGCCTGTTTCCTGGATTCAATGGCATCCCTGGGACTCAATGGAGCCGGGATTGGCCTGAATTATCATTTCGGACTGTTCAGGCAGGAGTTTGAAGAAAGGCTGCAGAAGGAGACGCCTAATCCCTGGATCGAGGAGAAGAGCTGGCTGAAAAGGACGGACGTCAGCTATCCGGTGAGCTTTGGCGGGCTGACGGTTCATTCCAGACTGTATGATATTGCGGTAACCGGCTACAGGAACCGGACCAACCGTCTCCATCTGTTTGATGTGGAGAGTGTGGACGAGAGCATTGTGGAGGACGGCATTTCCTTTGACAAGGATGAGATAGCGAAAAATCTGACCTTGTTTTTGTATCCTGATGACAGCGATGAGGCAGGGAGGAAGCTGCGTATCTACCAGCAGTATTTTATGGTAAGCAATGGGGCACAGCTGATCCTTGACGAGTGTGTGAAGAAGGGCTGCACCCTTCATGATCTGCCGGACTATGCGGTGATCCAGATCAACGATACCCATCCGTCCATGGTGATTCCGGAGCTGATCCGTCTGCTGACAGAGCGGGGGATTGATTTTGATGAGGCAGTGGAGATCGTGAAGAAGACCTGCGCCTACACCAATCATACGATCCTGGCAGAGGCCCTGGAGAAATGGCCCATCGCCTATCTTAAGGAGGTGGTGCCCCAGCTGGTGCCCATTATTGAGATCCTGGATGACCGGATCCGCCGGAAGGTAGCAGATACGGAGCTGGCTATCATTGACAGCCAGGATCTGGTTCATATGGCCCATATGGATATCCACTATGGATTCAGTGTCAATGGCGTGGCTTACCTGCACACGGAGATTCTCAAGAATACGGAGCTGAAGAAGTTCTACGACCTGTATCCGGAGAAATTCAACAACAAGACCAATGGAATCACCTTCCGGCGCTGGCTGCTCCACTGCAACCATCCCTTGTCTGATTTCATTACAGAGAAGATCGGAGCCGGTTACAAGACGGACGCCACAAAGCTGGATGAGCTGGGCCGGTTCACAGACCATGAAAGCCTCCGGAAGCTTCTGGAGATCAAGCACCACAATAAGCTGGTTCTGAAGGCTTACTTAAAAGAGACCCAGGACATTGATGTGGATGAGAACTCCATCTTTGATATCCAGGTGAAACGTCTTCATGAGTATAAGCGTCAGCAGATGAACGCGCTGTACGTGATCCACAAGTACCTGGAGATCAAGAGGGGCAAGGTACCGGCCACGCCCATTACCGTTATCTTCGGCGCCAAGGCAGCCCCGGCCTACGTGATTGCCAAAGATATTATCCACCTGATCCTCTGTCTGCAGGAGCTGGTCAACCATGACCCGGATGTGAGCCCCTACTTAAAGGTGGTCATGGTGGAGAACTACAATGTGACCAAGGCGGAGAAGCTGATCCCGGCCTGCGATATTTCTGAACAGATTTCCCTGGCATCCAAGGAGGCCAGCGGTACCGGCAACATGAAGTTCATGCTCAACGGCGCGGTGACCCTGGGAACCATGGACGGAGCCAATGTGGAGATTGCGGAGCTGGTGGGCAAAGAGAATATCTATATCTTCGGCGAGACCAGTGAGACGGTTATAGAGCATTATGCCAAAGCGGATTATGTGTCAAAAGATTATTACGAGAAGGATAAGGATATCAGGGAGGCAGTGGACTTCATTGTCGGCGAAGAGCTTTTGAAGCTTGGAAAGGAAGAGAATCTGAAACGTCTGCATGACGAGCTGGTGAAGAAGGACTGGTTTATGACCCTTCTGGATTATAAGTCATACGTCGAGGCACGGGAGCAGGCCTACAAGGATTATGAAGACAGGGAAGGCTGGGCGAAGAAGATGCTGGTGAATATCAGCAAGGCAGGTTTCTTCTCCTCTGACCGGACCATCGAGGAATATGACCGGGATATCTGGAAGCTTAAATAAGGCAACAGTTCAGGATAAGAGCATTAGAGTGTGTCTGAAAATAGAAGAGAGCGGCAGGGATATGTGTCCCTGCCGCTTTTGGTTACTATTTGTCAAATAAATATATAATTTTTGAAATTTTTGTATTTAGGTGTTTACAAAACGTTAAGAAATGGTGTAAAATATAAATAGAATTACAAAAAGATATTGACAGAAACGTTATTTTTCGTGAAAATGCTGTCATTTACCGAAGAGGATTCGAAATGCGGTTTACTGTTTTAGAGCGTGTTTGAAAATTGCTTTCTGGTAGCTGTGCGTTCCG
>CAJTOW010000056.1 GCA_910577655.1 uncultured Lachnospiraceae bacterium | reverse complement strand
TAGTTGCAGTTGCATCTGCAGCGGCTCTGTTGGCTGTCGGCGCTTCCATGACTTCCTTTGCAGCCGCTGGCTGGGTGGAAGAGGATGGACAGTGGTTCTTCTATGACCGCGACGGAAACAGAGTAGAGGATACCTGGAAGAAATCTGGCGATAACTGGTACTGGCTGGACAGCGAAGAGGGCGGCGCCATGGCCATTGACAAGCTGGTCGAGGACGGCGAGGAGACCTACTACGTGGACAGCAACGGTGTCATGGTCCGCAATACCTGGGTGAAGGTAGTCAATGAGGACCAGGATGACGAGAGCGATCCGGCTGAGTACATTTACTACTATATGCAGGGGAATGGTAAGGCCTATAAGACCAAGAGCGACAGCACCCAGTTCAAGACCATCGACGGCAAGCGTTACGCTTTCGATGAGGACGGCAAGATGCTCTACGGCTGGATCAATGAGACCCACGAGCGTGTGGATGCCGAAAACTGGTATGATGAGGGTGTCTACTACCTGGGCCAGTGGGATGACGGTGCCATGAAGACTGGCTGGCAGAAGATCTATGTTATTGAAAATGAAGGTGACGACGACGGTGAGGAGAAAGAGTTCTGGTTCAACTTCAAATCCAACGGTAAGAAGAGAGCTTCTGACTCTGCTGACGAGATCACCGAAAAGAAGATCAACGGCAAAAAGTACGGCTTTGATGACCGTGGTGTCATGACCTACGAATGGACGGTTGTAAACAGAGCCTCCGCTACAAATACAGACCAGATGACTACAGATTCCAACGGCAATGCGGTTTATGCAGCCAGTGCCGCAAACTGGAGATATTTCAACAGCCCGGAGGATGGCGCCCGCGCAACCAAAGGCTGGTTCAAGGTTGTTGCCCCTGAAGAGGACAACGACAACGTATTCAACGCATACAACGAGAACTGGTCCTTTGCTATCGCTGATGCTGACGATGAGCAGGAGAGATGGTACTATGCTGACGGCGATGGCGAGCTGTATGTAGGCAAGATCAAGAAGATCAAAGGCAAATACTATGGCTTCCGCCCGACCGGTGGTAAGACCGGCGCCATGCTGAACGGTCTGGTACTGATGGTTACCGATGGCGATGAGATCAAGATGGTTCTGGATGATGACGTGGATTCCGATGACCTTGACAAGATCATTACAGACAACAAGTATGTCTCTGATGGTGTGGAGTATCCGGTTCCTTCCGATGCAACCTTATTCTACTTTGGAAGCGATGAGGATCATGACGGCGCCATGAAGACCGGCAATGTGACGGTCAATCTGGATGGTGAGACCAACACCTTCAAGTTCAGCACCTCCGGCGGCGCAGAAGGCAAGGGCAAAGGCATTACCGGTATTGATGACAAGAAGTATGTCTACAAGTACGGCCTGAGATTGAAAGCCAGCAGCGATGACAAATACCTGGTTGTGTTCGCCCAGGGTGATACTGCTGACAGCACTGCCCGTGTAGCCAAGATTGATTCCCAGGAGCTGCGTGATCTGGCCGGCGATACCGGCGCCACCAATAAGGATGGCGACAGTGTAACCTACCTTGGCCTTAAGGGCGAATCCTGGAATGGCGGATTCAAGCTGCTGACCACCTCTGGCACAATTGTGAAGAACAAGACTGCCGCCAAGGACGGCGCTGACTGGTACTTCTATGTGGATGACTACAAAATCAAGATGTATTCCAACACCAAGACCCTTACCGCTGACAGCAAGGACGGCACAGCCCATGACAAGCAGGTTCTCGACCAGGGCATGAACAAGTGGAAGACCTGGAATACTCTCGGACGTCTCGACTTTACATCTGACGTTCCATCCTTTGGAACCACCAACAAGTCCGTTGGCTTTACATTTGCGCATGGCCAGGGCGGTTCCATTGACCTGGAGGGCAATTCGGTTAATGAAGGTACAACCACTCCGGATGATACTGAAGAAGACAATGCTGAGGACAGCGAGGAATAAATTTCTCTGAATTGTAAATTTTACAGTCAATAGGAAAAGCTGGTGCAATATGAGTAATCATAGGGCACCAGCTCTTTTTTGCCGTTTAAATCTGATGTCAGGAATCGAACCGGGATAAGTCTCTATATCCTGCAGGACGAAGAAGAAGCGGTTCTTAATGTCAGGCCGCTCACCGTGAACTTATACTATACGTTCCGCATCCCCGCACATCACTCCTATCCCCACCACAGCAAACACACTTGCCGCCAGCCCCCGATAAGTAAACCAGTGGTGGACAAAGGAATGATTAAGCATCACCGCATACCACACAAAGGGCATGGCAGCTACCAGCAGATACGGGATTATCTGGAGCGCCAGCTTCTTCCAGTTCCATTTTGATTGCCAGAGTCCCATGGCCAGCATTATCACTGGAACCAGCAGGAAAAGCCACAGACGTCCACCGGTGCCGGTATAGAGATTTCGGAGGATGACCAGACCTCTGGATACAGTTATGTCTCCGACTGTTGAAGATGACCGGAACTGCGCCTGAGTCAGAGCATCTGCGATAATACTTTTATGCAGCAGGATGCTTCCGATGACCCATTTCCCGATCCACATTCCGAAATATCCAAACCCCCAGCACATAGATCCAAGGATCACCTGCTTTGCCTGATACTGCCAGCTCTTCCCGCGGGAGAGGCAGAGCCACATACCCATGGGAATCCCGAGGCCTGCTATGGGGTATGTGAGAAAATCCAGATAATTGGTTATGATTCCCACCAGGAGAAAAAGGTAAAGGAAACGGTTTCCCTTATTCACCTGATCATAAAACAATGCCATGATCAGTACCGCTATCATGGAAGGATAGAAAACCGTCGAAAACTGCATGGAAAATGCTACCGCCCCTGGGCGCAGGAACCCATAGGCGGCGGCCAGCGGCAATATAGGACGCAAGCCATGTCTGCGCCAGAGGATCACCGCAGTAGCCAGCATCAGCAGTGTCTGCAGAATCCGGTTCAGACCACGGATGCCCAGATATCCCATGACCGTCAGAAGCGGCTTTAAGATCACCAGATAGCCGTGCCAGTACCGGGAATAGGAGGTGGTGTAAAGCGGCTTTTTTCCATCCTCATAAAGAATGAAGGATTCTGTGGGATTGCCGGACTCATACCCTGGCTGGTACACATCCAGCACCTGCTCCAGGGTTCTGGTACCTTCTTTTTCAAAAAGGGCATTGAGCAGCATCAGGGAGTCTGTCCAGTTGTCCAGCTGGGTAGCTTCTGTTCCATCCATCATCGGGTAATTGCGCTCTATGGAAAAAGCAGTCACAGCATCCTTTGCGTGTCTGGACATTCCGTCTGTAGGCAGCAGGAATACCAGATACAGAAAGGCGGTTCCCAGTAGAACACTGCCAATCAGAATCAGTATAAGTTTCATTATGGTTTTCATAAGCTTCATGCTTCATCTTCCTCATCTTTCTATCGGGTATATTCACAGAAAGCCCAATTGCATAGAGCCGGTGCCGGAACGCGTTTGAAAATTCATTCCCTCTATCTCCGGCAAGAGGCTTTGGCACCGGAGGATCCGAACTGTTATGAATTGTGACGCCTCATCCACTGAATCACATGAAGCCGGAATTCATAGGCCTGTCGGTCCTTTTCCACAAGTGTTGCCAGCAGCATACCTGCAAACCAGGAAATGATCGCGGTCATAGCGATAAAGCCGCTGACAATCAGAGTAGGAAAGTTGGGAACCAGCCCGGTCTGGAAAAATTTCAGCAGGATTGGGAAAAAGAGTCCTGCAGCTACTGCAAGAAACACTGCTGCCAGAGTTCCGAAAAATGCCATGGGCCGGTAGTTTTTGTAAAGGCGGAAAATGGTGCGCAGGACTTTGAGTCCGTCCGAGCAGGTATTCAGCTTGGATTCACTTCCTTCTGGACGGTCCCGGTAACCTACGATGACATTTTCAATGTTCATGTTCTTGTCCACGGCGTGGATGGTCATCTCAGTCTCGATCTCGAATCCCTTGGACAGTACCGGAAAGCTTTTCACAAACAGATAACTGAGGGCCCGGTAACCAGTCATGATATCCCGGATCTGGGTATTGAACAGCCGGTTTATGGAATCCCGTACCAGCGTATTGCCGAAATTGTGGAACGGTCGTTTGTTCTCCTCAAAATAGGTGGCGGACAGCCGGTCACCTACCACCATATCGATTTGCCGCTCCAGAACCAGGTCAGCCATCTGGCGGCCATGCTCAGCCGGATAGGTGTCATCTCCGTCCACCAGAAGGTAGCACTGGGCGTCGATCTCCCGGAACATGCGGCGGATGACATTTCCCTTCCCCTGCTGGTACTCCTGGCGGACTACGGCGCCGGTCTTTTTGGCCAGTTGTGCGGTATGATCCGTGGAGTTGTTGTCATACACATAAATAACAGCCTCCGGAAGAGCGCCTTTCCAGTCAGAAATCACCTTTTCGATAGTCTTTTCTTCATTATAGCAAGGAACCAGCACAGCGATTTTATCCATAAGTACTCCTAACCCGGACAAGCCGGAAACAGAATTTGCGTTCATAGGGGGGCTGGACCAAAATAGACGTCGGACTCGCTTGTAAGATTGTTTTTGTCCAGTTTTCCGCATAGGGCGGACGTCCAATGCTTCTTGTCTGGCGTAACCGGACAAGAAGATACACCCCGTGAACAGCAACGAATTTGCCACTTTGTGTAAGAAAATGTTTGTATGTCTGGTCTGGATAAACCAGCATTCCCATACCATCATACAGTGACCAGAGAGGTTTTTCAAGGGAAAACGTAAATAATATGTTACAGTTCACGGGAGTGATGTTCCAGAGCTGCTATCTGTCGGCCAAAGGAAACAACCTGGTCATGAACAATAACTTTGTAACAATAACCTAACAATAACTTAAGGAAGAAATCATTGATAAGAACGGATAAAATGATTATAATGTTAAAGAATATATTCTTCGTCAAAGGCTGTTTTGTGTATTTGGCATAGGGAACCGGTTGGAGCCTGACTTATAAAATAACGTAAGATATAATGACAAGGGAATATTTCAGAAGACCCCGTGATAGTTCAGATATTTCGCAGGCAGCTGCCCAATAAAATGGAGGAAAACCATGGATAGACAAAAGACCGTGCAGATTCAGGATGGCTTCGCAGTCACTTGTTCCAACATCATCAGCGGTGTGATCACTTTTTTCATATTTTTGATTGTAACCGTATTTCCGCTGATTTACGACAATTCCTATTTCAATATTCTGGAGACTAAGTATAAGTGCTATTATCTCTGCATCCTGGGGATGCTGGGAGTGTCCCTGGTGCTGGCGCTGGTGATGCTGGTGGTGGATGTGAAAGAATTCCAGGGGGAGCATACCAAAGAGCTTTTTGCGGGACTTTTGCCGAAGAACTGGAAGAAGACCTTCACGGTTCCGGACGCGGCCCTGGCTGTGTTCTGGATTATCTGCCTGATCTCCACATTCCAGTCCGACTATTTCTACGAGTCCTTCTGGGGGAATGAAGGGCGGTATACAGGGCTTTTCCTTCTGACGCTTTACACGGTATCCTACTTCCTGATCAGCCGGTGCTGGAAGGTGAATGGCTGGATGCTGGAGCTGTTTCTGGTCAGCGGGATGGTCATGTGCGTGATCGGGATCACGGATTATTTCCAGCTGGATATCCTGGATTTCCGCGGAAATATCAAGCCAGAGCAGTCCACCACATTTACTTCCACGGTGGGCAATATCAATACCTATACAGCCTATGTGGCCATGATTATGGGCTATGCTTCCACTATGTTTGCCACTACCGGGAAGTTGTGGAAGATGGTCTGGTATTATCTGTGTATGGCAGTTTCCTTTATGGCGATCATCATGGGCTGCAGTGATAATGCGTATCTGGCCTTGGGGATCCTGTTCGCGTTTCTTCCATTTATATTGTTCTGGAGCCGCCGTGGAATCGTGCGGTATCTGGTGATACTGGCGACTTTTTTCACAGTCATCCAGGCAGTGGACTGGATCAACCAGACTTATGCGGATATGGTGATTGGTCTGGATAGCCTATTCCGGATCCTGGCCGGTTTTGGCAGTCTGCCCAAGGTGGTGGCGGTTCTCTGGCTGGCAGCTCTGGCTGCGTGGCTTGCGCTGGAAAGAAAGAAGGCGCCAGTTGGCAGGAGTCTTGGGACTGACAGTCATGGCAGCCTGTCTGGCGGAAATGCTGTTTCCGGATCCGACCAGTCTGACCCGGATTCACCGGTATATTCCAGGACTCAGGCGGATATGATATGGTCATCATCCATGGATCCAGGCGAGCGCCGTATGGGAAAATGTCTGGTGACCGCCTGGAGTGTGCTTATAGCAGCCGGTGTGGCCCTGGTCTGTTTTATGCTGTTTGATGCAAATGCAGCCGGCAATGGTTCCCGCTATGGTTCCCTGGGTTCTTATCTGGTGTTCAATGATACCTGGGGCACTTTCCGCGGTTATATCTGGAAGAAATCCATCGAGCTGTATCAGGAGTTTCCCATGATCCACAAGATCTTCGGCTATGGGCCGGATACCTTCGGGATCCTGACTACGGATGCGATCCGGAGGGATATGGTCAATGCCACAGGGCAGATCTTTGACAATGCCCACAATGAGTATCTGAATCTATTGCTTACCATCGGTCCTGTCGGAACACTGGCCTACATGATCTTTGTGTTTGGCTGCGTTCTGGGAATGGTCAGAAGAAAGAATCTGATGAAACATCCCTGCGTGGCTGGCTGCTGTCTGGCTGCCGTCTGCTACAGCGCCCAGGCCCTGGTCAACCTGAATATTCCCATTGCGGCGCCGATCTTGTGGCTGATGCTGAGTACGGGAGCAGCGGTATGCAGGCCCAGGCAGGGTGAAAATTAGATTTTTAGAATAGTTTAGAGAGGTCTGCGCACCTGCTATAAAATATTAGTAACAGTTCAGACGGGTCATCTTCTTGCATTAAAAGAATACCATTTCTTTTCATCAGGATGCAAGTTGCCTAATTTGACACGAAATGATATACTGTATAAGAATATTTTGAAAAAGGAAGCTGTTCAGGCAAGCTGGCAGCTGCGCTTATGGAGATTGTCATGAATGAGCCTTATTCCGTCCTCATGTCCGTATATGCCAAGGACAACCCCCGGTATTTTTCTGCTGCCATAGACAGTATCCTGGGGCAGACATGCAAAGCCCGGGAGATTGTTCTGGTATGTGACGGTCCGTTGACAGCAGGGCTGGATCAGGTGATTGCCCGGTATGGGGAGGCTCTGACGGTGGTGCGTCTGCCAAAAAACCGTGGTCTTGGGGCAGCTCTCTCAGAAGGGCTGGAACATTGCAGCTGCCAGTGGGTGGCCAGGATGGACAGCGATGACATTTCTTTCAGAGACCGGTGTGCCAGACAGCTGGCATATCTTGAGGCCCATCCGGAGGTGGATGTCCTGAGCGGTACTCTGGCGGAGTTTGAGGGCGCTGCCTTGACCCAGGAGGAGGCACAGCAGCAGGTCACTGCGTACAAATACGTCCCCCCTGATCATGAGACAGCAGGCACTTACATGAGGCGCCGGAATCCGGTGAACCACCCTTGTGTCATGTTCCGCAAGAGCCGGGTGCAGCAGGCAGGCGGATACCAGTCCTGCCCCTTGTTCGAGGATTATGATTTGTGGGTGAGGATGTATCTGGATCAGTGTCATTTTGCAAATCTTCAGGAACCCATTCTCTATATGCGGGTAGACGGGATGCATCAGAGACGGGGCGGAGTCCGGTATGTCAGGGCCAGCCTTGATTTTTGGGGCAGGATGTACCGCCGCCATATGATCAGTCTGACGGAATATCTCTGGATAGCGGCGGCAAGAAGCACAGTCAGTCTGCTTCCCAATAAGATCCGCAGGATGATCTATGATAAGAAGCTGCGGAAAGCATGAAGCGTGTCAGAAGCTGATATGGCTACGAGAAAAACTAAGGAAATGATAAAGTATGAGCAATACTGGAAATAACAGCCGTTTTGAACAATACAAGCGCATCGTAAAATTCCTCGGTTCCGCAGCGATTGTGCTGCTGGAGCTGGGACTGTACTACTATGTATGGCTGAACTTTTACAACAGCCGGATGCAGAAGCCCTTCTGGCGGCGCGGCAACTGGCTGGCGGCCTGGGAGTATCTGGTGCTTTTGATGCTGCTCCACCGGATGTACGGCGGTCTGAAGGTGGGAATCTACAAATACTGGAATCTTGTGTATTCCCATATGATTTCCATTCTGGGCGTCAATGTGTTCTCCTATGCCCAGGTGGTACTCTTTGACAAGAAAATGCACAATCCCACCGCCCTTGCCTGCCTGACCCTTATTGATCTGGTGCTGGTGATGGCCTGGGCATTTGCCTTCAAGAAGCTCTACAGCTTCCTGTTTCCACGCAAGCGGCTGATTCTGGTCTGCGGGGACAAGCCCATGTTCCACCTGATGAACCGTCTGGATACCCGGGAGGACAAATACGAGATTGTCAGAACCGTGTCCATCACCAGGGGGGTGGACGCGGTCATCGCCATGGCCAGAGAGTACGACGGCATGATCATCGGGGACATCACAGCCAGCTCAAGAAACCGCCTGATGAAACGGTGCTATGCAGAAAATATCCGCAGCTACACGGTACCCAAAATCAGTGATATCCTGCTGCGCAGCTCTGTAGAACTGAATATTTTCGATTCTCCCCTTTACCTTTCCCGGAATATCGACGGGCTGGCCTGGGACCAGGCCCTGGTGAAGCGGCTGGAGGATCTGGTGATTGCAGGCGCCATGCTGGTGGTGACCGGCCCGTTTTTCCTGATCATCGCAGCATTGATCAAATGTACGGACCACGGCCCGGTCTTCTACACCCAGAACCGCCTGACTCTGGACGGCAGGGTGTTTCGGATCTATAAGTTCCGCACCATGGTGGTGGATGCGGAGAAGAAATCCGGCCCGGTCAAGGCAGGGGACAAGGATCCCCGGATCCTGCCGGTGGGCCGTTTCCTTAGGGCTACCCGATTAGACGAGCTGCCCCAGCTTTTGAACATCCTGAAGGGGGAGATGAGTCTGGTAGGCCCCAGGCCCGAGCGGCCGGAGCTGGCAGCCATTATCACAAAGAATATCCCGGAATTTCAGTACCGCTTAAAGGTCAAGGCCGGCCTCACCGGCTATGCCCAGATCTACGGCAAATACTGCACCACCAGCTATGATAAGCTGAAGCTGGATCTGACCTACATCCGGAATTATTCTATCTGGATGGATCTGAAGCTGATTCTGATGACGCCTAAGGTCCTGTTTATGAAGGAGTCTACAGAAGGGTTTGTGGATGGGGAGTGGGAGGATCCGGCGCTGAAAGAGAGGTCAGAGGAATGAGCAGGATCTCTGTGATTATCCCGGCGTATAATTGCGAACTGTATGTAACTGCATGTATAGACAGTGTGCTCCAACAGACCATGAGGGATCTGGAAGTGATCCTGGTGGATGACGGATCCACGGATTTAACAGCGGATATCTGCCGTGGCTATGCCAGGCAGGATACCCGCTTTGTCTATCTGTATCAGAAGAACCAGGGGGTATCAGCGGCCCGGAACCATGGGCTTAGGACAGCCAGATCAGAGTATGTCATGTTTGTAGACGCGGATGATATGATCGATGCTTCCATGTGTGCGGAACTGCTGAAACGGATGGAAATGGGGGGATCAAAGACAGGCAAAGAGGATGTCCTGGAGGGTTCGGACCCAGACCCTTTTATCCGAAAAGAGAAGGCGGAAAAGGATGGAGGAAGTACTGGCGTCGACATGGTTTTTTGTGGATTCCAGCGTCGGTTTTATAAAAACGGCAGATTAAAGTCCAGTAAGGTGATTCTGCCGGATTGCCCGGATATAGGAAGTACACGGGAGCTGGGAAATGTTTTTGGGAGATTGTATGAGACGACACTGCTGACCAGCGTCTGGGGAAAACTGTATCAAAAAAAATGCATTGATCAGATGCCTTTCTGGTTTTCCGTGGATCTGGGACTGGGAGAGGATGTGTTGTTCAATTTGGAATATCTGAAACAATGTCATCACATTGCCACGGTAAACCAACCCTTTTATATTTACAATCATTATGGAGGAGATATCAGCCTTACCAGAAGACCATCCGGGGAACGGCTCCGGATCAGCGGGCTGCTTTTGGAACAGGTGGAGGATTTTGCAAAGCACAAAGACATCTACGATCAGGTAAAAGAACGTCTGTGGAAGGTGTATTACAAAGACTGTATGAACTATTTGGAACAGTTTCCCTTTATGGAACGTTTGAGAAAGGCAGATAACGTATTCCGGTCGGAAGGGTTGTGCCGGATTCTGGCAGAATCTCCCTTTGGGAGGATGGATCTGCTGGTTTACCGAATGTTTCTTGGGAGTGGAAATAGGCTGCTGGTGTGTATGTTTGCCGGGATGAGGAAATTGGCAAAAAAAGTTTTGCGGGGAAACGGAGCTTAGTATGAAATTATTAACATTTTCGGTTGCTGCCTATAACGTAGAAACCTATCTGCCTAAATTATTTGAAACACTGCTTGACAGACGGTGTATCGACAGAATTGAAATATTGATTATCAATGATGGCTCAAGCGACAAAACGGCTCAGATTGCGGAACAGTATCAGACGCGGTTCCCGGATTCGGTGAGACTGGTGAACAAGGAAAATGGTGGTCATGGATCTACGATCAACAAGGGGATCGGGGAGGCGGCAGGAAGGTATTTTCGGGCTTTGGACGGTGACGATTGGGTGGACAGCGATGCCCTCTGCTCTTTGCTGGAACATTTGGAATCGGCGGATGCGGATGTAATCCTGACAAATTATTATAAATGCTATCCAGACGGTCATAGGACAAAAGAACGGTTTCACAATCTGGAGACGGGAAGAATATATGCATTTGAAGAAGTGGCTCCGTTGGTAACGTGGATGTGTTATCACACGGTTATTTATAAAACAGATTTGTTAAAGAAAAATTGCATTCACCTGGATGAACACTGTTTTTATGTAGACTCGGAGTTGATGATTTTGCCAATACCCTATGTAAATACGGTTGCTTTTTATGATTATAGCTTTTATTGTTACCGGTTAGGCCTGGAAGGGCAATCGGTCAGTCCGACAAGCAGAATGAAGCATGCCCAGGATAGTTATACAGTGGCAAACAGTCTGTTAAAGATGTATGATAATTTATCTGATAAATTATCAGAACCAAAGAGACATTATATAGAGCATGGCATAGCTGGTCACTGTACCTGGCATTTCAGAACAATCCTGACATATCCTCCTTCATTGGAGAAGAAGAAGGAAGTGCAGGATTTTGATAAATTAGTCCGAAATCATTCCAAAGCAATATATAATGAGATGGAGCAGTTTGGAAAGACATCGCAGCTTTTGCAGATTGTACGTAGATCGGGGTATCTCCTTTACTACCCGGCAGCGTGGATTGTACGACGGGCCAGCGGATCTAAGAGCGTCCTTTTACGCAGCCGGAAATCCCGGAGTTAAACGGCTATTTGCCGAAAACCACCTTATACCGCATCACCCACAACCCCACAACATAAGTCCCAAAGAAAGCCGCCGCTGTAGCTGATAGAGCTGCCAGATTTCCCAACTGTCCGCCCAGGCCTTCTCTCATGCCCATCCATCCATTCACCCATGTTTGTACCGCCACCAGCACTGCCGTCGCAGGAACCATGGCTGCCGCGACCTTGGGAAGCTGTACCACAGCCATCAGACCTGGCAGCTCCCTGCGGATCATCCACAGCTGTGCCAGCAGCACTACGATCTCTGCTACCAGAGTCCCCAGGGCGGCACCGACAGAGGCATATCTGGGGATAAACCACAGATTCAGCACCACATCTGTCACAGCCCCTGCGCAGGTGGAGATTACCACCAGCTTCTCCCTGCCGGTAGGGACCAGCATCTGCATCCCGATTACATTGGTCAGTCCGATACAGAAGATCGTGGGCATGATGATCTGCATAGGGAGAATGGATCCGGTATAAGCGGGACCCGATGCCAGCAGGATACTCCTGTCAGCCATAACCAGGAAATAGACCGCAACCGGGGCAGCCATGAATATGATGAAATCAAAGGCTTTCCGGATCAGTTGGGCAAACTCTTCCATCCGCCCCTCGCTGACATAGTAGGAGATCCTGGGCAGCAGCACTGCCCCCAGGGCCGTCACAAAGGAAACCAGCAGATCCTTGATCTTCACGGCGGCATTGTAATATCCCACCTGCTGGTCATTGGTCAGAAACCCCAGCATAGCCACATCCAGATTGGTGTAGATGGTTGTAGCCACGGTCAGTGCAAAGAACGTAAATATGGGGGGAAGATGCTGCCGCAGATGGTACTTCCGGCGTGGGGCCAGAGAGATAAATCTGCGGACATTGATGAAATTCAGCACATTGGACCCCACACTGGCTATAATGGTGAGGACACCGTATATTAGATAATCCGACTGGGATCGGACCAGCAGAAGCATCAAAGTCACGGCAACTGCTTTGATTCCCACAGAACGGATGGTGATATACCGGTACTGTTCCAGGCCCTTGTACAGCCATTCCATCCCGATGAGATTGAAGAACAAAGTACTTCCGCACAGCAGGAACAAGGCCTTTTCACGCCGCATCTGCTCCACAAATACCAGGGCAGAGAAATAGCTTACATATACCAGAACCGTCATACACAGATTGATCAGGAAGATCTCCTGAACTGTCTGGGTCAGCGCCTCCTTATCATCCCGCACCTGGGCGCAGGCCCGGATCCCATAGGTAGGAATCCCCAGGGAAGCCACCATGGAGAAATAAGAAATGATGGAGAGGGCGAAAGCCACCCTCCCCGTACCCTCCGGCAGCAGGATCCTGGACACATAGGGAAATGTGATCAGCGGGAACAGGATCGAGGATGCCGTGAGCAATATATTCATCAGAAAATTTTCTTTTAAAGAAGTCTTTTTCATCGTATTATTTATGTGTGTCGCGTTATGCATGGACCTGCTTTGCCGCTCCCACGCCATGGATGATGATGCTGACACGCTTATACACCAGCCAGGTGATCATGGACACTACAAAACCCTTGATCATATTGAAGGGGCCCACGCAGATGATGGCGAAGGTCCAGATGTTGCTGACAAAGGGATTGATGGCAGCGCCGGCGGCGATGATGTTCTCCAGAGGCATAAAGTTGGAGTAGAAGGGAAGCATCACCAGGGCGTTGATGACAACTCCGGCTACAGACATGACAGCCGTGCCGGCGATCATGCCCCAGAGCGCTCCCTT
Source organism: uncultured Lachnospiraceae bacterium (assembly GCA_910577655.1). GTDB lineage: Bacteria > Bacillota > Clostridia > Lachnospirales > Lachnospiraceae > Brotaphodocola. The sequence continues at coordinate 12,178 of CAJTOW010000056.1, read as the reverse complement.
CTTGGTCTTATTGATCTGGTAAATGATTCCGGCAGGAACCACCAGTCCGCAGCCAATGGCCAGATTGGCGAATTCTCCCACAAAGCCGGTAGAAGTGGGCTTTAAGACCAGCTTGATCAGGATCTTGACGAACTCCATCACAGCGCCGGCTACCGGCCCCAGCGCAAAGGTGCCCACCAGCACCGGCACCTCCGCCAGATCCAGGCCGTAGAAGCTGGGGGCGATAAAGGGAAGGGGAATCTCAAAGAGCATCAGCACAGCTCCCAATGCGCTGAACATCCCCATCAGAACAACATTTTTCGTGGTAAATAATCTCTCTTTCATCTTATTTTCCTCCTGATAATACAGATTATTCGTAATAGTTCATGGGGCGTCCCATGAACCGTTACGGTTATTCGGGATATGAGGAAAAACCGTCCGAACCAAAAAAGCCCCGGATCACAAAAGATCCAGGGCAGTACCAGCACGAAAATGTGCCAGATAGAATACCGCTGGCAACACCGCAACTCTTCTCTCATCCAGACTATACTGTCGGTTCCGGAATCACACCGGATCGGCCACCCAGCAGGTGGTTCGCGGACTCTACCGCCGGTAGGGAATCACACCCTGCCCCGAAGACTATTATGTTCACTTCCCAATTATTATAACTGATCTGAGCTTATTATACAAGTGTTTTTTCAAAGCCGGGTGTTTCTTGGGCAACAGTTGTGTAACAGTTCAGACGCCCCTGGTACCTGTTACATGGTTGTTTCTGTTCATAGGGAATGTTCCAGGAGGTATGCTTTGGAAAAAGTTTTTTCCGGACTGCGGGTTTCGGATGCATTAGGAACTGTTCATAAATAGTATATTTGTTCAGTGGATAATTTCAATATTCAACTACGTGTTGATTGTAAAAATAGAGGGAGATGGTATAATTAAATTGGTTGTATGCTCCACTTTCATAAGTCAATAAGATATGTTATGATGAGCTTATGGAATTGAAGGTTAAAGGGGCATATGGAAACAGGGAAGGATATGATTGCAGTAATGTGTATACACATTGTGAATTAGGGGGGATGGCGGATGAAGAGATCAACAGTACACAGCAGAAGAGCTATGACCTGATGGATGTGGTGATCCTGAATCTCGGTGATGCTGACCAAAAGAGTGATCAGGAAATCCTGAATCTTTTGAATGTTTTGTTTTCCGCAGACATACCACCGGAGGAAAAAAAGGAAAGGTTAAGTAATAATTTTCATATTGCAATGACCGAAGAATTGGAAAGCGAGGTGCGGTTTATGTGTAATTTAAGTCAGGCACTTGTAGAACAAGGAGTGCAGCAGGGGATCCAGCAGGGAGAAGATATGCTGGCGCGGCTGATCCAGAAGCTGTTTTCCCTTGGGAGGGCAGAGGATGTGAGACGTGTTGCCGAAGACCAGGAATACCGTAATACTCTGATGAAGGAACTGTTGTGATATATTGTATCATATAAGGGCAGAAATCATGCTGTAACCAGGATCAAGAGGGAATACAAAGCTCTGTCAGCTTTCCGGGAGCTTTGAGTCTCATATACTACTAAGGTTAGGAAGATGAACATGACCACAAAATTAATTCATATAGCAAATCCCGCTTCTGTTCAGGATCAGGAGCTTTTTGGGGCGGCGCAGATCATCCGGGAGGGAGGCCTGGTGGCATTTCCTACGGAGACAGTCTATGGGCTGGGGGCCAATGCCCTGGATGAAGAGGCGGCCAGAAAGATCTACGCGGCCAAGGGCCGCCCCTCGGACAATCCCCTGATCGCCCATATTTCCAGCTATAAGGAGCTGGAGCCTTTAGTGGAGCGGATCCCGGAGACGGGAAGGAAGCTGGCAGAGTGCTATTGGCCAGGGCCTCTGACCATGGTGTTCCCCAAAAGCGGGATCGTCCCTTATGGGACTACCGGCGGGCTGGATACGGTGGCGGTGCGGATGCCCAGTGACCCTGTGGCCAGCCGCCTGATCGCCCTGGCCGGAGTGCCGGTGGCTGCTCCCAGCGCCAATCTCTCCGGGAGACCCAGTCCAACTACGGCCCGACACGTGTGGCAGGACATGAACGGGCGGATCGACATGATCCTGGACGGCGGGGCGGTAGGCATCGGAGTGGAGTCCACCATCGTGGATGTGTCCGGAGAGGTGCCGACGCTGCTGCGTCCTGGTGCTATCACTGTGGAAATGCTTCATGAGACCGTGGGCCGGATAGAGATCGATCCGGCGATTCAGGGGCCTCCCGCAGAAGGGCTGCGTCCTAAGGCACCGGGGATGAAGTACCGCCATTATGCCCCCCGGGCAGAGATGACCCTGGTGGAGGGGGAGGGCAGCGCCGTGGTGGCAGCTATCAACCGTCTGGTAAGGAAGGATGAGGCCCAGGGGCGGAAGGTGGGTATCATCTGTACTGACGAGACCAGAGACCAGTATCCCCAGGGGCTATTGCGGAGCGTGGGCATCCGCGCCCAGGAAGAGACCATCGCCCACAATCTGTTCGCGGTGCTGCGTGAATTCGACGATCTTGCAGTGGATGTCATCTATTCCGAGAGCTTTTCCCAGGACCATCTGGGCAGGGCAGTTATGAACCGGCTGATGAAAGCGGCGGGGTATAAATGTCTGAAGGTATTGTAGTGATCCGGGACGCAGATTATATGGCATACAAAAAAGCCGTTGTTCAACGGCTTTTTGTCAACTGCTTATCTCTTCTTCTCGAACCTTCCGGTTTCATCCACATAGTAGTTATCCACCCAGGTGTCGGCAGCCATGACGCCGTCTCCATCCAGATAGTACCAGGCGCCGCCATCTTTCAGCCAGTAGTCAGACTTGCGGTTGCCCATCTCATCCAGATAGTAGCGTTTACCGTCCAGCTCCAGCCAGCCGATGGCGGGAGTTCCGTCATCCTGAATGTATTGCCACTGTTCATCTTCCGTTTGCTGCCATTCGCCTGCCATGACAGGCAATGCACTGAGGAAAAGACAAGTTATGGTTAAAACCAAGGTTAAACCTGCTTTATGTTTCATCACAGTTCACCCCTTTACCTGGTATCCGCGTGAAAACAGTGGCCGGATCAGAGTGATCTTGGCAACTGCCCACGAGATGTTGTATTTATGTTTATTATAGCAACTGGATTTTGAGATATCAATACCCCGAAACCGATTGTAAGGAATTCGCGGGAATCGTAAGAAAATCGTTATGAAAATCTGTTGAGCAATCTGTTAAAATGTGGATAACTCAAAAGCACAGGATATAGTATGTGGATGAGCGGCTTGTACAGACATATAGAGGATGACAGAATGCTGGAGCAAAAATGTCAAATCAATGTCGAAACTTGCGATTTGTTTTTCTTTTCAAATCCAGAAAATGGATATATAGTAGAAGCAAAGCAACACATGTAAACAATCAGTTGAGGAGGATTCGGCAAATGGGTAATACAATGGACGAGATGAAAAGGCTCGAAGCGGAAAACCAGAAGCTGAAGGAGGACAATGAGATGCTGCTGAACATTGTGGTCCAGATGAAAGTAACGCTGAATCGCCTGGTAAACCGCTATGTGACGGAACAGCCCTGAGGAGGGGAAGGAGGGTGGCCTTTGGCAGCACCTCCCTTCCCAGGGCAATATGTACCAGAGATTCCTCTGGGGTTGTGACTTTACCAGGATTTTGCGTAGGGCAGACTGTCTAATCCTGGTGAAGTTCCAGCCCTTCAAGCCGGTGTTCTAGGGATTTGGTTCTGCGCAGCAGATTCCAGATGGTCTGGTGCATCCATCCTATGGTTTCGTTGAGCTTTGCGTTTTCCAGTTCCAGCTCCTGGACGTATTCTTTCATCTCTGTCATCACGGCCTGCGCGCGGTTCCGTGTATTGTTTAAACGGGCAGAGGCAAGGATGCGGTTGGTGATCAGGGGATCCTTTTCAAGAATATCTCTGGTGATGAGATCTTCCCGGTCTTCCGGGTCCAGTTTGATGAACTCCAGATAGGGCAGATCCAGGTGGGCAAGCTTCCGGTTGCAGCTTGGACAGATTGCATTTCTGACAAGGCTGTAATATCCATAGCGCCCACATTTGCCACAATAATAAACTGCTATTTCTCTCATAATGTACCTCCATTTCCTTTGCTGGTTCACTGACAGAGCAGCGGGTGCGAAAGCAACCCTTCAAAAGATAACAACGTATTAAAATAGAAAATGTTACAGAATTTAAAAAAAATACAAAAATTTCCTGCATTCCTGATCCGCAAAAAAAGTCCGGGGCCACCACAGCCCCGGACGAACGGATGATTTATCTTTTGAAAATGTGTGTTACTGGATTGTTACTGCTGGATCACACCATTGGTGTTGACGGTCCAGATCTTATCATTGGAATCCTTGAAATCTTTGAAACCAGTTCCAAGTTCCGGCTTTTCAGCGGACTTGGAGGAGGAGCTGGCCTTCTGGACAGCACCGGAAGTATTCACCAGATACTGTACTCCGTCAAGCTCCACCGGTGCGTAGCGCAGGTCGCGGTCAGCATCCAGGCGCAGGCCGTGGCTGTAGACACTGTTGTCACGGACACCGTGGAAACCATGACCCTTGTTGCCGCCGTCGGTTAAGAAGAACCAGGTCTGGTTTTCATCCAGATCCTCATTGAAGATGGTCTGCTTGCCGGTTCTCATGACACCGTCTTCACCAAAATAGCTGTTGACCGTGTTGCCGTTGTCCAGGGTGATTACCTGAAGGCCAGTCTGCATTTCTCCATTGGTGTTGAAGGCATAGCGTCTGGAATCCACGTTGAAGGTCTGCACACCAGTCTCCGCATGGTAGGGAGCGCCGTTCTTAAAGTAGAAGCGGAAGATCTCGCCTTCCTCGCTGATTCCTTCTACACCCTCAATCTCGTACCAGCCATTGGCACGCTTTCCGTCAGCCTCATAATACTGATAGGAAGCGATAGCCGGACGGGCCTTGGTGTCGGTGTCGGCAGCATTGGCGCTGTCAGTGGAGGCAGTGTCAGCGTTCGTATTCCCGGCAGAAGCGGTGTCAGTATTTTCAGCAGAAGCGGCATCCGCATTTTCGGCAGGTGCAGCGTCCGCATTTTCCAGGTTGGCAGCGTCAGTACTGTCAGAGGAAGCAGCATCAGCATTTTCCGCGGCAGTGTTAGAAACCTCCGGCAGCTTGTACCAGCCGGTCTGCATAACGCCGTTCTCAAAAGTGTAGTAATTCTGTCCGATCTTGCGGTCAATCTGGTTCATGACCATTCTTCCGCGGTTGTCAAAGTAATGCCATACGAATTCTTCGTCTGCATTCTCATCCTCGTTCTCCAGCATCACCCAGCCCGTCTTCATGACGCCGTCGCCTTCCTCACCAAGATAGTAAGTGTAGCCATCCAGCTCCAGTTTGCCGGTCTGCATGTGGCCTTCCTCATTGAAGTAATAATTCTTGCCGTCGATGTTCTGCCATTTGGAAACAATGGCTTTGCCGTTGCTTCCATAATAATACCAGAAGGTTTCCGGCATCTCGTCGTCCCAGTCATCCTCATTGGGGATGCCGACCCACTGGTTGCTGACACGTTTTCCATTCTCATCCACGTAATACTCGTCCACCATGGCGGAACGGGTTACATAGCCGTCTTCATCTAAGTAGTACCACTCGTTGTCGAGCTTCTTCCAGGTGTCGGTCAGGTAGTAACCGTCACTGTCCATATAGCGCATCTCCTCGCCCTGCCCGGTCCAGCCTGCTTTGGTAGCAGCCAGGGCCTGTGGTACAAGTGTCGGAAATGAGACAACCAGGTTAGGGGTTACCGCTGCCATAACAGCCGCGGTGGATAATACAGCCAGTGTTTTGATGTTCTTTTTCATAATTTGTTTACTCTCCTTCTTTGTGTGCCGGGGCATCGGTGCCTCCGCATGAATGGTGGCCGAAAATCCATATTTGCATTACGGTGCTCATTATTTCGTATCTTCCTGTGAATGAAAAGTGCAGGTTACTGGCAGTGGTGGCAGGATGTGGGGAGGTTGGAAATGCCCCTGCTTTGGGGCTTTTCCACGCCAGAAGAAGGGATGGGTGAGGCAGGAAATGGGGGAGGGGAAGGGGGTAGCGGTTTTAGGGAAGTTATGTTATACTTATCCACGAAAGCAAGAAGCAGTGTGAAAAAAGGCGGACACCCTGCGGATTCGGGAGACAATGCAGGAATATTTGAGGAACCGCCAGTACCACAGAGAGGTGGCGGTAATGCTGTAAGAGCGGTTGCCACTATACAGAAGGGGGTTACACCATTATGAGAATAAAAGTATCCAATTACATTGCCGCAAAGCTGGTAGAGGAGGGCATAACCCAGGTATTCACCGTCACAGGCGGCGGCGCCATGCATTTAAATGACGCCCTGGGCCATGAGCCGGGCCTGAAGTGCCTGTACCAGCACCACGAGCAGGCCTGCGCCATGGCAGCGGAAGCCTATGGGCGGATTCACAATAAGATCGGCTTGTTGTGTGTGACCACAGGCCCCGGCGGAACCAACGCCATCACCGGTGTGGTGGGGGGCTGGCTGGATTCTATTCCGATGCTGGTGATCTCAGGCCAGGTGCGCTATGACACTACAGCCCGGTGGTCCGGCGTAGGGATCCGGGCCATGGGTGACCAGGAATTTGACATCACAAAGGCCGTGGACTGCATGACCAAATACAGTGAGATGGTGCTGGATCCCATGCGGATCCGCTACTGCCTGGAGAAGGCGCTGTATCTGGCCCGTTCCGGCAGACCCGGCCCTGCATGGCTGGACATCCCTCTGGATGTTCAGGGCGCTTATATAGAAGCAGACGAGCTGGTGGGTTTTGATCCGGGGGATTACGAAAAGGGCGGAACCGGCTGGGCCTTTTACGGTTCCCATGAGATCCCCGAGGACAGGGCCGGTGCCGGAGAGAAGCGCCAGGTTCTGCCGCCCCGCGTATCCGAGGAAACAGCCCGCATGATCATTGATAAAATCCGCAGCGCCAGACGTCCTGTATTCAACGCAGGCAACGGCATCCGGATCGCCGGGGCCCATGAGGAATTCATCAAAGTGGCTGAGATGCTGGGGATCCCGGTGGTGCTTGGCTGGAACAGCCAGGACTGCATCTGGGACGGGCACCCCTTGTACGTGGGCCGCGCCGGGAATATGGGGGACCGTCCGGGCAACTTTGCCATCCAGAACAGTGACCTGGTTTTCTCTGTGGGAAGCCGTCTCAGCATCCGTCAGGTAGGCTACAATCACCAGACCTGGGCCAGGGAAGCTTATGTGATCTACAATGATATAGATATAGAGGAACTGAAAAAGCCCAGTGTCCACACAGACATGGCTGTCCACGCCGATGCCAAGGAGCTTCTTGCCGTCATGGGCCGTGTTCTGGAGGAAATGCAGCTGTTGCCGGTATTTTCCGGCGGTGAGGGCCTGCCGGGTATGAACTGGAATGAGACCTGCCGTATGTGGAAGGAGAAGTATCCGGTGATCAGGCCAGAGCACCTGGTGCCGGATGCCTCCCGCGAAGCCAATGTCTACGCCCTGGTGGAGGAGTTAAGCAGCCGGCTGAAGGAGAACCAGATCACCGTGGTGGGCAATGGCTCCGCCTGCGTGGCCGGAGGTCATGCATATCATATTAAGAAGGGCCAGCGGTTCATCAGCAATTCGGCCATTGCTTCCATGGGCTATGACCTGCCTGCGGCCATCGGTGTATGTATGGCCAAGTCCGTACCGGAGGATGTGATCCTGCTGACCGGGGACGGCAGCATCCAGATGAACCTGCAGGAGCTGCAGACCATCATCCATCACCGGATGCCGATAAAGATATTCCTGATCAACAACGGAGGCTACCACTCCATCCGCCAGACCCAGCGCAATCTGTTTAAGGAGCCCCTGGTGGGCGTGGGCGTGGACAGCCATGATTTAAGCTTTCCGGATATGGAGAAGCTGGCAGCCGCCTACGGCTATCCTTATGTGGCGGCGCGTCATAATGAGGAGCTGGCGGGAGCTGTTGAAGAGACTCTGGCTATGGAAGGTCCGGCTATATGTGAGGTCTTCGTGACCACAGACCAGAACTTCGAACCCAAGTCCTCAGCCAGACGTCTGCCAGACGGTTCCCTGGTGTCTCCGCCGCTGGAGGATCTGGCGCCGTTTTTGCCGGATGAGGAGATGGATGCGATGATGATTATTCCGCGGATCCGTGGCTGAAAGGCGGCTCCTTGCTCTGGCGGCCGGGATGCGTTACGGGTATCCCGGCCGCCAGAAAAGGGATAGCAGAAAATAGGTAACAGTTCAAGGGGTATCTGAACTGTTACGAAAATAGTGGTAACCGTCCGGAGAGTATCCTGGCGGTTATCGTTTGTGTAAGAAGGATAATGACAATTATGAAAGTAGTGGTGACAGGGGCGACAAGCTTTATTGGGGCGGTTACTGTGAGACAGCTTCTTGAACAAGGCCATGAGGTGTATGCCGTAGTGAGGCCGGATTCCGGGAATCTGGAACATCTGCTGGGGATGGTCCTGGGGGTCAGGAAGAAGATGACGGCGGGGGAGAGGGATACGTCAGGTCAGGGAGAAGCAGCAGTGGAGAGTGCTGCGTCAGGTCAGGGAGGAGCTGCGGGAGGCAGCAGTGTCTATAGTGGCTTTCAGCTTATCCGGCTGGATCTGCGCGCTATCGGGAACATTTCCCGGCAGGTGTCCGGCGCGGATGCATGGATTCACATTGGCTGGGACGGAGCGGGCAGTGAGAACCGGAAGAAACGTAATGTCCAGCAGCAGAATGTGGTCTATGCCCTGGCATCGGTCCGGGCGGCGGGGATCCTGGGGTGCAGACGGTTTCTCTTCACCGGATCCCAGGCAGAGTATGGGGTACACCATGACTGGGTTACGGAGGAGACGCCCTGCCGGCCTGTGTCGGAGTATGGCATTGCCAAATGCGATTTTGCCAGTCAGGCGGAGGGGATCTGTAAGCTTTTGGGGATGGAGTATGTGCATGCCAGGATATTCAGTGTATATGGACCCGGCGATCATCCCTGGTCCCTGGTTCAGTCCTGCCTGCGTACCTGGCAGGCAGGGGGAGAGATGGTTCTTGGAGCCTGCACCCAGCAGTGGAATTTCCTTTATATCGAGGATGTGGTTTCGGCCCTGGTGCATCTGCTCACCGAAGGCGCTCCCGGCGTGTACAACGTGGCAGGCAGTGATACCCGGATGCTGCGGGACTATATTGAGGAAATGTACCGACTCTGCGGCAGCCAGGGCAGCTTCGTCTATGGGGAACGCCCGGAGAATGCGGAAGGCCCTGCGGATCTGATGCCGGATATCACCAAGATTCTGACAGCCACCACCTGGCGGCCCAGGACAACATTTGCGGAGGGAATCCATGAATTATTACAATGAATATACTGTTGCCGGAGAGGATATGAAGGCCGGGATGCCACATGGGCCAGCCGGTCATGGGGGGCGTACAGAAGGAGGTGCCCCTGGGCCTGGAAAGGTCTGCATTGCCTGCGGGGCAAAGCTTCCTGCCAGCCCCCTGTTTGTCCTGAAAGATGCCCCGGCATCGGCCCAGGACATTCCGGATGCGGAAGAAGTGAAGCAGGATCGGGGAGTTGACCTGGGATTATACCAGTGCGGAACATGCGGGCTGGTGCAGTTTGACTGTACGCCGGTTTCCTATTATAGGGATGTGATCCGTGCAGGCGGGTTTTCCACTACCATGACAGAATTGCGCCGCAGGCAGTACCGGCATCTTATTGAGACCTACCATCTGGAAGGGAAAAAGTTCCTGGAGGTGGGCTGCGGCCGGGGCGAGTTTATCAAGGTGCTGACGGAATTTCCGGTTCAGGTCTATGGGATGGAACACAAGGCGGATCTGGTGGAGACCGCCCGGGCAGACGGACTCTGTGTGTGGCAGGAGTTCCCGGAGGAGCCCGGGCAGGTCTTTGCGGGAGAGAAAGCCAGGATGATGGGAGAAATGGGGGGAGAAATCCGAGGCCCCTTTGATGTCTTTCTTTCCTTTAATTTTCTGGAGCACCAGCCAGAGCCGGATGTGATGCTTCAGGCTATCCGCCGCAATCTGGCGGAGGATGGTATGGGCCTGGTGACGGTTCCCGCCCTGGAGTATATTCTGGAGCAGGGCAGCTACTATGAACTGATCCGGGATCATATTGCCTACTATTCCTTTGATACCCTTGGAAATCTGCTGACCCGCAATGGATTCATGGTTCTGGAGGAGGAAATGCTCAACCGGGATACTATCTCCATGATCGTGAAGAAGAATCCTGACTGGGCAGCAGGAGACGGCAGTGTAAAAACAGCAGGGACGCCGGGAAGTGAAACGTCGGATGCCGCCCGGATTCTCACCGCAGGTTATGACCGGGTGAACCAGGAGATACGCCACCTTTTGGAGGAGCTTACCGCGAAGGGAGAGACTCTGGCTGTCTGGGGAGCCAGCCATCAGGGGTTTACTCTGGCGGCTACAACGGATATAGGCATCCGGGCCGGCTACATCATTGATTCGGCGCCGTTCAAGCAGGGGCGGTATGCTCCGGCATCCCATCTGCCCATCGTGGCGCCGGAGCATTTCCGGCAGGAGCCGGTGGATGTGGTTCTGATCGTGGCACCAGGTTATACCGGTGAAATCGCGGGAATCATCCGCCAGCGTTTCACGCCCTGCCCGCGGATCCTGACTTTGCGGACCGATCATATCGAACAATTGTTATTGAATGGTTGTAACAGTTCAAGGGGTATCTGAACTGTTACGAATGATTAGGATTTTACACAAATTTCATAAAACCTGCCTTGACTTGGAGCAGACTCCAGCTGTTACAATGAAAAAACAATAATCAGGAATGGTTAAATGCAGTTCCTTATCAAAACAGCAAGGAGGAAGGAATTATGAGAAAATGTGGATATCTGGGGATTTCCATGCTGGCGGCTGCGACCTTGTTAAGCGGCTGTGCACTTTCCAACACCAGAGCGGAGACGGAAGCTCAGACCGGCTCTCCGGTGATCCTGTCAACCCAGGGCGTGGAAGAGAACACGGTTGGTCCGGGAGCAGTGAACCAGAGCGCCGGTGCCAGAGGAGCGGAAAACCAGGACACCGGTGCCGGGACAGAGGAAGGCCAGGATGCCGGTGCCGGAGGAGCAGAAGGTCAGGATGCCGGGACAGCAGAGGGCCAGAATACTGGCAGCGGGGAAGATGCCCCATCCCCGGAACAGTCCGGGACCGTGACTGCCGGGAACCAGGAGACACCCAGGGTTTACATGACTACAGACATCAGCCCCGCAGGTCTTAAAAAGGTGTATGAGGCACTGGGAAGAGTGCCCCAGGGCCGGGTGGCGGTGAAGCTGAGTACCGGTGAGGCGGGCAATACCCATTATCTGTCCCCGGATCTGATCAGGGACCTGGTGCAGTCTGTCAACGGCACCATTGTGGAATGCAACACTGCTTACGGCGGCTCCCGTGCCAGTACGGCCATGCACCGGCAGGTGGCGGAGGACCACGGCTTTACGGCTATTGCCCAGGTAGATATCATGGATGAGGATGGTTCCATGAGCATTCCGGTCACCAGAGGCACCAATCTGAAAGAAGATTTTGTAGGCGCCAATCTGAAAAATTATGATTCCATGATGGTGCTGTCTCATTTTAAGGGTCACGCTATGGGCGGCTTCGGCGGCGCTATCAAGAATATTTCCATCGGCGTGGGTTCTTCTGAGGGGAAATGCTGGATCCATACGGCAGGAGCCAGTAAGACCAGCTTCATGGGAGGGGATCAGGACCGGTTCCTGGAGTCCATGGCAGAGGCGGCAGGCGCGGTCATGGACTACATGGGCCCGGAGAATATGGTGTACATCAGTGTGATGAACCACCTTTCCGTGGACTGTGACTGTGACGGCAATCCGGCGGCCCCTGATATGCACGATATCGGAATCCTGGCGTCTTTAGATCCTGTGGCTCTGGACCAGGCCTGCGTGGATCTGGTGTACGCGGCTCCTGACGGGACTTCCCTGATCCAGCGGATGGAATCCAGGAATGGCATTCACACTCTGGATCACGCGGAGGATATCGGCATCGGCAGCCAGACCTATGAACTGGTATCCGTGGATCAATAGTTTACGCAGGTCTGCGTGCACATCACGCTGACTATGTGAGGAACGTAGAGCGTGTTTGAAAATTCATTCCCGGCATCTCCACAAGGGACGCCTTCGGTG
>CAJTOW010000055.1 GCA_910577655.1 uncultured Lachnospiraceae bacterium | reverse complement strand
AACCCATTGTGACTTTTTCGGAGTGTTCTCCCCAGGAGCTGCTGGCCCTGCTGGGCCTGTCCGCTGTGTGCTGCGCCCTCATGGTATGGTGGGTGCTGCGGCAAAACACAAACTGCTGGCAGTCTGGAAGAAAACCCGCAAGAGGCTGCGGGGTTGCCGCGCTCTGCCTGCTGGTGCTGCTCCCGCTGTCCGGCTGCTCTGTCACAGAATCCGCAAACGGGATATTCAATTCATCTTCGCAAAGCGTGTCGGAAACTTACAGTGTGCTCTACGATGACCAGACGCGGACATACGCTCTGGAAAACCGGACAACCGGCGCTTTGACGGATTTGGCCCTCTCTCCGCTGTTCGGGGCCTTTTCGGATGGGGAATCCGTCAAAGCCGTCTATATGGATGCCCCGTACATTTATTATATGGCCTCCCGCACAGAACAGTATGTGGATCGGGTCGGCAGCTACAACAGCACAGCTACTCAGGTGTCCATTGTCCGGCTTCATACAGAAACCCTTGAGGAACAGGTTATTTTCGAGAAAATAACGGACAGCGGACGCTCTCTGCTGGGAATTGACTATACCGTGGGGGATACCTGGATGTTTCTGCAATACTGCTATGGCTTTTTCCTGAACAACGACAGCCTCTTTTTCATTACGAATGATGGGATTACGGAAGTGGGCAGGATGACCCGGCGAACACAGGTGCTGGACATCCCCACCAGAGGGAATATAGGGTTTGATGGACAGACGATCTACTACATCAACGAAAATTCTTTGCTGACAGCGTATGACACCAGGACCCACAAAGCAAGACCGTTTCGGAATGTTGTTGCTTACGACTTTTGCCTGACCGGACAGGGGCTGTACTTTATCAACCCCATGGATTCCGACTGTGTTTATCTGTGCGGCAGGGATGGCGCCCACAGTCTGAAGATTTCAAATGACCCGTCCCTGTCTGTTGATTATGACGGAGAGAAAGTTACCATGATTCTAAAATCGGACGGGAAGGAGGTGATTTTTGAGCCGTGACGGTACGGGAACGCCATGCATCCGTCAGAGCAAGGTGAAAAAAACGCGGCAGAAGGCTGACGATCGCCTGTGCTTTGCGCGGTGTGATCTTCTTTCTGTTGGCTCTGATGATTGTCCTTATGGTATGCGGGGTGCTTCATATCAGGGAGCACCTGGCTCCTGCTCCTGACAATATAATGAGTGTGTCTGAAAATTGCTTTCCGGTAACTGTGCGCTCCACTTTGTGGGAGATTTGAACCATCCCTTATTTTAATCCCTTCCTCTGTACAGACAAAAGGTACGAAAAATTTCAAAAAGGCTCCCAAAGGAAACCTTGGGAGCCTTGAATTCACTAAACCTTTTTCAATTACTCAATGATAGTAACCACACGACCAGATCCAACAGTTCTGCCGCCCTCACGGATAGCGAAACGGAGACCCTGCTCCATAGCTACCGGATGGATCAGCTCTACGCTCATCTCTACGTTGTCACCAGGCATACACATCTCTGTGCCGGCCGGCAGCTCGCAGACACCAGTAACATCCGTTGTACGGAAGTAGAACTGGGGACGATAGTTGTTGAAGAACGGAGTATGACGACCACCCTCGTCCTTGGTCAGCACGTACACCTGAGCGGTGAACTTGTGATGGCACTTAACAGAGCCGGGTTTAACCAGAACCTGTCCGCGCTCAATCTCGGTTCTCTGTACACCACGCAGCAGAGCGCCGATGTTGTCACCTGCCTGAGCCTCGTCAAGGAGCTTACGGAACATCTCGATACCGGTTACAACGGTCTTTCTGGTCTCTTCCTTGATACCAACGATCTCAACCTCATCGTTCAGATGCAGAGTACCACGCTCTACACGGCCGGTAGCAACGGTACCACGACCGGTGATGGTGAATACGTCCTCAACAGGCATAAGGAACGGCTTGTCAGTCTCACGCTCCGGATCCGGAACCCACTCGTCAACAGCATCCATCAGCTCCAGAACCTTGTCACCCCACTCGCTGGTCGGATCCTCCAGAGCCTTCAGAGCAGAACCCTGAATGATCGGAGTGTCGTCGCCCGGGAACTCGTACTCGTTCAGCAGCTCACGGATCTCCATGTCAACCAGCTCCAGAAGCTCGGGATCGTCAACCATGTCACACTTGTTCATGAATACAACGATGTAGGGCACGCCTACCTGACGGGACAGCAGGATGTGCTCTCTGGTCTGAGCCATAACACCATCCGTAGCAGCCACAACCAGGATAGCGCCGTCCATCTGGGCAGCACCGGTGATCATGTTCTTAACGTAGTCAGCATGTCCTGGGCAGTCAACGTGTGCATAGTGTCTCTTATCAGTCTCATACTCTACGTGTGCGGTAGAGATGGTAATTCCACGCTCTCTCTCTTCCGGAGCCTTATCAATATTCTCGAATGCTACGGCCTCACCAGTACCCTTTCTCTCATGGAGAGTCTTGGTGATCGCTGCGGTCAAAGTAGTTTTACCATGGTCAACGTGGCCGATGGTACCAATGTTACAATGGGGTTTGGTTCTCTCAAACTTTGCTTTTGCCATTTTTTAGCGTCCTCCTTAATTGGGCCTCTAAGGGCTAATGATTTATGTTAGGCTGTTCTATATTATATGCTATTTCCGCAATATTTTCAAGCCTATTTTCTTGTGAAACCAACGAGTTTTCGGGCTTTTCGTAACAGTTCAGCTACCCCTTGAACTGTTACGGCTTTTCATTCCCCGGCAGCTTTAGCGCTTATGCTCGGAAATGATCTTATCCTGCACGGACTTCGGAACCGGCTCGTACTTCTCAAAGAACATGGAGTAATTGCCACGTCCCTGGGTTCTGGAACGAAGGTCTGTGGAGTAACCGAACATCTCGGACAACGGAACGAACGCACGCACGATCTTGCCGCCGCCTAAGTCATCCATACCCTCAATCCGGCCACGACGGGAATTGATATCACCGATAACATCTCCCATGTAATCCTCCGGCATAGTTACTTCCACCTTCATGATCGGCTCAAGCAGGATGGAACCTGCCTTCTGCATAGCCTCCTTGAAGGCCATGGAACCAGCGATCTTGAATGCCATTTCGTTGGAGTCGACTTCGTGGTAAGAACCGTCGAATACGGTAGCCTTCACACCCAGCACCGGGAATCCGGCCAGCACACCTGACTTGGATGCTTCCTCGATACCAGCGCCTACAGCCGGGATATACTCCTTCGGGATCGCGCCGCCTACAACCGTGGACTCGAATTTGAAGGTCTCCTCAGCATTGGCATCCATGGGCTCGAAGTGTACCTTACAATGACCATACTGGCCACGTCCGCCGGACTGCTTGGCGTATTTGCTGTCCACATCCACTGCCTTGGTGAAACTCTCCTTGTAAGCAACCTGGGGAGCGCCTACATTGGCCTCCACATTGAACTCGCGCAGCAGACGGTCTACGATAATCTCCAGATGCAGCTCGCCCATACCGGAGATAATGGTCTGGCCGGTCTCCTGGTCGGTTCTCGCGCGGAAGGTGGGATCCTCCTCTGCAAGCTTGGCCAGCGCCTCGCCCATCTTGCCCTGACCGGCCTTGGTCTTGGGCTCGATAGCGATATCGATAACCGGCTCCGGGAACTCCATGGACTCCAGAATAACCGGATGCTGCTCGTCGCAGATGGTATCACCGGTAGTAGTCATCTTGAAGCCTACGGCTGCGGCGATGTCACCGGAATATACCTTATCCAGCTCTGCCCGCTTGTTGGCGTGCATCTGCAGGATACGGCCCACACGCTCCTTCTTGCCCTTGGTGGCATTCAGTACATAGGAACCTGAGTTCAGCGTACCGGAATACACACGGAAATAAGCAAGCTTTCCGACGAATGGGTCTGTCATAATCTTAAATGCCAGTGCGGAGAAGGGTTCCTCGTCGGAGGAATGCCGCTCGCATTCATTGCCCTCTAAGTCCACACCCTTAATGGACGGGATATCTGTGGGGGCCGGCATATAATCCAGAATCGCGTCCAGAAGCTTCTGGACACCTTTATTTCTGTAAGCGGTACCGCAGCATACCGGAATAGCGGCACACTCGCAGGTAGCTTTTCTCAGGGCCTTTTTCAGCTCTTCTACGGAAGGCTCCTCGCCCTCCAGATACTGCATCATCAGATCATCGTCCAGCTCGCAGATCTTCTCCACCAGCTCGGTGTGATACAGCTCTGCGTCGTCCTTCATATCCTCCGGGATATCCTCAATGGAGATGTCCTCACCCTTATCGTCATTATAGATATAGGCCTGCATCTCAAAGAGGTCAATGATTCCCCTGAATTCGTCCTCTTTTCCGATTGGCAGCTGGAGGCAGATGGTGTTCTTGCCCAGCCTTGTATGAATCTGCTCTACTGCGCCATAGAAGTTGGCGCCCATGATATCCATCTTGTTGATGAATGCCATACGGGGTACATTGTAGGTATCAGCCTGACGCCATACGTTCTCAGACTGGGGTTCCACGCCGCCCTTGGCGCAGAACACGCCCACAGCGCCGTCCAGCACACGCAGGGAACGCTCTACCTCTACGGTAAAGTCCACGTGTCCTGGGGTATCAATGATGTTGATCCGGTGCTCTTTGGCACCTGCCATTGGTTTGCAATGATCCTGATGGGTCCAGTGACAAGTGGTCGCCGCAGAAGTGATCGTAATGCCTCGCTCCTGTTCCTGGGCCATCCAGTCCATGGTAGCAGTACCTTCATGAGTATCACCGATTTTGTAGTTTACACCAGTGTAATAAAGGATACGCTCGGTCAATGTGGTCTTACCAGCATCGATGTGAGCCATAATACCGATATTCCTGGTCCTCTCTAACGGATATTCTCTTCCAGCCAAAGCTTTGTCCTCCTATTAGAATCTGAAATGGGAGAAGGCCTTGTTTGCCTCTGCCATCTTATGCATGTCTTCTTTCCTCTTCACAGATGCACCCGTGTTGTTGGCTGCATCCAGAATCTCATTGGCCAGTCTCTCTACCTGGGTCTTCTCGCCTCTCTTGCGGGAAAACATGGTGAGCCAGCGCAGTGCCAGGGTCTGCCTTCTCTCCGGTTTTACCTCAATCGGTACCTGGTAGGTGGCGCCGCCGATACGTTTTGCCTTAACCTCCAGAACCGGCATGATGTTGTTCATGGCCTCTTCAAATACTTCTACGGCCGGTTTGCCGCTCTTTGCTTCCACGCGGCTGAATGCGCCGTATACGATCTTCTGCGCGACACCCTTCTTGCCGTCAAGCATGATGTTGTTGATCAGCTTGGTCACAACCTTATTGTTGTATAAAGGATCCGCTAATACGTCTCTTTTCTGAATATGTCCTTTACGTGGCACGTTACTTCCCTCCTTAATCATGAACTGCAGCGGTACCTGTCCGCTCTCCCTGCGGGAACGCGTATACCGTCTGCGGAAATTAATTCACCGGTACTCACATGTTTCCATAAAATGTGTTCGTGCTCGGTATCATCTATGTCCTGCAACCCACAGGCCAATATCTATCACCGGCACTAACTGATGGGGAAATCCCTATGTCCTTCACGGTCCCCAGACCATGCGGACCTTCCTCATCCACTTTACTGCTGTTAGTGGTACTACAAATCCCGGGCAGCTTACCCTCCGGGCGTAATTACTTCTTAGCTGCTTTCGGTCTCTTGGCGCCGTATTTGGAACGGGCCTGCTTGCGGTTGGCGACACCGGCGGTATCCAGGGTACCTCTGATAATATGATATCTGGTACCTGGCAGATCCTTGACTCTTCCGCCGCGGATCAGCACCACGCTATGCTCCTGAAGGTTGTGGCCCTCACCGGGGATATAGCTGGTAACCTCGATTCCGTTGGAAAGACGTACTCTGGCAATCTTACGGAGTGCCGAGTTCGGCTTCTTCGGGGTAGCAGTCTTCACTGCAGTACAAACGCCTCTTTTCTGGGGGGAAGAAGTGTTGGTCGCACGCTTCTGTAAAGAGTTGTAGCCTCTCTGCAGGGCCGGTGCGGTAGACTTCTTTACACTGGTCTGTCTTCCCTTTCTTACTAACTGGTTAAATGTTGGCATTCCTTTCACCTCCTGTGATATTGTCTGTTGGTTGCATATTCTCTGACTTTTGTGTACAAAAATATAACGTGAAAATTCGCACACCGCTTTATTATATCCATATTATTACATCGTGTCAAGGTACTTTTTATATTTTTTAGGGGGTGTTCCGGGGGTACGCTCTGAATTCATAAATCGTTTGCGAACTGAATACATTGAATCAAACTTATATCAGGACGTGTCTGGGCTGGCAGCTCTGCCTGCCTGGACGCTGCCCGGGAAAGAGGCTTCCCATGAATGTATCGGTTTCCAAGTATCTGTTCCGCTCCCTTTTAGTCTCCTATGTGCTGTCCGGTATCCTGCTTCTGCTTCTGAGTCTGGCCCTCTACCGGCTGAAGCTTCCGGAGGCCCAGGTCACCCCGGCTGTCTATGCGGTCTATGTCATCGCCTGTCTGGCAGGAGGGTTCCTGGCCGGAAAGGGCATCCGCAGCCGCCGGTTCTTCTGGGGGCTGACCAATGGAGTTCTCTACTTTCTGATCCTTCTGCTGGTCTCCTGGCTCCACAGCCATGGAAGTCTGGCCGAAACCAGCCGCCTTTCTGTCACTCTGGCCTGCTGTGCGGCCGGAGGGATGATCGGGGGAATGATGAGTTAAAAGGCGCCCTCTCCCCCTGGCTCCGGCAGGCCCATTTGGCATCCCTGATTTGTAACAGTTCAGATACCCCTTGAACTGTTACGGCATACGGCCATTCAGAATCGCCTATGGCGATGGCCGTATGCCCGTGAACACTATGTTTTCGTACGGTCAGCGCAGCAGGTGCGCAGACCTATCTGAACTGTTACCCTGATTTCAATAGCCTGGAGAGAAAAATTTTCAACATCAAAAAGTTCCCACTGTCCGGATTTGCCGAAAGCTTAAAAAGGCCGAGGCAGGCTGTGGGAACTTTTTGGGGGAGCATCCCCTGGAAGCAGCTTATTTTTCTTCGTCTTTTTCCGTCTCCTCTTCCTCCTGCTCCTTGTGGATCTCGATCCGTACCTTTTCGATCCGGTTCTTCTCCACATGCTCTACCAGGAGCCGGAGATTTCCATGGTCTACAGACTCGCCCTCCTCCGGGAGGTGCTCCAAAAGACCGATGACCAGGCCGCCAATGGAGTCGTAATCCTGGGATTCCAGGCTCAGGCCCAGCCGGTCATTGAGGTCATCCAGCTTGGTCGAACCCTGAACCAGGTACTCATCCGGGGCGATCTCCCTGATCTCGTCCTCTTCATCCTCATCGTACTCATCGCGGATCTCCCCGACAATCTCCTCCAGCATATCCTCCAGGGTGATCAGGCCCGCTGTGGCGCCATACTCATCCAGGACGATCACCATATTGCTGAGCGTCCCCCGCATCTCCATCATCAGCTCCGCGGTCTTCTTGTACTCATAGGTATACATGGGTTCCCGCAGGAAATCCCGGATGGAAAAGGGGCGGTTCTTATCTGCCAGAAGCAGATCCTTCATATTAATAATCCCGATCACATTGTCCGTGCTCTCTTCATAGACCGGAATCCTGGTAAACCGCTCCTCCCGGAACACATCCAGAAGCTCCTCAAAGGAGCTGTCCACGTCCACCATCACCATATCAATCCGGGGCACCATAACATCCTTGGCCACGGAATCCCCGAAATCGAATACATTGTTGATCATCTTCCGCTCTTCGCTCTCAATGACGCCTTCCTCATGGCTGACCTCCACAATAGTCCTCAGCTCATCCTCTGTGATGGCCTCTTTTTTCTTGTTGGGATCCATCCCCAGAAGCAACAGCAGGCCCAGGGCTATCTGGTTCACCAGATAGATCACCGGCGTCAGCACAAACATCAGAAAACTGATGATTCTGGCATATTTGAGGGCGGTTGTCTCAGAATAAAGGTTGGAGACATTCTTTGGTATGATCTCTCCAAATACAAGGATCAGCAGGGTCAGAATCCCTGTGGCAATACCGACGGCCTTACTGCCAAACAGCTCCATGGTAAGGGTCGTCATCATGGATGATGCAGACAGATTGACGATATTATTCCCTACAAGCACGGTACTCAGCATCTTACCCGGATCCTCAATCACCTTAGTGAGGATCAGCGCGTCCTTGTTCCCGGCCTCCGCCAGGGTTCTGACCCGCATCTTGTTCACCGTAGTAAGTGCCGTCTCCGCCGACGAAAAGAAAGCGGATAAGGCAAGCAACGCCAGCACTATCACGATCTGTATGCCCGTACTGTCTCCTGAATCTAACATATAAAAAATCGATCTCCTTCTCTTAAATGATATAATAGACGGCAAAATGCTCCTTCATCCGGCCGCTCACTGCTCTTAGTATAAACAGTTCCCGATTCTACAACATTTTCCGGGTTCTGTCAATCTGTTACGGCATACACCCGCTACATTTTCTTACGGTCAGAGCGGCGGTTATCCCGTATCTCCCGCACAAGCTCCGCCAGGATCAGCACCACACTGCCCAGAAATACGCAGATATCCCCCAGATTGAAAACCACCTTCTTCAGGGGGCCGATCTGGACACTAAAGTAGTCCACCACATATCTGCGCACAAAGCGGTCGTAAAGATTGCTGAGAGAACCGCCGATTACTGTGGCCAGAGCCAGCTTGCGGACGATATGCTCCTTCCCGGCCGCCAGGGCTGCCAGGGCGCCTGCAAGGGCTGAGGTCACCGCCAGAGGCAGCATCCGCACCAGCTCTCCATACTTCTTAAACAAGCCAAAGGGGAAGCCTGGGTTGTGGTTCTGGTAGAGCAGAATCTTTCCATTAGTTCCCTCCAGGGGACGTGGAAACCGCTCCGGCTCCTGCCGCTCCACAAGCTGCTTCAATACCAGATCTGCAGATGCCAGTAGTAAAATGATCACACCATAAATCATATAGGAATACCCTCCTTGTTCCATTTCAGCCTTTTCCATATTGTATCTGCGCTCGTAAACAGTGGTAATTGTCCAGAAGGCTCCTGTACCATTGCAGACAGTGTACCATACAATCAGGGCAGCCGTCAATTGCCAGGGCCGCACAAGGACAATCCCATATAACAGTTCAGGGGGTATCTGAACTGTTGAACGGTTCGGGCGCCTGCGCTGATGGACTTTAACAGTAATTAATTATCCCCATTCCGGCATATACTGATACTGACCGCCTTCCAAAGGAGTGAACTGCCACGCAAGACTGCATCTATTCTCCAGAATCCAGCGATTATTATGACTTTATCCTTACCTATTCCTCCCGCAGCGAGGAAATCGCCTACCAGGTTGCCAATACAGCATGTGTAAATTTTATAGACCAGGAATATGCAGTTGCATATATCCCAAAAAGCAATGTACCATTCCTGACCTCTGCCCGCCAGTACTATTCCGCCATTCCCAAGCTGTATGGGCTTCTGGACTCGGCAGCCCTGGAAAGCAGCGGGATCCCGGCGATCCTGGACCAGCCGACACTGCGGGCCACCGGACGGGGTGTCCTGCTGGGGATAATTGATACCGGCATCAATTATACGGATCCCCTGTTCCGCAACCCTGACGGCAGTACCCGCATCCGGGGGATCTGGGACCAGACCATCATCACCGGCCATATGCCGCAGCCGGTCATCGGTTTCCAGCCCTTCTATGGTGCCACCTACGATGAGGATGATCTCAATACGGCCCTGGCCTCCGACAATCCCCACAGCCTGGTTCCCACCCGGGACACCAATGGCCATGGAACCTTCATGGCTGCCATCGCTGCCGGCAGCCGCGGCGCCCGGTTCCCGGAGAATTCCATGTTCCCTTCCGACTTTCACGGAGCCGCTCCGGAAGCCAGTCTGGCCATCGTGAAGCTCAAGCCGGCCAAGGAATATCTCCGGGACTATTTCCTGATCCACCCGGATGCGGATGCATTTCAGGAAAATGACATCATGGCGGGAATCAGCTATCTGGCCGGACTTGCCAACCAGTTCCAGATGCCTCTGGTGGTATGCCTGGGGCTGGGTACTAACCAGGGGAGCCATTCCGGCACCTCCCCACTGTGCAACCAGATCCAGAACTTTGAGAGCGCCACCGGCATTGCCTTCTCCGTAGCTGCCGGCAATGAAGTAGGCTTCCAGCACCACTATATGGGAACGGTCCACCCGGACCAGGGCTACGATGATGTGGAACTGCGGGTTGGCCCGGATGAACGCGGCTTCTGCATGGAGCTGTGGGCCAGCAGCTCTGAGCTCTACACCGTCGGATTTGTCTCCCCCTCGGGCGAGGTGGTAGAAAGGATCGGAATCCAGATTGAAACCGATATCAGAATCCCCTTCCGCTTTGACGGAACCAGCGTTACCGTCAACTTTCTGAACAATGAATCCGGCTCCGGAAACCAGCTGATCTTCATGCGCTTCGACCGTCCGGCCGAAGGCATCTGGCATATCCGGGTGTACCCCGCCGTGATCCTGTCCGGAGAATTTCATATATGGCTGCCCATGCGTGACTTCATCACCGACCAGACCATGTTCCTGCGTCCGGACCCTAATACCACTATCACGGAACCAGGCAATGCCGACATGCCGATCACCGTCAGCACCTACAATCACACCAACAACAGCATCTACATCCACAGCAGCCGCGGCTACGCCCGCAATGGCCGCTTCAAGCCGGATTTTGCCGCGCCAGGTGTCAATGTAGCCGGCCGTACCGGCTCTTCTGTAGCCGCCGCTGTCACTGCGGGCGCCATTGCAGACATCTTCACCTGGGGCATTGTTGACAACAACGCCACCACCTTAAGCAGCGCCTCTGTCAAAACCATGTTCATCCGTGGAGCCAACCGGAATCCTGTGCTGGTTTACCCCAACCGGGAATGGGGCTATGGAACCCTGGATCTTTACGGCGCATTCAACAGCATCCGGTAGCTCTGCTGATCCCCATCCGCAAAAAACGGGCAACACCCAAAAGGTGATCCAAAGCAGTACAGACCATGGACTTTGAGAATCTCTGGCCGCCTTCTGGTATTGTAACGGGAAACACACTTTAGCCCCGCATCTGGATCAGGGGGCCGCCGGTTTTCTCCAGGTAGGGTCTTGTAATGATCACAGAGCCGATGTTGGGGTCTTTGGGGATCTCGTACATAATATCCAGCATGAACTCCTCCAGGACTGCCCGCAATGCCCGTGCTCCTGTATCGCGCTTTAGAGCTTCCTGGGCGATCCATTCCAGAGCCTCATCCTCAAAGACCAGCTTCACTTCATCCATTGCCAGAAGCTTTGCATACTGTTTGAGAATGGCATTTTTCGGCTCCTTCAGGATCTGTACCAGGAGACTCTCTGTCAGCTTCTCCAGGGTCACTGTCACCGGCAGACGTCCCAAGAACTCCGGGATCATGCCAAAGGTCCGCAGATCCTCGCTGGTCACATGGCTCAGGATATTGGGATCCTCGTCGAACTGGTCCTTGAGAACCGATCCGAACCCCATGGCCGCCTTCTTCGACAACCGCTCCTTGATGATCCTTTCCAGATCCGGGAATGCCCCTCCGCAGATGAACAGGATATTGTCTGTATTCACCGTGGTCATGGGTGTCATGGCATTCTTCTGGTTGGAGCCCACCGGCACCTCCACATCACTACCCTCCAGAAGCTTCAGAAGCTCCTGCTGCACAGACTCACCACTGACGTCCCGGGTATTGGTATTGCGCTTTTTAGCGATCTTGTCAATCTCATCAATGAATATGATCCCACGCTCTGCTTTCTCCACATCATTCCCGGCTGCTGTCAGCAGCTTGGAGACTACGCTTTCGATATCATCACCAATATAGCCCGCCTCTGTCAGGGATGTTGCATCTGCAATGGCCAGTGGTACATTGAGAAGTCTGGCCAGGGTCTTCACCAGATAGGTCTTCCCGCTTCCGGTAGGGCCGATCATCAGGATATTGGATTTCTCGATCTGCACATCCTCCTCAGGCTGTTCCTCAGACTTTTGGGCCTTACGCATACTCTCCGCCCAGACACGCTTGTAATGGTTGTAGACAGCCACGGAAATCACCTTCTTGGCATGATCCTGGCCCACCACATAGGCATCCAGCTGCTGCCTGGTCTTATGTGGCAGAGGGATATCCTTCAACTGGAATCCCGGCTCCTTCCCGGCCTTTTTCTTCTTAAGCTTCTTCTGCCCCGGCATCTGAGGCCACTCCTCCGTGCCTTCCGGACCTCCCGGCGTCCCGGCCGCCCCCGGCATTCCCGGAAACACACTCATAAAAGGCATCCCCGGAATCTTGGACAGATCCAGTCTGGACAAGTCAATACTGCCTGACGCAAAGGTATCAAAAGTTCTCTGCATACAGGCATGACACAGGCTCAGCCCTCCTGGCATGGTAACCATGGCTCCTGCCTTGCTTTCCGGCCTGTGACACATATAGCATATCTTCTCATATTCCTGGTCATCATGGGAGTGCCCACCAGCCTGGGCCCCCTGCTCTCCCTGAACTTCCTGGCTCTTCTGGCCGGACTGGCTGTCCTTCCCATTCTGACCGCCCTGGCTGGACTGGCCTCCTTGTCCGTCTGCTCCATCCTGACCATTACTTATCTCCTGATCATTCAAATTCTTCTCGTCCACGTACAACCTGCTTTCTATAGTGATTTTATTTTTTCAGCGAGAGCGCGTTTGCCAGGGAGAGTACAGCATTCCAGGAAGCACCTCTGGACAACTGCAAACACCCGTCACCAAAAAACGCAATGAGCCAAAGCCGGGTTTTTCCCGGCTTTGGCATTTTTACGCACTCATCTATTTCTTAATTTGTTCCTGCCTGAGGCCTGACACCCAGAGTAACCTCCACGATACGCTCATTGTACACTCCGTTTTCCAGAGACTGTACTGTCAGATTCACGGTGCTGCCTCCCTCATAGTAGGTCAGCATCTCCTTCAGATCCGCCATGGTACGTACGGTCTGGCCGTCAAACTTGGTGATGATATCCTTCTCACGCAGATCGGACCTGGCAGCCGCGCCGTCCTCGGTGATCTTATATACATAGATCCCCCGCGGCATATCATACATGGTCGCCGCTGTATCGTCGATATTCTGTCCCTGGATTCCCAGGTATCCCTGCTTCGTCTCCTCGACTGTCACTCGTGTCTTCTTGTTCATCAGCTCATTGATGATATCCTGCACTTTGGAAACAGGAATCGCATAGCCCATGCCCTCCACCTCTGTGGAAGAATATTTGGCTGCGTTGATTCCGACTACCTCGCCCTTCATGTTCAGCAGGGCGCCGCCGCTATTGCCCGGATTGATGGCAGCATCGGTCTGGAGCAGGTTGCGGCTGGTATCATTTTCCGCCTTGACCTCCCGGTCCAGGGCGCTGACATAGCCTACTGTCACGGACTGGCCATACCCCAGGGCATTGCCGATAGCGATCACACCCTGGCCTACCTCCAGCGCGTCCGAGTCACCCAGCACTGCCACCTTGATCTGGCTCATGGTATCGGAAGGAATATCCTTGACCGGCACTGCGATGACTGCCAGATCGGATTCAGAATCCGTCCCCTTGATCCCCGCATTCACCGATGCATTGTTGATAAATGTTACTGACAGTTCCTTGGAATCCTCCACCACATGGTTGTTGGTGACAATCAGAAGCTCTTCTTCATTCTGTCCCACAATGATACCGGAACCACTGCTGGGAACCTCCACCCGCTGGGTAGGCCCAAACCAGAGCTGCTGTTCCACCACCATTGTATTGTTAATTGCCACCACCGACGGCATAGCCATTTTGACGATGGGAGACACATCCATCAAAACTGTCTGGGTCAGGCCGGAAACCGCCGGCGCTGTGGGATTGTCTGTACCAGCATTCCCCACTGTCACCTGAACCGGTGCCTGGGTCTCCTCCTCCGGGCTGATCTGCTCCATCACATACCGCCCCGCCGTATTGATCCCGAACATGGTTCCTCCCGCCACTACTCCGAACAGCATGGCGGCGGCTGTGACTCCGGCGATCTTTCCTGCCAGATTGCCATTCTTCCTGGGCCGTTCCTGGGGGATATGGGACATATTCACCCGGTTGGCATAGTGGGATGTCCCAAACTGCTGCTCCTTCTGCTGTTCCTGACTCCCCTGGGCATTCCAGTCTGACTGGTAGGCCTGATACCCCGGTTCCATCCGGGATTCCGTATAACTCTGGCTGCTCCAGCCGCCCTGCGCACTTCCTGACGGCTGGCTCCCGTGAATCTGAAGCTCTGCGCCCTGATTTACCGGCTCCTGGGGTCTGCCTTCTGTGTGTTCCTCTCTATATTCAGAAGAGAAGGAATCATCATATCGGTTCTGTTCGTTATCGTACATAATTATAATCCCCTTTCTTATCTTCATGTTATACACAAAATATAACAACTTTTTGTGTCTAAAATGTGATGGAATTATAATCTATTTATTAAGGCGGTATATCCATTTGCAGGAAACCTTCCGGCCGGCCCATTCTTTTCCGGACCAGCCGTGTGTGTTCCCGGATCGTTACCGATATTCCACCCGTTTTCAAATTGATTACAAAGTATACTGCTACTGCCCCGGCGCTGACACGGGGCCAGTGGACGGTCCGTTATTTCCACCGGACGAACCAGGGATCTGGGCAGCCTGCCCCGGTACCTGGCCGGTACCTGGCCCCGTGTTTCCGCCTGTTGGATTCGTAGGGATACCTCCCGGTCCGGTACCGCCCGGTGTGGTGCTGCCGCCTGTGGGGCTGGTGCCTCCCGGCGCTGCAGCGCCGCCCGTGGGGCTGGTAGTTCCCGGCATGTTCGTCCCTCCGGCAGGATTCGTACTACCCGGAACACTGGATCCCCCTGGGCTGGTGCCTCCTGGTACCGTATTCCCTCCTGACGGATTCACGCCCCCTGGCCAGGTAGTTCCCGGATTGCCTGCGGAGGTAGATTCTGTAGGATCCCCCGGACGGTTTGTCGCGCCCGGATAGGTTCCGCCCGGGTAATTCTGTCCCTCTGACTCATCGGCCCTGGTGGGAGTAGTCGTGTCTCCCGGACGGTCTGATATACCTGACTGTGTGGGACTGGTACTGCCATGGCTGTTGCCCGGTGCCCCTTCATCCGGATCCACCGGATTGCCGCTCTCGTCGGTCTCCGGCACACTCATACCTGGTCTCAAGCCCAGGGGCCTTCCGTAACGGTCGGTCTCCGGCTCATCGTCGTCATCTTCGTCATCTTCATCATCCGGATCTGGATCCAGGTAATTGCCATCCTCATCAGTCTCCCGTCCGGCCCGGCTGGTCTCCTCTGTCTTCCGTTTTGTGGTCTCCGGCTCTTCATCATCGTCCTGGGCCCGGACAGCCCCGGTAGTCGCCTTGGGCTGCTGGATCACTCCACTGTCCGTGCGGACCTTCTCCACATAGGTTCCTTCCTTATACATACCGGAATCCGCGGAAATCTTGGCGCTGATCTTCTTCACTGTATCGGAAGGCGTATAATCCTCGCTTCCGAACAGGAATTCATGAAGCTTGATTACATTGCTCTCCAAGGTCTGGGGCACTACCACCGCCCCCTTCTTACCCATCCTGGCGTCTCCCCGGGCCTGGGGGAATCCCATGGTTTCACCGATATGGTACTTATTCACCGACGGAAGGGCCAGGAAAATATCGTCTACATTGATGCTGGTGGCTACCTGCGGGAATACCGTTCCCAGCACCTGCTTCAGAGTGTTGAAATCCGCCTGCCGCGCCTTGTCAAATGCCTGCTGGATCACCTTCCTCTGGCGCTCTGTGCGGGCAAAGTCCGTATCCATCAGACGCAGACGCCCATAAGCCACTGCCTGCACTCCGTCCAGATGGTTCATGCCCGCTGACTTGAGCTGGTAGGAGCCGATCCCGGTTACCTTCACTGTCTCTGTAATGAAGGAATTGATATAGTAAAATTCCGCCTTGCTAAGCTCAATATCCACTCCGCCCAGGATATTGATGGCATCTGCCACCGCCTTCCAGTTGAAGGTCATATAATCGGAAATATTCAGATCCAGGTTCCGGTTCAGAGCCGCTACCGCCTGCTCCGGGCCGCCCAGAAAATAAGCCTCATTAATCTTATTGTAAGAACCATTCTCACTGATATTTAAGTAAGAATCACGGAATACGGAGACCAGTTTAATCTCCCCTGTATCCAGGTTGATGTTGCAGATAATGTTGACATCCGCATTGGTTCCCTTGCCCACGGCATTGCTCCTGGCATCCACCCCGAAGACGGCAATGGTCCAGTAGCCCTTCATCTTCTCCACAGTCTCAAAGGAAATGTCCTTGTTTTCCACATTCTTGATGTTATACTCCGGCCGCTGCAACTGATTCCACTGCCGCAGGAAATAGGCATAGCCGAAGATACATACCAGGGCAAGGCACTCTGCCAGGATCATGGCTATGATCCGCCGGCGCTTCCGCCGCTTGGCGATCTGCCGCTCCTGACGCAGACTCAGGCCGGTCCTTCCGCTGCCGGCCCCGGATCTGCCTGTGGAAGCTCCCGCCCCGCGTATTCCGCCGGCGCCGGATCCGGACATCCGCTCTCTGCTGGAAGTTCCCGGCCCTCGCGTCCCGCCGGCACTTCCGGTTCCGGACATCCGCTCCCTGCCGGAAACTCCCGCCCCACGTGTCCCGCTGGCACTGCCGGTTCCGGACATCCGCTCCCTGCCGGAAGCTCCCGCCCCTCGCGTCCCGCCGACGCTGCCGGTTCCGGACATCCGCTCCCTGCCGGAAGCATAGGTTCCCCCGGCGCTGCCGGACACTCTCCGGCCCATAGTATTCCCGGCCATCCGTTCCTCTCCGGCCCCGCCGTTCACCCTCCGGGCGGCCCCG
The DNA here is from genome assembly GCA_910577655.1 of uncultured Lachnospiraceae bacterium. Lineage (GTDB taxonomy): Bacteria > Bacillota > Clostridia > Lachnospirales > Lachnospiraceae > Brotaphodocola. Next base: position 8,684 of record CAJTOW010000055.1, on the reverse strand, counting down.
TCCCCGGAGAGCCGTACCGGATGAATGGACGAATCATTCATAACCTTTAATCCGTCGTCTTCACCTTTGCGCCTGCTTATATTTCTCCGGCTTCTGGGCGCCCTGGGGCTTCCCATCTCTTCATCATAATCACGACCCATGTGTCACCTCATTTCCACACATATCATATACCAGCTGCTGCACTATACTCTCCCGGCGCTTTCTGCTGGCCTAATACGCATTTGTATTAATAAACCCTTTGAAAAATGTCAGGAACAAGATCTTAAAATCAAGTCCCAGGGTCCAGTTTTCAATGTAATAGAGATCATGCTCAATCCGTTTTGCAATGGAAGTATCTCCCCGGTAGCCGTTGATCTGGGCCCATCCGGTCATGCCGGGGCGAACCTGATGCTTGATCATATAGCGGGGAATCTCCTCCTTAAACCGTTCCACAAAAAGCGGCCGCTCCGGCCGCGGCCCTACCAGGCTCATATCGCCCACCAGCACATTAAACAGCTGGGGCATCTCATCGATACTGGTCTTACGGATCACCTTTCCCACAAGTGTCACCCGTGGATCACAGGGGGTTGTCCACGCAACCTTCTCTTTATCCGGCGGCTGCACCTCCATGGAGCGGAACTTGTACATCTTAAAAGGACGGTTATGGAGGCCCACCCGCTCCTGGCTGAAGATCAGCGGCCCCGGAGATGTAGCCTTGATCAATACAGCCGTCACCAGCATCACCGGAGAAAACAGCACCAGGGCCACCAGCGCACCAAAAATATCCACCGCCCGTTTCATAGTCGCATTCAAAAGATCATTGAGGGGAACATGGCGGATATTGATCACCGGCAGACCCTGCAGGTCCTCCGTATATGGTTTTGTCGGAATAAAATTATTATAATCCGGAATGAATTTTGTATGCACACCGGATTTCTCGCAGGCGGCTACAATAGCCTCCAGGCCGCTGTAATCCTGGATGCTCAGGGTGATGGCGATCTCGTCCAGAACATTCAAGGATAAGATCTCCTCCAGATCCGCAGTCTTGCCGATCACCCGGATACCACGGTAATCCTCGGCCCATGGCTTGCGGTCATCCAGAATGCCACGGATCTGGTAGCCCCACTCCGGATTGGCCAGCACCCGGTCTATATAGCTTTCCGCGGCACGGCTGTAGCCAATGAGCAGTACATGCTTCTGATTGTAGCCTTTGGAGCGCATAGAACGCAGAACCATACGGATCGCATTCCGTTCCAGGGTCTCCAGGACAATATTGACCGCACAGAAGCCCACTACAACACGGGATGAGAAATGCTGCAGATAAAGGTTCTTCCGCATCAGGTAAAGGATCAGGGCAAACAAAAACAAACCAATGATATTCGCCTTACATATGTTGGCAAATTCCAGCCTTCGGCCCTGCACCCGCTTGGGGGTGAACAGACAGAAAAATGCATACAGCAAAAGGTACACTGGTACGATCACAACCAGTGCACTCAGATAGATCCGCGGCGGAAGCACCTCTCTGCCCGAATGGAACCAGTAGCTTCCGATAAACACAAACCAGCTCAGTACATACGCCGCCACAATGACCAGTGCATCGATCAGTACATGAAGACGGTTGAGCCGCTTCTGGTTATCTTTAATCATAGTATTTCACCTTACATTTTTCCAGATACGCTTTAACGATTATACACGAAAACAATTTAATGTACTATAAATTTTTTCTTAAATCTTATGTCAAAACAGTGAACTTTTGTAACAATTCAGATGGGCTTCTTGTCCCCGGCATTTTCGGGGCAGGAAGATGGCCTGCCTGAACTGTTACAAACTGTTACAAAAGTTACAGCTCAAGGGATATTTCTGTTTTAGCTTTTGCAGCAATCACTGGTTTCTGTGCTTTTTCTTAAGCTGCCGTCTGGAAAACTCATAAATATAAAGGGCCGCACCGTACATCAGCTCCCACTGGATAGACAAATAATTGACCAGGTTCTCCTTTTTACAGGGCACTTTCTTCGTCTTGCGGGCCGTGCAGATGCCTTCCCAGACTCCGGCCAGATAGTCCCGGGCAAAGCCGGTCTTGCGGAAGTAGCAGTATTTTCCCATCATCCCCAGAAGGATGGGGACGCTGTTGACTGCAAGCTGGGGAAAGGGCATATTTTTGTAGTTTAAGTAAATGCTGTTGCGGGCCGCCAGACGTACCTTAAAGGAGTTGTAACGGGAGCCGCTGGTGCCGCTGCCCACGTGGTATACCACGGACCGGGGGCAGTAGAGGCTGTAGTAGCCTGCGATCTTGGCACGGTAGCCTACATCAATATCCTCCAGATAGGCAAAGTGCATCTCATCAAAAAGGCCGATCTCATCAAAGACGGCGCGGCGGTAGATGGCCGCTCCGGCGCAGGCGGAAAAGATGTGGCAGGGACGGTTATAGCGCGTCTCCTCCTGGCCCACCCCCCGCTGGTAGGCCCATCCCATGATGCTGTACATGTCCCCGGCATCGTCCATAAGCTCCTTGTGGTAGAGCTGGATCATCTTGGGGCTCACGGAAAAGATCCGCGGGGAGGCCTCAATGGCACGCAAAAGCTCCTTCACATAGTCCGGCTCAGGCTCGGTATCATTGTTCAGAAGGATCACATAGGGGGTATCTGCCCTGCGGATCCCTGCGTTGACCGCGCCGGAAAAGCCTCTGTTCTCCGGCAGAAAGATGGCCGGGATCTGATGCTGCTTCAGCCATTTTACACTGCCGTCACCAGAGCCGTTGTCCACCACCAGAAGCCGGAAATCCTGGCAGGTCTGTCGTGAAAGGGCTGCCAGACATGGTTCCATGAAGTGGACGCCATTGTAATTGGGAATAATGATTGTTATTTTTGCCATGATTATTTTCCTTCTTTTTCTCCTGACGCGATGTGCATCTTCCAGTTTCCGAAAACCATCGAAAACAAGAAGACTCCGGTGTTCCTCCTATGGCGGCAGCCGCCGCACATCTGAACTATACTTCCAATTTATAAGGCTCCCCGATCTTCTCCTTCAGCAGATCCCGCAAAGCAAAGTTGGATTTGCGCAGGGTCAGATTGGGATTGTAGTAGGGATCGCCGTTTTTCAGGATGTCGGGCCACCGGCGGGCAAAGATGGCGATCTCCCGGTTGAACCGGGCCACCTTTTCCGGCGTGTCCTCCAGGCCCCGGGATTTGGACTCGTAGTGGTACATGACCGCATAGGGAGCATATACTACCAGTTTTCCCAGAGCGCGGACCTTCATACAGTAATCAATGTCATTAAACGCCACCGCCAGTTCTTCGGTGAAGCCGCCGCATTCCTTAAAGACAGAGGCTTTGGTCATCATGCAGGCTGCTGTGACGGCGCTGTAATCCTGGGCGCACATGGCCCGGTGGAAGTAGCTGTTCTCTGCCTCGTGAAGACCGATAAAGGTATGGCCCGCAATGCCGCCAAAGCCCACCACCACCCCGGCATGCTGGATGGTATCGTCCTGATACAGCAGTCTGGCGCCTACCGCCCCCACCTCCGGGCGCTGGCAGAAGCCCAGCATTTCCTCGAAAATCCCCTTGGCAATGATCTCCGTATCGTTGTTGAGGAACAGCAGATATTCACCGCAGGCGTACCGGGCGCCGAAGTTATTGATGGCCGAGTAGTTGAACTCCCGTTCCCAGGTCACCACCTTCACCTGGGCGAATTCCTTCTGGATCTTCTTGTAATAGGCAAATGTCTCCGCCTCGGTGCTGTTGTTTTCAATGATAATAAATTCCAGATTCCTGTAGGTGGCCCGCTCCAGGATGGAACGGATACACAGATCCAGATCCTTTGTGTGGTCCTTGCTGGGGATGATCACAGACACCAGGGGATTTTCCGGTTCCAGCCGGAAGGTGGTATGGTAGATACCATAGTCCACACCCTTTTCCACCTTCCTGGCCGGAATTCCGCACCGCTCATAGTGGGCCATGATCGCCCGCGCGCCAGCCTCAAAGGCATACAGCTTGCTCTCCGGGTTACTGGCCGTAGAGTCCTGATGACACCGCCAGTGATACAACACCTTGGGTATATGGTAAATGCCTCCGGCCGCTTCTGTACACCGGAAAATAAAATCATAGTCCTGGGCGCCGTCAAACTCATGGCGAAAGCCTCCCACCTTGTCCAGAAGCTGCCGCTTTACCACAAAAAGATGGCAGATGTAGTTGACACTGGTCAAAAGATCCTGATTGAAATCCGGTTTAAAATGGGGATCAAAGAGAGCTCCCCCGTCCATGTCCAGCTTGTCCTCATCCGAATAGATGACGTCACACTCCGGATGTGCCTGGATAGTCGATGCCACCTCATATAGCGCATGCTCCGGCAGGGTGTCATCGTGGTCGGCCAGGATGATATAGTCTCCCGAAGCCATCTGGAGCGCTTCATTGGTATTGCCGGAAATGCCTAAGTTATCCCCCAGATCCTTCCAGCGAAACCGGGAATCCCTGGCAGCGTACTGCTTCATGACCTTTTCCACGATCCTGCCCTCGCCTCTGGGGCTTCCGTTGACCACACAGACCTCCCAGCGGGAATAGGTCTGGGCCAGAATGGAGTCCAGCATTTCCCGGAGGTATTTCTCCGGGGTCTTGTAGGCCGGGATCACAATGGACAGCAATGGAGGATTGGCAAATGTCGTCTTTCTCTGTTTTTCCAGCTCCTCCGGAGTGGGGCTGGTCAGGCTGTACCACTCGCCGTAATCATAGTCATTGTCCAGGCCCTGGAGCTTGTGGCGGGATTTGAGGATCAGGGCCTTGAGGCCGTGCTTTCTGCCGAACTCCACAGCTACCCGGACCGTCTCCATATTCATCAGATCCCGGATCTTTTCAAGACGCTTGTGGGCTACGCTGGCCCGCTTCTCAATAAGCTGTTCATTGAATTTGATCCGGGTGACCTTGCCGTCGCAGCGGATCAGCAGCCAGTAGTCCTTCCCCCGCTCATAAGGGAACTGGATATCAAAACCAAAATCCCGGTCAAAAACCTTCTTATAATATATCTGGCTCACATCGTCCCGGCGGGTAGATACATACCTGAACTTCACCGGCTGGCGGCTGGCATCAATCACCCTGAAGGCCGGTCTGGACTGGGGGGTCCTGCCCACCACCCAGCCGTTGAGGGTAATGGAATTTTCACGGATACGTACAACATCGATTTTATATTTCATAGTCCTGGGTTCCTCTTCACTATTATTCTGAGAACACGGCTATTCTGCCGGATCTGCCGCCGGTTCAAAATTCAGCCGTTCTTCCTCGATCACCAGGGGCCGTCTCATAATCCTCTGGTTGATGGACAGAATATACTCGCCTACCATTCCGATAAAAAAGATCTGCACAGACCCCAGAAACAGCATACCGATCAGCATAGGGGCCATACCTGCCGGAAACCGGTCCCACCAGATCAGCTTCATAGTCAGATAAACTACGGCCACCACCATACTCACGAAGCAGCTGACACCGCCCACAAAGGTTGCCAGCCGCAGTCCCACCTTGGTGTAGGAGGTGACGCTGAGCATGGCTGCATCGTAGAGCCGGTAAAAATTGTTGTGGGTCTTTCCCGCCCGGCGTTTGGGCTGCTCGTAGGGAATCTCCTTCCGCTTGTAGCCCAGCTCTGCCACGATCCCCCTCAGAAAGGGGGTGGGGTCATCCAGCCGGCGCAGCACCTCAATAAAGTCCCGGTCATAGAGGCCGGAGCCGGTGAAATGCTCGATCTGTTCCACATCTGACAGCTTCTTGATAAGCTTATAATAGCAGCTTCGCAGCCAGTACATGACCGGATTTTCCCGGCTGCTGGTCTTGATGCCTATAACGATCTTATAGCCCTCCTCCCAGGCCTTTACATACTTGGGAATCATATCCACCGGATCCTGGAAGTCCGCCACCATCTCAATCACACAATCCCCGGTGACCTGCAGCATCCCATAGTAAGGGGAATTAAACTGACCGAAATTCCGCGCATTGAAGATGGCCTTGATCTTTGGGTTCTCCTGGCAGAGCCGCCGCAGGATGGGCCGGGTATTGTCCCTGGAGTCATTGTCAATAAACACCAGCTCATAATCATACCTGGGCAGGTCCCGCTCCAGGGTCTCCAGTACTGCCTGACTGATAGCCTCTACATTCTCCTCCTCATTGTAGCAGGGGATCAGCACACTGATTTTCTTCATAGTTGTCTCCATTCTATTGCGGTGCAATTTTCAGACACACTCTAGGTTTCTTCCAGCATCCGCCGGATCCCGTCTGCAAAGGTCACCTGCTCCTGCCAGGTTCCGCCCGTCAGCTCTTTCAGCACATCCACCCTGGGGCAGATGGAGAGGGCGCCTTCCCTGGCCTGGATGAAGGTGCCGTATTCCAGACACCCCCGGCCACCACACAGTCTGTGGATCTCCTCTGCAAATTCTTTCAGAACCCGTGTGTCAGTACTGGCCACATTGACGATATGGCTCTCCCCCTTATGTCCGTCACTGTAGCGGTACAGCTCTGCCACTGCCCGGACAGCATCCTGAATATCCATAAAATTCCATCTGTGCCGGCAGGCACTTAAAGACACAGTCTCCTCCCGGGGCAGCTTTTGAACCAGAGTAGAGATGACAGACCAGGGATGGTCGCCATTTCCATAGACACTGAAAAAGCGCAGATGATAATAGGTCATCCCCCATTCTTCACAAAGGGGTCTGGCCTGATGATAAAATTCCAGCTTTGCTTTCCCATAGGCATTGACCGGATGACATTCCATATCCTCGGACATAGAACCATCCTCTGTAATGCCATACTCCACCCTGGAGCCTGCGTCCATGAATACCTGACAGCCCAGATTGCGGGCCGCGTGAAGGCAGACCAGGGATGCGTCGATATTCCCCTGCTGCACCAGGGGGGAATCTATCTCCTCCCGGTTCACCCCTCCCCAGGCAAAATGCAGAAATGCGTCTGCATGTCCCACTGCCGGAAGCATGTCCCCTGCCTGGGCCATAGAGGCGGGGATAATGTGGAGCCGGGGATGACGGCAGAGCAGATTCTTCTGCCGTGATTCCGGACGAACCAGAGCGTAAACCTCCGCCCCCTGGGCCAGCAAGAGTGCAGCCGTATTCCTTCCGATAAAACCAGTAGCACCGGTGATGATAATACGTTTTCCAGTGAAATTTGTCATAAAAGATTCCTTTTCTAACATGTATTCCCATGGATTATATCATAGTTTGTGCAGGAATGAATAGCCATAATTCTTAAGATTGTTTAATCAGTGAAATTAGGGGGCTATTCATGGGGTAGTTGTTCCAAAGGGTACGCTCTGGAAAAAGTTTCCCCCAGCTTGCTTAAGTTTCTAAGTCTCCTGCAAATGCAAGCTGGGGGAAACTTTTTCCAGAGCTGGTATCTGTCAGCCGGAGGGGGAACAACCTGGCCGTGGATAGTGATAAATCGTAACAGCTCATACGGCCTTTTGAAGCCCTTTGTCATGGGCCATATGGCTGTAATATTTTTGTTACACAACCGTGTTCACCGCCCACCCGGTCACCATGGAGAATGCCATGATATAGGCCAGATAGAGAATAAAATGCTTCATTCCCAGCACGATCTTCAAGGCGCCCAGATTAGTGATCTTGGTGGAGGGGCCGGTTACCATGAAGGCGGCGGCTGAGCCCATACTCATACCGTCCGCCAGCCACTGGATCAGCAGGGGGATCGTCCCGCCGCCGCATACATACAAGGGGACACCGATGGTAGCGGCCATCAGTACGCCGAAGCCTTCATTGCCGCCAAAGAGTCCGGCAACCACCTGGCTGGGCACATACCTCTGGAACATGGCCGACAACAGTACACCGGCCAGAAGCCCTGCCAGAACCCCGCACAGAAAGCTTGAAAGGAACCGGATCACCAGGGCTGTGGTTCCCAGAGCCGTGCTGTAGAGAAGTAACTGGGGATTCAGCAGAACAGAGCCCATCATAAAGGCCGCCAGCCAGTCATCCCGCATCCCATGGCGGGAAAATGACGCCGCCAGCGGAATCGTCCCATACATACATAAGGGAGAAGCAATCCCCAAAAGACTGGCCGGGATGATCCCGGCCAGCCCCAGTGGTTTGCCCTTCAGATTTCCAAATACTCCGTGAATAGCTTCCTTGGCAAACACGGAAACAGCCGATCCCAGCACCATCCCCAGCACCCAACAAGGGGAGATCTGACGGAACTGGATGTCAAAATAATACCATAAATAAATGAATTCACGGCGAAGTATTGTAAACATGTGCTGTGCGGTCCTTTCCACCAGACTATTTCCCAGGAATCAGTTACTGTCCCGGCTTTCCTTATCATACCAGGAAATCTTATACTCCAGCCGTTTCAGGGTCTCGTCCAGCTCCTGGCGTTTCTTCAGCAGAATCTCCTGCTGGTTCACCAGCATCTGACGGCGCTGCTCTATAGTCTCCTCGCCCTGGCGAAGCAGCGCAAAATAGTGCACCAGAGAGTCCACAGGCATCCCCGCACTGCGCATGCATTTGATAAATTCAATCAGCTGACAGTCCTCCTGGCTGTAATTCCTGACTCCGTTTGCCTTTCTCTGTACCCGCGGGATCAGCCCGATCCGCTCATAGTAGCGAAGGGTGTCCGCAGATAATTCGTACTTTTCACTAACCTCTGAAATCGTCATCCTATATCCCAATGCCTCCTGACCTAGAGCGTGTTTGAAAATTGCTTTCTGGCAGC
>CAJTOW010000054.1:15781-25738 GCA_910577655.1 uncultured Lachnospiraceae bacterium | reverse complement strand
ATACCGCGAAGTGGGGCGTGCAGATGCCAGGAATGAATTTTCAAACACGCTCTAATGTCATTACACACTGAAATTCCTGCCAAATCAATCAAGACTTTTTTGAAAACTGTAACCATTCATCCCACTTAACAGTTTAGGGGGCATCTAAACTGTTACCATCCCACAATTAAAATTAGGATTTTTTCCCACAAACTACTTGCCAAATCTCTCCCTCTATGATAGAATGCTTTTGTTGCGTAAGCAGGCCGGCGTGGCGGAATGGCAGACGCATCAGACTCAAAATCTGACGGGGGCGACCTCGTGCCGGTTCGAGTCCGGCTGCCGGCATCCTTGGCAGGGGCAAAAGCCCTGGATTTTCTGGTGATTCGGAAAATCCAGGGCTTTTTCTTTTTGAATACATCGACACCATAAAACCACCTGACCAGAATCTGTAATTCTACACCGGATACACCCCATGAACCGTATCTGCCACATCCAGGTCGATCCTGGTCTGCTGTGCTTCCCGGTACTTAAAATACGCCTCCGCCACAGAGGGGAACATGGCATAGGTCAGCACATCCTCCTCCTGCTGCTTCCACCGGGCACACTCCTTCTCAAACTGAGGCAGCTGGGGCTGGATTAGGTCTGCCGGACGGCAGCTGATGCAGGGCAGATCGCCGATGATCTTCTTTTTCACATCCGGATCCGGCTGCTTCACAGTCTGGCCAAACTCTCCCTGAAGCAGACGTTTGGACTCCCTGGTAGTCATCTTGTAACGCTCTCCGGTGATTACATTCAGAACAGCCTGGGTTCCCACAATCTGGGAGGACGGGGTCACCAGCGGCGGCTCTCCAAAGTCTTTGCGCACCCGTGGGATCTCCTCCAGCACTTCCCGGTAGCGGTCCTCCTGGCCGGCCTCCTTTAACTGCACCACCAGATTAGACAGCATGCCTCCCGGAACCTGGTACTGTAAAGTCTTGATATTGACCCCCAGCATCTTTGGACTGAGGAGACCGGTTTTCATGGCCTCCTCCCGGATATCCGAAAAATAATCTGCGATCTCGCCCAGAAGGGCCTGATTAAGCCCTGGATCATAAGGGGTATTTTTAAATGTCTCCGCAATCACCTCCGTAGCTGGCTGGCTGGTTCCCAAAGCCAGGGGCGAGATAGCGCAGTCGATGCTGTCACAGCCCGCTTCAACAGCCTTTAGGTAGGTCATGGACGCCACCCCTGCCGTATAGTGGGTGTGGACTGCCACTGGAATATGGACTGTTTCCTTCAGGGCCTGGACCAGCTCCTGCGCCCGGTATGGGGTCAGCAGCCCTGCCATGTCCTTGAGCCCCAGCTCATCCGCCCCCATATCTTCGATCCGTCTGGCAATTTCCTTCCAGTAGTCCAGAGTATAGGCATCCCCCAGGGTATACACCAGCGCCACGATGGCATGTCCCCCTTCCGCCTGGGTAGCTTTCATAGCTGTCTTCAGATTGCGGATATCATTGAGGCAGTCCATGATACGGATATTATCAATGCCATTGTCTACGGACTTGCGGCAGAAATAATCCACCACATCATCGGCGTAATGGCTGTAGCCCAGCAGGTTCTGCCCCCGCAGAAGCATCTGCAGTTTTGTATGCTTAAAGCCCTCCCGCAGTCTGCGCAGACGCACCCAGGGATCCTCTTTGAGAAACCTCAGTGCCGTATCAAAAGTAGCACCTCCCCAGCATTCCACTGCATGGTATCCCACCCGGTCCATCTTCTCCACAATAGGAAGCATCTGGTCTGTGCTCATACGGGTAGCCAGCAGGGACTGATGGGCATCGCGAAATGCAGTCTCTACAATCCGGACGGGCTTTTTTCTGTTCCTTTCCTTCATCACAAACCTCCATGTGGATGCGCTTACTTTTCTGCTACAACCTCAATCTCCACCCGGGCTCCCTTAGGAAGCGCCGCCACAGCAAAGGCTGCCCTTGCAGGATAAGGCTCCGTAAAGTACTCTCCGTACACCTCATTCATTGCACCAAAATCCCCAATATCCTGCAAAAGAACCGTGGTCTTGACTACATTGCCAAAGTCCAGTCCCGCCCTGGAAAGAATGGCCCGGATATTCTCCAGGGAAGCCCTGGTCTGCTTTCGGATATCTCCGGAAGGAAATTCCCCGGTGGCCGGGTCAATGGGCAGCTGCCCGGATATATAAACCGTACCTGCTGTTTCAATTGCCTGGGAATAGGGTCCGATGGCTGCCGGTGCAGCCTCTGTGCAGATTACGTTTTTCATGATGATTATCTCCTCTTTCTATTATTTTTCTATATTCCAAAAACCCGTAACCATTCAGCCGGGTATCCGGACACTATGGAAGATTTTTCCGGCACCCCCAGCCATCTGTATTGCCGTTTCACACTCAGATTAAAAACAAGAAAGCAACGATTCCAAATACCGCCCCGCACCCTGCCGCCACAGGTACAATCCTCCTTAAGATTTCCCCCTCCGCCCCGGCCATTCCCGTGGTAGAGATTCCCATGAGCACGCAGCCCGGTGAAAATGCCGTTCCCAGCACACCGCCTGCGGTCTGCAAAGCCAGAGTCACCGCCGGACGGATCCCCAGGAAGGTGGCAGCCGTCATCTGGAAATTTCCCAGCAGAATGTTGGCAGACATATTGCTGCTTGTGATAAAGGTTCCCAGGATCCCCAAAAAAGGCGCCGCCAGCACATAGTAGCGTCCCAGCACCGAGACAATCCCCTGGGACAGCACATGGATCTGGCCGCTGCTTCCCATGAACCTGGACATGATAATAAAGCAGGTGATGGCAATAGTGGGGGAAATACATTTCTTTGCCGTCCTCAGGGCAGCAGCCCGGACTCCAGATCCGTCCAGATATCCCTTCCGGCAGTAACAGATCCCGCTGATCCCTGCCGACAAGGCCAGGAAGGTTCCCGCATAGGTCAGTGGCTTCATAGGAGAGAACATATGTTCCGCCCCGGTCACATAACCAAATCCGGTTACCGTCTCCGGGAAAGCAAATCCCAGACGCCACTGGCCCAGGAGCCTGTTGACCGGCGGGATCAGGAGACAAATCACTGTAACAAGAGTCAATACATAGTAAGGCAGAAATGCTTCATGGAAAGTCATTGGAGTCTGGCCAGAAGCCGCTTCCTTCTGCTCTTTTATAATAGGACTTCCCTCCAGCCGCCAGGACCTCTGATAGTGCGGGATTCTGCAAAGAAGAAAGGTGGCAAAGAGCGCTGCGGCTGATGGCAGAAAATTGGATATAGTCGCATTGACTGGTGCCAGCAGCAGCTCCCCGCCACCAGTCATCAGCGTAAGAAGTACGGCCACCGGGGCGATCTCTTTTAAAGCCTTCCATCTGCCGTAGAACCAGCAGGACAGACAAACTCCCACAAAATTGGAAAACCAGATCATGGCTGCCGCCAGAAATGCCGCCCGGGCAGCCTCCCCTCCAGCCACGCCGGACTGTTCGGCCAGGGCCTCCCAGGCCAGCGCCAGGGTTCCGAAGGTGGCACCCCAGGAGTGGCACAGCAGCACGATGATGATACTGTACAGGGGATTCACCCCGATGCTCAGAAGCAGGGGCGCCCCCACAGCCACAGCCACTCCGAAGCCGGTGATCCCCTGGAGAAAGCTGGGAAAAATCCAGCCCAGAATCAGGATCTGCAAAAGCTCATGGCGGGTCAGATCCTGGACTCCCCGGCGGATGGCGTCAAAACCCCTGGACTGGCAGGTCAGCTCGTAGGAAAATACCGCCGGCCACACCACCAGCAGAATGGTCACCGCATTCCAGATCCCTTTGCCGCTCTCATAGAGCAGCGCCACGGGAGAGGAACGGTAGAAAAGCACCGCGGTTCCCAGGGCCAGGACCATCCCGGCAGGGGCGGCCCTGGCCACACCCCATCCAAACTTCATGATGGTAATCAGCAAAAATAATACCGGCACCAGGGCCATGACCCAGAAAAACGGGTTCATGGGTAAATTCATGACACACTCCTTTCCGCCGCCAGTCCATGAACTCTCATCACTGACAGAATCCACTGCTCCGTCAAACAGCAGATGTCTGTCATATGCTCCATAGTCACTGGCAGCTGCTTACAGCTCGTCAATCTTTGCAACCACTCCGGCAAAAATCTTGGCCCGGTCATATAGGGATTCCTGGACACCGTACTCCTTCCTGTTGTGGGCAAAATCCCCCCGTATCCCGCAGGCATCCACCACCGGCACGCCCGCCGCATTGATATTGCCGGCATCCGTGGCGCCGCCCCGGTGAATCTTCCCAAAAGGCTCAAACCCGGACTCTACAGCTACTTTATTAATCAGATTGAAGAACCGCAGTACATCCTCCGTCTCCTGCAGGGGAGCCAGCTTGGCCCGGTAATAATCCAGCTTCGTGGCTGTCCCCTCTATGTAGGTCTTCGCGGCAATGGCATGCATGGCATCCAGAATCCGTTTTGCCTCCGCCTCATTACTGACACGCACATCGAATACCACCTCACAGTGATCCGCGATTCCACTGGTATGGCCGCCGCCCTTAATGACTGCCGTAGTCACGGTAGTTCCCTGGTCCAGGTCTGTCAGTCGGATGATCTCTTCAATCTTGTGAACTGCCTCGTGAATAGCATTCTTTCCCCGCAGGAAATCATTTCCCGCATGACCACCTACACCGTCCACGGTCAGATAATAGGTGTACTGGCTCTTACGGGCCGTACACAGACGGTTCTGAAGCTCACCGCACTCCATGTTAAAGGCCACCAGGCCGCCCCGGCTCTCCTCAGTCATATACCGGTCGCAGTCATTCCCCACGTGATCCGACTCCTCCTCCGCATCCACCAGGAACTTAATGGGATGGGCATCATAGCCGATGGAATTCAGGGCTTTCACTGCATACAGCGCGATAATCAGACCGCCCTTCATATCCAGAACCCCCGGGCCATAGATCAGGCCATCCTCCACCCTGCAGGGATTGTCGCCTCCAAAGGATCCCTTGTAATGAACCGTGTCAATATGTCCGGAGAACATGACCGGCCTGCCCGGACGGTCCTCCCCCAGAATGCCAGTCAGAATACCGGCACGGTCCGGCGCTACCTCGCGGATCCGGCACACGAAGCCTTCCGCCTCAAGCTCTCTCTGGAACCAGTCACGGGCCATCTCCACATTGCCCTTTTCCTCAAAATGCCCCTCCAGGTTCACCAGTTCACACAGCTTTGCCACCATCTCTTCCCGGTGACTGTCAATATATGCTGCAATTCTCTCATACAGTTTTTCCATGATAAAATCCCTCCTCAATTGATATTCTGTACTCCCGGAATATCAGCCGCAAAAGCAGGTGCGGGGAGACTCCTGGAGTACATTATTATGATATCATCCGGGCAGCTGCCCAGACAACCGCCAAACACCCTCCCCTCTGGTTATCCCCATGTTATTGTTTCTGCTCATGCTTCTCCAGAAGCTTTTTATCCAGATTCAGCGCGGTGATCACCAGGATCACCACCAGGTAGATGGGCATACTGATGTAATACGGGATCATTTTCACCGGATCCACGCCCAGGGAAGCAGTCACTGTGGCCGGCATGACCACGAACGGAATGAACATGGAGAATGCCAGACAGCCTACGGTCGCGGCTCTTGCCAGATCCAGCCTGTTCAGGCCAGCCTTATCATACACCGGTGTCATGATATTGCCGGTAAATACCTCCGAAAAGCTGGCAGATGAGGACAGATTGGCCAGAAAGCCCAGGATAATTACGCAGATTACACCGCTTAAACGGGATCTGATCAGCCTGGACAGCGGCTCTACCAGGGTATCCAGGATCTTCGCCTCATTGAGGATTCCAAACAGCCCGAAGGAAAAGATGATCAGGACGCAGGTGCCCGTCATGCCGGAGATACCGCCGCGGCTGAACAGCTTTGCCACCATCTCGTTCTCTGCTTCCAGGGTATAACCGTTCCACATGGCATTGATCACGTTCTTAAAGGTCTCTCCCTGGAAGATACAGGCTATCCCCAGGGCGCTTAGACTTCCCACCAGGATAGACGGGATTGCCGGGAACTTCATCACCAGAAGGCCAAATACCAGAACGACCGGCAGGATACAGTAAATCCCCAGGTGATAGCTGTCACCGATGGCCCGGACCAGAATCCCGATGGATGAGGTATCTGCTGCTTCCACAGAACCTGTGGCCCCCATAACCAGGAAGAACAGAAAACTCAGGACCGCGACCGGAATTGTCATGGGCAGCTGGAATTTTACGCTCTCGAACATATCCACCTCCGCCGCGCCAGCGATTACATTGGGCGTGTCCGACAGCGGGGACATGCCGTCACCGATCACGGCTGCACACAAGATAGGGCTTGCCGCCCAGTAGGGATCCAGGCCCATTCCCAGGGCCACCCCCATGAGGGCCACGCCGATGGTGCCGCAGGTGCCAAAGCTGGTTCCCGTAAAGCATGCACAGATCAGAGTTACCACAAATGCCGTCGCCATAAAGTATCTGGGATTGATAACCTGCAATCCCAGATAAGTGATATAGGCAATGGTTCCGCTGGCACACCAGGAGCCGATCAGGGCACCAATGGTCAGGATCAGCAGCACCGGAACAACACATTTGGGTATGAATCCGATCATACCGGACTGGAGCTCCTTATAGCTGTATCCCAGATACATACACAACGGAAATGCAATCAGCCATGACAATAGGAACATGACGTGAATCTTAGCCCCCAGCAGTGCCCCCGGAATCATAATAAAGGCAAAGCATGTGATCATCACCAGAGCTGCAAAGCCAAAGGTTGTTTGTTTCTTTTCCTTCCCCATAGTTTTTTCTTCCTCCTTGGATTTTCTGTTTTGAAACCAGACAGCTTCCCGTCTCCATCACATTTTTGCCCCCCGGTCTGTATCTCCCCCGTTATTGGTCTGCAAATCTGTATCAGGATGTTGCGGTATCTTTTTTACGCATTTAATTATAGTCCTTTAATAGCAGGAAAATATATCAATCCCTTCCTCTCTTTTATCAAAATATTGCGTTCAAGGAATATATCAGCCATGAAAAAGCTTTCCGGTTCTGCTGAAGCTTTCTTCGCTCGCAAAAGTATGGTTTTTTTCGCAATATTGTGGTAAAATCAAAAATATATCAAAAAATTATTGTATTTTATCACTATATTGAGGTGTGCCATGATTGCAAAAGATATTCAGTTTTCCGAGGACAACCAGGAGCTCATCAAACCTATTCTTCCCGGACTGCCCATTTCTGTCTTCTATACCACGTTTCATGAAGACACCTACAACTGCATCAACTGGCACTGGCACGAAGCCTTCCAGTACTGCCTTGTGACAGAGGGAACCGTAGATTTTCTCCTGCCCAACACCAGTTACCACGTCCGGTCTGGCGATGGCATCTTTATTAACACCCAGCAGGTGCATTTTGCCAGAGGAAAAAGCGGAGTGCCCTCTTCCTACCTGTGTCTGGACATACCTCCTGCCTTCATCTACCCTGATGAACGCAGCCGCCTTTTCCAGAAATACATCCGCCCGGTCATCCAGCATCCCTATCCCCAGATCCTGCTTTTATCCAGACGGCAAAAGGAAGACCAGCAGCTGCTCTCTGCCATTCAGAAAATCCAGACTCTGTTAAAAGAGCAGCCTGATGAGATGGAGCTGGATATCCATGCCGGGATCATCTGGATCTGGAAGCTTACCTACCATTTGATCAGGAAAAATGGCGGCGCCCCCCTGGTGGAGGTCAATGACAATGACCGACTCAAGGTGATTCTCCAGTATATGCAGGATCATTTTTATGAAAAAATTACTCTGGATGAGATTGCCAGCCAGCTCAGTATCAGCCGTAGTGAATGCTGCCGCTTCTTTAAAAAAGCTTCCGGACAGTCCATATTCTCCTATTTGAACAATCTGAGAATCAACAAGAGCATTGACCTGCTGAAGGATCCGGATATAAGCCTCTCAGACATCGCCAATGCGGTTGGGTTCTGCAGCCAGAGTTACTATACAGATTGTTTCCGTAAGACCAAAAACATCACCCCGAAAAAGTATCGGGAACTGACCCTGCGCAAACCTAAGAATGTGCTGCCCCTGGATATTGGGAATTCCCGGTAGCCCCTGTTATTACTGTTCACGCAGGGTGATGTTTTGGGAGGTGCGCTCTGGGAAAACCTTTTCCAGAGCTGGTATCTGCCGGTCTCAAAAAACACCCCGGCCATACATAGTAACTGTGTAACAGTTCAAGGGGTATCTGAACCGTTACACAGCAGTTACTGCCTTAATACAACTGTAAGGATTCTATCTACCCATAAAAGAAAATTTTTGGTATAATGTACAAGAAAGCGGTCCATGACAGAGCCAGACAGCACAGCAGAATCAGAAAAATTGCAAAATGCTGTCAGGCTTACAGACTCCGCCCTACGAAAGCTATATTGCTGCTGACCACACAGCCGCAGCCATACTGCAAATCATACATGTACTTACGAATCATCAGGAGGATACCATATGAAATACCCAGAATATGTAAGAACCTACGGCAGACGTGCAGGCCTTGTGATCCTGGCCGTCATGCTGGGCGCATGCCTGACCACCGGCTGTAAGAAGAAAGAACCGGAAAAGATTGATATTTCCAGCATCCACACATCCGCCGCCGAGACTATGCCAGAGGAAACCACCAAAGCGGAACCCACCGAAAAGGCGGACTCCTCCACGGAAGCCGCCGACAGCACCGGCTCCCAGAATGTACGGAATGTCTCCACTAAGATGAATACCTACTCTTCCGGAAAAGTATCCATCGAATACCCGTCTGTGGTGAATCTGGACGACCAGGAGCAGACAACGGCCGTGGACAATCTGATCAAGAACAATGCCCTCTCCATCATCCAGGCTTATGGTCTCAATGAGGCAGAAGACAGCCTGAATATCAAATGCAGGGTTTTAAGCGCGGACCGCAACCGGATCACCATTACCTACACGGGAGAAGTCACCAGGAAGGATGCCTCCTCACCTACAGCTGTTTTTTACAGCAATACCATTGATGTCAAAGAGGCTAAAGATCTTGGATTTGAGAAATTTGCGGATCCCTACACCATGGCCGGCTATGTGTTGTCTGGTGACTGCCATTTCGTGTCAGCCAGCAGTGATCTGAATGCGGAGCTGATGAAGTATAAGAACGAGAATTCCCTGGATTATTATACAAAGCTGTTCAACAACGCGGATTTCCCCTTTGAAGGGACATTCCCGGAATCCTTCAGCTATGAACAGGACGGAGACATCTACTTCTCCATTCCGGTTCCCCACGCCCTGGGCGATTACGCACTGGTCGTCTATGTGCCGGATTCCAAATAGGTTTCCATGCGCCTGATGGGCGCATGGAGGTTTACACATCAGCAAAGAACAAAATGTCACTGCACCAGACACCACACAGAAAGGACATGAAACCTATGGAAAACGTAACCATTTTCAACCACCCCCTGATCCAGCACAAGATTTCCATTCTGCGCAACAAGAATACGGGAACCAATGAATTCCGGTCCCTGATTGAGGAGATTGCCATGCTCATGGGGTATGAGGCCCTCCGGGATCTTCCCCTGGCCGATGTGGAGGTGGAGACTCCCATCGAGACCTGCATGACCCCCATGATCTCAGGCAAGAAGCTGGCTATCGTCCCGATTCTGCGGGCAGGACTTGGAATGGTCAATGGCATCCTGGCCCTGGTTCCCAGCGCCAAAGTGGGACATATCGGCCTGTACCGGGATGAGGTGACCCATGAGCCCCATGAGTATTACTGCAAGCTCCCTACTCCTATTGAACTGAGAACCATCGTAGTCACCGATCCCATGCTGGCCACCGGCGGCTCTGCCATTGACGCCATCACCCAGATCAAGGCCCGGGGCTGCCGGAGCGTCAAGTTTATTTGCATCATCGCTGCGCCGGAGGGGCTGGAGGCGCTGAACAACGCCCACCCCGATGTCCA
>CAJTOW010000054.1:12402-15771 GCA_910577655.1 uncultured Lachnospiraceae bacterium | reverse complement strand
GGAACATGGCGGAAAGAATATCAAGTTCATGTCTATCATCGCTGCCCCGGAAGGCTTAAAGCGTCTCCATGAAGCCCACCCGGATATCCAGATCTATGTAGGCCATCTGGACCGCTGCCTGAACGCGGACGCCTACATCTGCCCGGGCCTGGGTGATGCCGGAGACCGGATTTTTGGCACCAGGTAAGGCTTGTTTTCCTCTGAAAATATGAACATAGAATCCTGCTGCGCAGGATTCTCCGCCTGCGGCGGATCGCCTCAGCGATATAATTCCTCTCCGCCGCAGGCATTGGCTCACTTAGCGAATGTAATGAGCTTAGTGAACAAGCCCACTTCGTGTTGCAATCCTGCCCGGAGGGCTTTTACTTTATAGGACGCAATTTCCTATAAAGCAAAAAATCGAATCCCCTGACTGCACGGCTCCACAGTCAGGGGATTCTTCTTTTCATCATAAGTCACGGTATGGACAGCGTTCCTGCTGTTGCGAAACTGTCACTAAATATCCTGCTTCTCCGCGACCTCTCCCTGCTTCTTATAAATAGAATTGGCCGCCACACATCCACGGACACTGGACAAAGGATAGATATTTGAGTTAGCCCCGATGACGGTTCCCGGATTCAGCACAGAACCGCAGCCCACCTCCACACCGTCTCCGATCATGGCGCCGAACTTCTTCATACCTGTCTCAACATCTCCATCCTCTGCATGCACCTTCACCAGCTTCTTGTCGGATTTCACATTTGAAGTGATGGAACCGGCTCCCATGTGGGCCTTATAGCCCAGAATGGAATCGCCCACATAGTTGTAATGAGGCACCTGGACATTGTCAAAGAGGATCACGTTTTTCAGCTCTGAGGAGTTGCCTACCACCGCGTTGGCGCCGATCAGCACCTTGCCGCGGATAAAGGCACAGTGACGGATCTCCGCGCATGGGCCGATGATCACCGGGCCGATGATGCCTGCAGTCGGCGCCACTTTGGCTGTCTTGTGGATCCAGATGCCGTCATGGGGATTGTCATAATCCTTCTTGGGTAAGGTCGCGCCCAGGCGGATAATATATTCTCCGATATGGGGCAGCGCCTCCCAGGGATAATCAAACTGCTCCAGCAGAGAGCCTGCCATGGTACACCCCAGATCATAAAGCTTTGTTGTCTTCATCTCACTTAGTTTCATAATCATATTCTCCTTCTGCTCTTCTATTATTTGAGTCTGCGATACACATTCTTCCAGGATTTATCACCCGTATGAACGGTTGTGCTGCTACTTATAATTCTTCCCAGCCGCCTCAAAACAATCCCTTAGCTGGTACTGGTTATTAAGCTTCAGCACATTATAGGTACGTCCGGCCACAAAATGCTCCAGCTTCTCCATATATTCCTCCGGAGTGATA
Source organism: uncultured Lachnospiraceae bacterium (assembly GCA_910577655.1). GTDB lineage: Bacteria > Bacillota > Clostridia > Lachnospirales > Lachnospiraceae > Brotaphodocola. Next base: position 14,381 of record CAJTOW010000054.1, on the reverse strand, counting down.
GTTCCCTCTGCCACATAGGTCAGGCCCTTCTCCCAGCTGGCTGTCAGCTCCGGGTTCAGCAGCTGGCGGATGGAACCGTTGACCACATCGAACACCAGCTCTCCCAGCAGTGTAGGGGTGATGACCTGGGTCTTGCCGTTTAAGGCCAGGTATTTGATATTCACCAGCTTCTTTAGGATCTCTGCCCTGGTAGCGCTGGTGCCGATGCCGCTGCCCCTGATCTGGGCCCGCAGCTCCTCGTCCTCAATCAGCTGTCCCGCATTCTCCATAGCCAGGATCATGGAGCCGGAGGAATAGCGTTTGGGCGGAGAGGTCTCCCCCTCCTTGATGTTCAGCGCCTCCAGAGGCAGGCTCATCCCCTTCTTCAAGGTTCCCAGCATAGTCACAAACTCCGGATTCTCCATATCCCTCTGATTCAGCTCAGACTCCTCCTGTCCGTTCTTTTCCTCTGCCTCTTCCTTTCTCTGGGCAGACGGCCGCTCCCCGGTGGAAGCCTTTTTCCGGAACCGGGATACATCCGCCACCTTCAGATATCCGGCCTCGGCCAGGACCCGGAAAGAGGCAAAAAAATGCTCCCGGTCTGTCTCCAGCTCCAGATTACATTTCTGGTAGACAGCCGCAGGATAAAAGATGCTTAAGAACCGTCTGGCAATGACCTCATAGACCTTCTGGCCCAGAGGCGCCAGAGTACGCAAGGCGCCAAGGCCTTGTCCTGTGGGAATGATTGCATAATGATCCGTGATCTGCTTGTCATTGACATAGCGGGTTTTGGCCAGATTTTTGTAGCTGCCCTTTTCCAGGATCTCTGCGGCGTACTCCCCCACCGGCTCAAAATTCCCAAGGCCTCCGATATTCTTCTGGATCTCTTTGGATACCGCTGTGGAGAGCACCCTTGCATCGGTTCTTGGATAGGTCACCAGCTTCTTCTCATAGAGCTCCTGAACCACCCGCAGGGTCTCATCAGGGCTGATCTTGAACATCTTTGAACAGTCATTCTGAAGCTCCGCCAGATTATACAGAAGCGGCGGGTTCTTGTTCTCCTTTTTCCGCTCCACCTTCACCAGAGTCCCGCTGACCGGGGCATTGCCAAGAAGCGCCTCCACCAGCTCCTGAGCCCGTGCCTTGTCCTTGAAACCGTTTTCCTTGTAAAGATACGGGGACTTGTCATAACGGGAACCGGCCACACTTCTCCACTCCGCATCGAACTTCATACCCTTAGAGCTGAAGGTACCGATCACCCTGTAGAAGGGTGTCTTGACGAAATCCCGGATCTCCCGCTCCCGCCGGACCACCATCCCCAGAACGCAGGTCATGACACGCCCTACAGAAAGCACGGTCCGGTCTGTCCGCATATAGTTCGAGATCACCGGACCGTATTTCAACGTCAGGAGCCGGGAAAAATTGATCCCCATCAGGTAATCCTCCTTGGCCCGCAGATAGGCAGAGGAAGCCAGATTGTCGTATTCAGACCAGTCCTTTGCCTCCCTGATCCCCCGCAGAATCTCCTCCTCAGTCTGGGAATCGATCCAGACACGCTTGCGCGTCTTCCCCCTGACGCCGGCCATCTGGTCCACCAGACGGTAGATATACTCTCCCTCCCGCCCCGAGTCGGTGCAGATATAGATGGTATCCACGTCTGCCCGGTTGAGAAGCTGCCTCACGATATCGAACTGCCTGGACACACCGTCAATCACCTGATATTTGAATTCTCTGGGGAGAAATGGCAGTGTCTGGAGGCTCCACCGCTTATATTTCATATCGTAGGCTTCCGGGTAGCTCATGGTCACCAGATGCCCCACACACCAGGTCACAATGGCTGTCTCCGATTCAATATAGCCATTGCCCCGGCGTCCGGAAATCCGCAGCGCACCTGCAAACTCCTGGGCCACGCTGGGTTTTTCCGCTATGTATAATGATTTCGTCATGTATTACCCCGCTCGTCTTATTTTTCATCCTGCCGGATATGATTTTGGCATATT
>CAJTOW010000054.1:0-12392 GCA_910577655.1 uncultured Lachnospiraceae bacterium | reverse complement strand
CCTTTCGTCCTGATATCTTCCCTACTTCAGGGCTTTCTTCACGGCCTTTTTGAATTCCTTCCACTCAGATTCATTTTCCACATAGTATTTGGGGCAGTTCTTTCCGATGACATCGTAGTGGCGGATCACATCCTTCTCGTCCAAATGAAGCTCCCCACAGAGCCAGGCCGTAAGCCGGACCAGGGATTTCATGGTCTCCTCGGAGAATTCCCCGGTGTCGTCCGGATGACAGCATTCAATGGAGACCGTGTCATCATTGCGGGGATAGTTGGCATAGGCCACCTCGTCCAGGGGAATTCCCTGAAGGATCTCCCCGTCGATCCCGATGATATAGTGGCTGCTGGCGGATACGGCATCCGGGCCGGTCTGGTCTGCCAGATTATTGAAATAGCTCCAGTTCTGTCTGGCGCTGGTTCCCGGATTGGCCACATAGTGAACCACGATGCTGTTGACCTGGGTCCGCCTGGTGCCGGGACGGGAATATGGGTTCACATTGAGAAAATCCTGGGTATACCAGTCCGGCGCCTTGATCTCTGCCAGAACCGGGCGGTTCTTCTCATGGTACCACCGCATGAAAAGAATGGATCCGGTGACAATGACAGCAAAGGCCAGCACGATATCCAGGATCAGATAAAACAGAAGCTTTTGTTCGTAATTACTGTAAGTGTTAGGTCTCATATCTTCTTGTTCTTTCATACATTCTTAATGTTTTGTAATTTTATGCCTGACATATCATATCCATGCAGACAGAGACACCTGTTCCTATGGAAGATGGGGCCATTTATCGGCCTGCTTCCACACCAGATACCAGATAATCCTGATACATCTGGGTATTGGCTGGAGCCACATGCCCCAGCCGCTGCTGAACCGCCTGGAGACTGGCTCCCTTAGCCAGCAGATGGGCCGCAAAGGAATGGCGCAGGCAGTGGGGCGTAATATCCGTCCTGATCCCCACCCTGGCGGCATATTGCTTGATGATCTTCCAGAAGCCCTGACGGGACATCTGCTTTCCCCTGCAGTTGATGAAAAGCCAGGGGGATGTCTCCCCTTTCAGCAGCTGCTCTCTGGCCTCTTTTAAGTAGTTCTCCACTGCCCGTCCTGCTTCCCGTCCAAAGGGCACGGTCCGCTCCCTGCGGTCATCCCGGCAGGTGATGAAGCCCACAGCCAGATTCAGATCACTGACCTTTAAGCATATCAGCTCTGATACCCGGATCCCCGTAGCATAAAGAAGCTTCAGCATTGCCTTGTCCCGGATCTCCTTGGCCGTGTCTTTGGACGGTGCCTCCAGAAGCCGTCCGATCTCTTCCACAGACAGGATAGCCGGCGGCTTCTTCTGGACTCTGGGTGCTTTTAAAAGCTCCGCCGGATCCTCACTCACCCGCCCCTCCCGGAACTGATAGTGAAAATATGCCTTGATGGAAGCCAGTACACGGGAAACCGTGGCCGCAGATCTGCCCTGCCTCTCCAGATGCAGAAGATATGCGTTGAGGCTGATGCTGGTGACCCTGGCAATATCCTGTATCCCCTGGCCCTCCAGATATTCAGAAAACTGCGTCAGATCACGGCGGTAGGAAACCACCGTGTTCCGGGACGCCCCTTTTGTATGTTCCAGATACTCCATAAATCCGTCAAGTCCAGTAATCATTCTCCGTTCTCCCGTAAAATCCGGCTATACAGTATCCCATAAACCCATCCCCGCTTACAACACAATCCCGGCCGCCAGCCGGATCAGAAAGGGGTGGATGACCAGCTCTGTCCAGATTCCCATGGCCAGCAGCGCCACTGTGATGATCCACAGCCGGAACCTGCGGATATCCGATCCATACCGGTTCCTGGCAAGCAAAAGAAGCCACACCACAACATAGAAGCAGGTATGCGGAAGCACCAGCATAAGAAATACCAGGATCCCCAGGACTCCCGTATTCCAGGTGAACCAGCTGGCCATAAGCCCTGTCACCCCTCCCACAAAGCAGAGCGCCAGCTGGATCTCCCCGTTCTTCTGATGAAATCTGCCCAGCCAGACAGCAAACAGAGTCTCCAGAAGGCGTACCAGAAGGATCCGGAATGCCGGAAGATTCCCCTCTTTTGGAACCATCTGCAGGTTCTTCCAGAAAGCTTCAAACAGCAGCCGGTAGTTGACCAGCTCCCTGGCACATGCCCAGTTGGTAACCAGGGTCAGAAGGAACAGACCGGCAAAATACCATACTACATAAGAAACATAAGGTTTTACATTTTTCATGGAGGCAGCCGCTTCTGCCGCCAGTCACAGCCACGCTCTTCCTGGCAGCGCTTTTTAACAATCTACGCAGATCCCTGCCATTTCATGACTTACCGGCAATATTTCCTTCCATAGGCCATGATGGAAGCCACAGTCTTGGCGTCTGTAATCTTCCCTGCATAAATCATTTCTTCCAGATCCTCCAAAGACCAGGCTTCCACATTGATCACCTCATCCTCATCCAGATGCTGCTTTGAGGGAACCAGGTTCCGGGCAACAAAGATATCGATGGCCTCATCGCAGAAGGCCACGGTGGTATTGAGGCTCATCAGGTACTCCAGCTTCTCGCAGTAGAATCCTGTCTCCTCCTCCAGCTCCCGGCTGGCGCACTGGATCTTCGGTTCATTGGGATCATCCAGCTTGCCTGCCGGAATCTCCAGGGTCTCCCTGTCCAGGGCATTCCGGTACTGGCGGACCATCAACAGCTTCCCGTCCTCCCTGACTGCCACAATAGCCGCCGCACCGTCGTGATGGATGAAATCCCATCTGGCCTCATGGCCGTTGGCAATCACCGTATCCTCATAGATCTTTAAGATAGTCCCCGTATATTTCAGCTGGCGGTCCTTGCGGATCACCGGGGGAATCTTTGTCTCATTTTTGTTTTCCATAGCTTTGACCTCTTTCTGTTGTTTAAATACTTATCTGGCATTGGCCATCTCTATATGGACCTTCCTGCCCCGGATCTTGGCGGACTTCATGGATTCCAGGATCTCCCCGGCGCAGTCGTCAGGCACCTCGATAAAGGTATACTTGTCGTACATATCGATGCTGCCCACCAGCCTGCCCGGTATCCCGGACTCGCCTGCAATGGCCCCCAGGATATCTCCCGGCCTTATGTTCTGTTCCTTGCCGATATTGATAAAAAGGCGTGCCATGTCCGAATTCCGTCCGGCCCTGGCTCCCCGGCCTCCGTTTCTGCTTCCATGGGAGCCGGATCTTTTGCCGTACTGGCCCGAATGGGAATCCCTTCCGTGGCCGCGGGAGCCCAGATCATCCAGAGATCTTGCCTCCCGGTAATCGTCGATAATATCCTGGTTCTCCTCTCCCATATTGAGCCGTAGAAGAGCCGCCGCCAGATCCAGGGAGGTGTAATCCTCCTCCAGAAGCTTTTTCTCCAGAATATTCAGGATACGGCCAAGATCCAGATCCTCCATCAGCTCCTTGGCATGGCCCAGGATCTTCTCGGCCTTGATCTCCGTAATATCATCCAGAGACGGTATGGCCTGGGGAATGATCCGGGTCTTGCAGTAGCGCTGGATATCCCGGAGCTTATAGACCTCCCGGCCTATCACCAGGCTGAAGGCGATCCCTTCCCTGCCGGCCCGCCCGGTCCGCCCGATCCGGTGCACATAATACTCGTCATCCTGGGGAATATCATAGTTAAACACAGCCTCCACGTCATCCACATCAATGCCGCGGGCTGCCACATCCGTAGCCACCAGGATCTCGGTGCGCCCGTTCCTGAAGCTGTTCATGACCCTATCCCTCTGAACCTGCTTCAGATCCCCATGGAGCCCTTCTGCAAAATACCCCCGCCCCTGAAGCTCATCCACCAGCAGATCCACCTGCTTCTTGGTGTTGCAGAATGCCACCGACAGCTTGGGGGCATACATATCCAGCAGACGGCACATGACCTCCACCTTGGTCTTGGGCTTCACCTCGTAGTAGTACTGGGTGACCTTGGGAACCGTCAGCTCCTTCTTCACCACCTTGACGATCTTTGGCTCCTTCTGGAAAGTCCGGGCGATCTTTAAGATCGCGTCCGGCATGGTAGCCGAGAACATGATGGTCTGCCTCTCCTGGGGAAGCTGGCTTAGGATCGTCTCCATATCCTCCAGGAAGCCCATGTTCAGCATCTCATCCGCCTCATCCATGACCACCGTATGTACCTGGTCGAACCGGACGGTCTTCCTGCGCATATGGTCCATAACACGTCCCGGAGTCCCGATAATGATCTGGGTGCCCTCTTTTAAGCCCCGGATCTGACGGACGATATCCTGCCCTCCGTAGATAGGCAGGATCTTGATCCCGTGCATATATCTGGCCAGACTGCGGATCTCCTCCGCCACCTGGATAGCCAGCTCCCTGGTTGGACACAAAACCACGGCCTGCAGCTTCTTGTTCCTGGGATTGATCTTCTGGAGCATGGGAATGCCAAATGCCGCCGTCTTCCCTGTCCCTGTCTGGGCCTGTCCCACGATATCAAGCCCTTCCATCTGTACCGGTATTGCCCTTGCCTGAATGGGGGTCGTCTCTTCAAACCCCATATCTGTAATTGCCCGCAGGATGCGCTCATCCAGCTGCAGGTCTTCGAATTTAATTGTCTCCATCTTTTTTGTTCAGCTCTCTCTCTATTTTATTTGATGGCACGCAGCAGTTCAGGGGATATCAGAACTCCCCTTCCGGCGACAGTCCCTGGTTCACTCCATAAGACTGGTAGATCTGGTCAAAGGTTCCCTCCGGCGCCTGGGCCGCATAGCAGGCCCCGTCCCCGTATGTTCCATAAAGCCTCATCACCGCGATCATCTGGTCTGTGGGAATGGCCACACAGCCAGAGGTATAGGATTCATTCTGACCGATACAGTGGAGAAAAAGGGCAGACCCTTTCCTTTCCAGTCCCAGGGGATTGTAGCCCGCATCAATCACATAGTCATAAAATCTGGCATAACCTGCTGTCCCCACACGCTCCCCCTCTTCTGACGGATCATCCACCAGCCTGTTGGTAATCTGGGACCAGACATGGCTCTCTTTTACCTTGATATAGTTGGAGGGAAACCCCTCCTGGGCATCCAGCTGGCCAAAGGGCGTATTCATGCAGAACACTCCGACAGGCGTGGTCTTATCCCCCTCTGTCCGGTGGTTGCTCATGCCGTTGGCACCCATGACTCCCCGGGTCCCCAGCCGCTGCACCCAGCCCTCCTCCAGCCTTTCGTAGACCGAGACACGGCAGCTGCTGCCCCCGGTGCCCTCCACCGCCACCAGCACCCTGGCCTCCTGGGGAAGCACAAACTGGTTCACATCAAAGGATACTGCCGGAAATGTCTCCGGGGCAAGGCCCCCTTTCACGGCACCCGGACCTCTAAGCTCATATTCCCGGCTGGAGGATACTCCTGCCTGAACGGTAACTGCCGCGCCATAGCTGGCTGAGGGAGCCGCCAGCATCATCCCGCCGGTGACTGCCGCCAGCGCTGCGGCCGCTAACCATATTTGTTTTTTCATGATTATTCTCCTTATACTTTAAACCGGTACCCTACACCCCATATGGTTTCAATATACTGGGGCTTGGCCGTATTATACTCGATCTTCTCCCGTATCTTCTTGATATGCACCGTCACCGTGGCGATATCCCCGATGGACTCCATATCCCAGATATTGCTGAACAGCTCCTCCTTGGTAAACACATGGTTGGGATTCTGTGCAAGGAAGGTCAGAAGATCAAACTCCTTGGTGGTAAAATTCTTCTCCTCCCCATTGACCCAGACACGGCGGGCAGTCCTGTCGATCTTAAGCCCCCGGATCTCAAGCACCTCATTCTCCGGGCTTCCGCTTCCGATCAGACGCTCATACCGGGCCAGATGGGCCTTGACACGGGCCACCATCTCACTGGGACTAAACGGCTTGGTCACATAATCATCAGCTCCCAGGCCAAGACCGCGGATCTTGTCGATATCCTCCTTCTTGGCTGAGATCATAATGATGGGCGTATTCTTCACCTCCCGGAACCGGCGGCATATCTCAAATCCGTCCATATCCGGCAGCATCAGATCCAGAATCATCAGGTCAAAATCCTCTTCCAGGGAGCGTTCCAGACCTCTGGCGCCATTCTCCTCAATCTCTACTTCAAACCCGCTCAGCTCCAGATAATCCTTCTCCAGCTCTGCAATGCTGATCTCGTCCTCAATGATTAGAATTCTGCTCATCATATACAACCTCCTGGTATTTTCTCAAAACAAAGTGCATCTCGGTCCCTACGCCCTCCTTGCTGGTGGCCCAGATGCGTCCCCCATGGTTCTCAATGATCTTCCGGACAATGGAAAGACCGATCCCGCTGCCTCCCTTGGCCGAGTTCCTGGACGAATCGGTCCTGTAGAACCGGTCAAAAATATAAGGCAGGTCCTTGGCTGCAATCCCCCGGCCATTGTCCTCAATCTCAATCTGGACGAAATCCCCCACATCCTTGATCCGGATGTTGATCATCCCTTTCTTCTTGTCCAGATATTTGATGGAATTGCCGATGATGTTGTTGATCACCCTCTTTAACTGCTCCACGTCCGCGATCACCACCACATCCTCATCCACGTAGTTGAAATATCCGAATTCGATATTCCGGGACTCCAGATCCAGTCCCACCTCCTCGGCACAGTCGCCGAAGTAGTCATTGACATGAATTTTAGAAAAGGTGTATGGGATCTTGTTGGTATCGATCTTTGAATAGAAGGTCAGCTCATCGATCAGCCTGTCCATGTCATTGGCCTTGTTGTAGATGGTGCGGATATACTTCTCCAGACGCTCCGGGGATGAGGCCACCCCGTCCAGGATCCCCTCCACATAGCCCTTGATAGCTGTGATCGGCGTCTTCAGATCATGGGAAATGTTGCTGATCAGCTCCTTGTTCTCCAGATCGTTGCGGATCTTCTCCTCTGCGTTTTCCTTCAGCCGGATACGCATCTCCTCAAAGTCCTGGCACAATTGGCCGATCTCATCATCCTCATCCACATCCAGGGTGAAATCCAGATTGCCGTCCCGTATCTTCCGGGTCGCCTCCTGCAGCTTGCTTAAGGGATGCAGGATCGAGGTATACACCCACACGGTCAGGGAAGCGCAGATAAATATAATAAGGGAAACCGACACCACCAGCATCTGGATCACCATGGACTGTACATCCGGGCTGAAATCGTTAAACCGGTACACCAGAAGCATCTGACTGACCGAGATAAAGAGCCCGATGAAGACCAGCGGAAGAATACTATATACCAGAAAAGTCACCACAAGACGCGTCTTTAGCTTCATAATCCACACCCTCATGCGAAAAACAACAGATACCCATCTATAAAGTATATCATAAGAAATGGGAAATGAATCTTAAAGAATTATAAACTCCTCCAGTCTCTTTCCAAGCAGCCGGTTCTCCGCCCGCTCTAAGAGCGGATCCTCCTTCAGAATCAGATCCACCGCCTCTGCAACCTCCTTGAGGATATTGGCGTCTGTGAAAATATCAGCCAGTTTAAATTCCATATCCCCGCTCTGGCGCAGGCCGAAGAAATCCCCGGGCCCCCGCAGCTTCAGATCTTCCGAGGCGATGTGAAACCCGTCGTTGGAGTGGTTCAGGATGTCCAGCCGTTTCTGGGCCTCGGGGCCGGAGGCATTGACCATGATACAATAGGACTGGTATTTCCCACGGCCCACACGGCCCCGCAGCTGGTGAAGCTGGGCCAGACCGAAGCGTTCTGCGTTCTCGATCATCATGACCGTGGCATTGGGCACATTGACACCTACCTCCACCACTGTGGTAGATACCAGCACCTGGATCTCTCCGGAGGCAAAACGCTCCATGATCTCATTCTTCTCTTTAGGCTTCATTCTGCCGTGAAGGCATTCTACAGAGATCTGTGACAAAAGCCTGTTTTTCAGAAGCTTTGTATAGTCAAGCACATTCTCCGCCTCGATCAGCTCGCTGGCTTCCACCATAGGGCAGATCACATAGGCCTGCCGTCCGGCCTCCACCTCCTTCTGGATAAACTGGTATGCCTTGTCCCTGTAGGATGTATCCACCACACAGTTCTTCACCGGCAGACGGTTGGCAGGCATCTCATCGATGACAGAGATATCCAGATCCCCATAGAGGATAATAGCCAGGGTCCTGGGAATCGGGGTGGCGCTCATGACCAGTACGTGGGCGCCGGACCCCTTCTCCCCCAGGGCCTCCCGCTGTCCCACGCCGAACCGGTGCTGCTCGTCTGTAATCACCAGGGCCAGACTGTGGTACCGGATCTTTTCCTGGATCAGGGCATGAGTGCCTACGATGATATCCACCTCATGGCTGGCAATCCTTTCGTAGGCCAGACGCTTTTCCTTAGCCGTCATGGAGCCGGTGACCAGCTCCACCCCCACTGTCAGCCCATACCGGGCCAGCAGCTCTGTAATGGACTCCCAGTGCTGTCTGGCCAGCACCTCTGTAGGCACCATCAGGGCCCCCTGGTACCCATGAAGGGCTGTCTGCAGAAGCGCCAGCACAGCCACGATAGTCTTGCCTGATCCCACATCGCCCTGGATCAGCCGGTTCATCATCAGGCCGCTTTCCAGATCCGCCTGCACCTGTGCCAGAACCTTCTTCTGGGCGCCGGTAAGCTGAAAGGGAAGCCGGCCCAGCAGCTCCTCCACCTTCTGGGACTTCCCCATGACGTAAGGGCTGACTGCATCCCTGTGCTTCTCCTTCAGCCGCCGCACAGAAAGAATAAAAAAGAATAATTCATCAAAGACCAGACGTTTTCTGGCGAAAAGAAGCTCCTGCTGGTTCGCCGGGAAATGGATATGTTCGATGGCATAGTTGTACTCGGCCAGCTGGTATTTCCTCCGCAAAGTCTCCGGAAGATATTCCCGCGCCATCTGGCACTGGGCCAGAGCCTGGGCCACTGCCCTGGTGATCACCTTGTTGCCCAGTCCCTTTGTCTGCCCGTAGACCGGCTGCATGGAATTCATCACCTTCTCATAGGCCTCCCGTGTGTATACCTCCGGCTGCTCCATGACCAGGCGGCTGTTCTTTCTGGCCACCCGTCCGCGGAATACAAAGATTTTCCCCGGCTGCAGGGTGGAGACCAGATAGGGCAGATTGTACCAGGTCAGCTGCAGGCTTCCGGTCATGTCCTTCATGGTAGTCACAATGATCTGCATATGATTGAAACGTTTCACTGAGGCTGCCTTCAAAATCTGGCCCGAAACCGCCAGACAGCTCCCCTCAGTCAGCTGCCCCACCGGCACCGGCGCTTCAAAGACATCGTAAGCCCTTGGATAGTCATGAATCAGATCCTCTACCGTCTCCACGCCGATCTTCCGGAACAAAGCTGCGGTCTTCTCTCCGATCCCTTTCAAAGAAGTCACTGGTTCCTGGTTTATCATAGTATCTGTTTCCTCCCCGCACCGGCATACAACTAAGCAGCACAGACGTCTGTTCTCACTGAATTATAAAAAAATATTGCTGCCTGTTTTCCACATGGCAAAGGTATCTGACAAAAAGGCGGCCCCGCCAATCATCCAAAACGATTTGGCAGGAAACCGCTTTTTTATCAGACATTATTTTACTGCATCTATGGATGTGCATCCATAGCAGATCATTCCACGGATATGATATAGTAGTAGATGGGCTGGCCGCCGTCGTGGAGCTCGATCTCACAAGACGGGCACAGCTTTCTGGCGCGGGCCAGGACTTCTCCTGCATCCTCCGGCTTCACCTCCAGGCCGTAATAGATGCTGACCAGCTCTGATTCCTCGTCTACCATAGACTTTAAGGTATCTATGGCGGTCCCGCTGATGGAACTGCCCACACAGAGCAGTCCATGATCTCCCAGCCCCATGATATCCCCCTCATGGATCTCCATGCCGTCGATGGTGGTGTTGCGGACCGCATAGGTGACCTGTCCTGTCCTGACACGGCCCATCTCTTCTGTCATGGTCTCCAGATTCTCCTCCGGGGTCAGATCCGGGATGAAATTAATAAGAGCCGAGATCCCCTGGGGAACCGTCCGGGAAGGCACCACGATCACCCGCTTATCCTCCACCAGATATCTGGCCTGCTCCGCGGCCAGGATAATGTTCTTGTTGTTGGGCAGGATATAGACTGTGTCTGCATTGACATGGCTGATGGCATTGACCATATCCTCGGTGCTGGGATTCATGGTCTGGCCGCCTGCGATCAGATAGTCGGCACCGATCCCGCGAAAGATCTCATCCATGCCCTCTCCCACAGATACAGCGATAAAGCCGTAAGGCTTTCTGGGGGCATCCGCCTCCCTCTGCTCCTGGGCTTCCTTCTGTTCTCTGGCCAGCTTCTCCGCATTCTGGAACAGACGCTCCTGATGCTCCTCCCGCATATTATCAATTTTCATCCGTGACAGGGAGCCATAGGTCAGGGCACGCTGGATCGCCAGACCCGGATCATTGGTATGCACATGAACCTTGACCACTCCGTCATCAGAGACCACCACAATGGAATCCCCGATAGAATCCAGATATGCCTTGAATTCCACTTCCGTCTCCTCATCATAATGCTTCTCCACGCTGATGATGAACTCGGTACAATAGCCGAAACGGATATCCGCCGTCTCCAGCTGGTCACTGCCAGCCCCAGCCGCCGCCCCGGCCCCGGCGGACGGTGACTCCTCCAGGGAGAAATCCTCCTCCCGTCCCATAAGCCCGTCCAGGGCACCCTTCATCACCTGCATAAGCCCCTGGCCGCCGGAATCCACCACGCCGGCCTGCTTGAGGACCGGAAGCATCTCCGGTGTCTGGCTCAGCACATAGTCGCCATGCTCGATGACCCTTGTGACGAATTCCACAATATCCTGCGACTGAGGTGCAAGCTCCTGGGCTTTCTCCGACATGCCTTTGGCAACTGTCAGGATCGTCCCCTCCTTGGGCTTCATCACGGCCTTGTAGGCTGTCTCTGCAGCATGGGCAAATGCAGCCGCAAGGACAGTCACATCCACCTGTTCTGCCCCCCGGATCTTTCTGGTAAAGCCGCGGAACAGCTGGGAAAGAATCACCCCCGAATTGCCCCGTGCACCCCGCAGGGAGCCGGATGAGATGGCCCTGGAAAGGCTCTCCATGGTAGGCTTCTCAAGAGCAGCCACTTCCCTGGCCGCTGTCATGATGGTCATCGTCATATTGGTGCCTGTATCCCCGTCGGGAACCGGAAATACATTCAACTCATTGATCCATTCCTTCTTGCGCTCCAGACTTCTGGCACCGGCCAGAAATGCCTTCTGCATCAGTTCAGCGTCAATCACTTGTAAATTCACCGGTAGGTCCTCCTTAATCTATCACTCGTACACCTTCTACATAGATATTGATCTTGTCAACTTCCATGCCGGTGAATTCTTCGACTTTGTATTTTACATTGGCGATCAGGTTGTCCGCCACGGCACAGATGCTGACCCCATAAGCCACGATTACATGGAACTCCAGCCCGATGTGGTTGTCCTCGATCTGCACATGGATCCCCCGGGCAAGGCTCTCCCTCTTAAGCAGCTTCACAAGGCCGTCCTTCATACTGACCGCAGCCATCCCCACGATCCCGAAGCATTCAACCGCCGCCGTACCGGCGTATAAAGCGATGACATCCGAGCTGATCCGGATCTCGCCCATCTTATTATTGATGCGTCCCTTCATATAGACCCCTCCATACTTTCCTAAAGTGCCCCTTCCTCCCTGGAGCGTATTTGAATCCAGTCAGGGAAAATGCAAAAACACACACTTTCCCAACATACAGCTAACTGTTCCGGCACCGGACCGGCTGTCCTGTCCTGTCTTTAGGCAATTCTTAACTGATTAATTATATCATATACAGGATATTGTGTCTATTCTAAAGTTTTTACAATAAATTTCATTTTTCTCTTGCCAAATTCCGGTTAATCTGTTATTATACCTATGTTATGTTTTCTTCTTATAGAAAACAAGTTGCGGTTAAGGAGGTGCAATCATGGCTAAATGTGCAATCTGTGAAAAAGCTGCCCACTTTGGTAACAACGTGAGCCACTCCCATAGAAGATCCAATGCAATCTGGAGAGCAAACATCAAATCCGTCAGGGTTAAGGTGAATGGCGGCGTGAAGAAGATGTATGTATGTACATCCTGCTTACGTTCCGGATTAGTTGAAAGAGCATAACCGGAAGGAACCAGAAGGCTGTCGCGTATGCGGCAGCCTTTTTCATTTTCCATAATAAGTTTCTGATGAACCAGTATAACTCAATTGAAATACCTTTCATTTTCGGTGAGGATGCTTTTTCGAGAGCGTAAAGGAAAAAGCGGAGGCGTAGTGGTGCTACGTTGAGCATTTTTCCTTTGTGCTATCGGGAAAGCAGACCAGCGAAATGTAAGGTTATTTAAATCGTGTTATACT
>CAJTOW010000053.1 GCA_910577655.1 uncultured Lachnospiraceae bacterium | reverse complement strand
GATGCTTCTTGTCCGGCGGAGCCGGACAAGAAGATGCCCCCCGTGAATAGTAACTAATAGTAACTATTAGTAACAGTGTAAACTACTATTTTATTAACAAAACTTGACAGTTTCCAGCAGGATGCACTAAAATCAAACTGCAAGGACTCAATAAAAGAATTTTCCTATGTCACGGAGTTCCGGAATCTGTCTTCGTCTTTTTCACAAGATTTCAGGAATACAAAAAAGAAAGGGGTATTAGAAAATGAAAATCCTAAAACAAATCACAGCATTTCTCACTGCAGCCGCGGTCTGCGCCTCCACAGCCATTCCGGCCTACGCAGACTACTACAAGGAACCTGCCAACATCAAGGGAGTACTGATCAACAGCGAATCCGAGGTCGCCAAAGCTGTCGAACTGGGCGCCACCCAGGTCATCACCAATTTTCCAATGTCATGGGCCTATCAGTCTGACATGATGGCTGTCTATGAAAGATTCCTGAATACCATCAAGACAGCCGGTCTCTCGGCAACAGTTATCGTGCTGAATGATTTCCAGGCTGCCTCCTACAATCCGGACCTGCTCCCCGTATCCGGACCCACCGGTGCCAACTACTATGCCTTCAACACACTGAATGAGGAAGGAATCCAGGCCACCCGTGATGCCGCCAGCCGCGTGGTAAGCAGATTCCACAATCTGGTATCCAACTGGGTCATCGGCAATGAGATCAATGACGGACAAGCCTGGAACTATATCGGGCCCATGGACATTGACTCCTACTGCAGCCACTATGCAACCGCCTTCCGCACCTGGTACGATGTGATCAAATCACACAACAGTCTTGCCCGTGTGTACATTCCCTTTGATTTCCGCTGGAATGTAGGCCAGGTGGAAGGCTTCAAGTACGGTGCCATGGACATGATGCCCCGGCTCAACAACCAGCTGCGTGATACGGATTACGGAATCGCCTGGCATGCCTATCCGGAAGAATTTGACAATCCCATCTTCAGTGATGACCGCCATGCCCAGGAAAAGGCCAATACCTACATCATCAACCTGAAAAACCTGCATATCCTGACAGACTACATGGACCAGGCAGATATGCTCTCCCCGGCCGGTGTCCCGCGCCACCTGATTCTGTCTGAGCAGGGCTTCACCTCCCTCTCTCCCGCCAATGGTGGCGAGTGCCAGGAGCTGCAGGCCCAGTGTATCGTGGAAGCCTACCAGGCCGCAGCCGCCAATCCCCATGTGGAAGCCTTCATGCTGAACCGCCTCACCGATGTGCCGGAGCTGATCCAGGAGAACTACGCCTTCGGTCTGCTGGATCCCAGCGGGAATAAGAAGCTGAGCTGGGAAGCTTATAAAAATGTAGGGAACTGAGAAGATAACACATAACCGTACGGACCCTTCCGGAGCGTGTCTGCAAATTCATTCACGCTCCGGAGGTTCCCTTTATACCAGAATCTTCTCAAATACCTCTTCCGGATGGCTGATCACATACTGGGGATGGAAGCTCTCCAGCTCCGTCCTGTCCCGGAATCCCCAGGTCACTCCTACCGTCATCAGACCGGCACCCAGGCCGGTGCGCATATCCGTATTGGTATCGCCAAAATAGAGACACTCCTCCGGCTTTACCCCGAACTGGCCCAGGATTCTGCGGACACCGGCCGGATCCGGTTTTTTCGGGATGCCGGGCTGCTCACCCAGAACACAATCGAAATATCCTTTTCCAAATACGGTTTCAATATTCTCAACCGTGCGTGCATGGGGTTTGTTGGAGAGAACCGCGATGCGAATACCCCGGCTTTTCAGCCCCTCAAGAAGCTCCCTGATCCCCTCATAGGGCTTTACCTCATACATACAGTTCTTCGCAAAAATTTCCGTATAAAGAGGCAGACTCTCCTCATAATGCTCCAGCTTCTCATCCCCACTGTAGCTAAGGGCCCGCTTCATCTGATTCCGGTATCCGTCTCCCACAAACAGCTTCACATGGGCCTCATCTGCCGGTCTGTAACCAAAATGCTCCAGAACCAGGTTGGTGGTGCGGGTCAGGGCTTTCAGGGTGTTCAGTAAGGTACCGTCAAGGTCAAAAATGCAGCAGCGAATCATGGGGAATCCTCCTTTACAAGTCTTCTCTTTTCTCAATGTTGTGTTGCCGTTTTGTCATAACAGTTCAGACACTCATTGAACTTTTACGGCATATGGCCATTCAGAATCGCTTCGCGATGGCGTATGCCCGCAGCCACTGTAGTTTCGTACGGTCAGTGCGGTGCACCGAAGGCATCCCCCGGAAACGCGCAGACCTGTCTGAACTGTTACCATTTTGTCCAGTTTACCACACATTTCCTGGAAAACCAAGCTTTACATTTTGTTTCAAGTGGGGTATAGTGATAGGAAAGTGTATTATGAAAGGACCAGAACACACATGTTAAGAATCGGCTGCCATCTTTCTTCTTCAAAAGGCTATCTTGCCATGGGCAAAGAGGCTGTTAATATTAAGGCGGGGACTTTTCAGTTTTTCACCCGCAATCCCAGGGGCGGGAATGCCAAGGCAATTGTACCTTCGGATGTGGAAGCCTTTTTGGAGTTTTCCAGTGAGCATGATATCGCCCATATCCTGGGACATGCGCCTTATACACTCAATGCCTGCTCGGCGGATGAGAAGGTGCGGGATTTTGCCCTGAGAGCCATGACTGAAGACCTGGTGCGGATGGAGTACACGCCGGGAAACTGCTATAATTTCCACCCCGGAAGCCACGTGGGGCAGGGTATTGAAAGAGGGATCGCTCTGATCGCCCAGCTGCTGAACCAGGTCCTGAAACCGGAGCAGCATACCACGGTTCTGCTGGAGACCATGGCTGGCAAGGGAAGTGAGATCGGAGGCCGCTTTGAGGAGCTTCGGGAGATTCTGGACCGGGTGGAGCTGACAGAGCATATGGGTGTCTGTCTGGACACCTGCCACATCTGGGATGGAGGATATGACATTGTGAACCATCTGGATGACGTAGTGGCGGAGTTTGACCGGGTTATTGGTCTTTCCCGCCTGAAAGCCATCCATCTCAATGACAGCCTGAATCCCCTGGGCGCCCACAAGGACCGCCATGCCAGGATCGGTGAGGGCCATATCGGATCAGAAGCCATGGTACGGATCATCAACCATCCGGCCTTCCGAAAGCTTCCCTTCTACCTGGAAACACCCAATGAGCTGCCGGGTTATGGGGCGGAGATTGCATTTTTGCAGGAGCATTATCAGGAATAAAACGCGGCTTTCCCCAAACTATTACAACGTTTGCAGCAGCATCTATTTTAAAACAGCTGCGTCCCTTACAATTTTCCAAAATACTCTGTACCAGAAAACAATGATACATTTATTACATTTTTCATAGGAGGTATTCATTTCATGTCAGAACGCACAAAACCATTAGAAAAAAGATTTGACAAGCTTGGCCCCAGGGTCGCAGAGGCCCTGAAGCGCCGCCATTTTGAGGCCTACTACTGCCCCACCAGGCAGGAGGCGGCAAAGCAGGCCCTGGAGCTGATCCCGGAGGGCAGCGTGGTAGCCTGGGGCGGCTCCGAGACTGTCGCGCAGCTGGGTATCCTGGATACGGTCAGGAAGACCAATCCGGTTATTGACCGCGACACCGCCTCCACCCAGGAGGAAAAGATCGAGCTGATGCGCAAGTCCCTGCTCTGCGACGTCTATCTCATGAGCAGCAACGCCATCAGCGAGGACGGACAGCTGTTCAATATTGACGGCAACGGCAACCGGGTAGCTGCCCTGGTATTCGGCCCCAAAAATGTTATCATCGTTGCCGGTATGAATAAGGTCACTTCCAATATAGATACGGCCATAGAACGTGCCCGGTACATAGCCGCTCCCACCAACGCCCAGCGCTTCTCCGTACAGACCGCCTGCATGTCCACGGGCACCTGCGGTGACTGCTTAAGCCCTTCCAGCGTCTGCGCCTCTATGCTCCGCACCCGCATCTGCCGTCCGGCTGGCCGGATCAAGGTGATACTGGTGGGAGAGGAATTGGGATTCTGATTTGCTGTGGCTGGAACATATCTGGATTTGTATAATGAAGGAAGGTATGATACTGTGTCCATATCCCAGTATAATTCTACAACATTATCGCCATTTGTTGACATAAAAAAAGGTACAGATGGAAACTGGCTCGGAATGTATGTTGGCACATATGTACCATCTGGTAGTAGCTTTGACCTTGTAGGTTACAGTAATGGTGTGTTGTCTGATACTGCCAGCGGATACTGGTATTACAACTAAGCCCTACATCAGGTAAACCCTTTTTTATACGATTCTGCAGAAACCTTATGAACAAGAGGGCATTTCGCCCTCTTGTTTATAAGACTAAGTTTCATCGAAAATAGTTTATTTGTGTCTTTTACAATTAGGAGGGAATTCGGATTGCTATACAGTGAATTTTTGCGGTTAAAATACCAGTTTAAGACAAAAGCAGGCCTGGTTCTTTTACTTTTCTATATGCTGTTCTCATCCATTTTACTGGTCAGAGCCATTCCCCGGATGGTGGCTCTTTACAACACGGTTGGCCTGACTTATCAAATAGACAACTTTTTCTTCCTCTGGTTTGGATATTATCGTTTTATTTCCATTTCGGACTTCCGATTATTATTTTTTGCTACAAGAATTTTCCCCTTTATATTTTTACCGATGCTGTTATCCTGGTTTGGGGGAGACACATTTTCTTCGGATTATACAAACGAATGTGACTTTTTACTATATCTAAGAGTATCCAGAAAGAAATATTTTATCGAAAAACTGCTTATGACTTTTATCGGGTCATTTGTTATAGTTTTGATTATACTGGTATTTCAATTACTACTTTCAGTACTTGGTTGCCTGTATTTGAAACAGAAAGGAATTCTGATTCCTGATTTTGAGCGTGATGATCTTCTTATCCTTCTCAGCTCCGGTATCAGGATTCCATTATATTATTCCAGTTTGGCTGCTTTAAGCTGTTCGATTACACTTTTCATACACGTACCGGCTGCGGCATATATGTTGCCGGTTGTCATTGCAGTTGGATCTTCTGTTTTAACAGCAGAGCTTACAAACAATGTTCCCATGGACCTGGCCTTTTATGATTCTGGTCTAATGGCACCCAATATGGAGATATACTGGTATACTGTAATAATGTATCTGACAATAGTAGTTTTCCTGACACTGGTGAAAATATGTATAGAAAAAGACGCTTTAAAAACTCCTTGAAAATCAGAATCTTCCTATCGTTTTTCAATATAAAGAAAAATATACTCTTGATTTTGTTAGGCTCAATTTTGTCTACTGTAATATACCATTCAAAATGGTACTCGCAAAAAACAATGGTAACTCCCTACATTGCAGTTCTGGTATATACTCCGCTTTTTCTGTTTTGTCAGACACGATATTTTATTTCATCTACACCGTATATTGCAGTCAGAATGAAAATAACAGACCGATTAAAAATTATGGCAGTAGACAAAATCTTATCAGCTTTTTTGTGGGGAATCTTTTTATCAATGGTTCAGCTAAGTTTGTCAAATAACTTATGGAATTTATTGCTTTTACAAAAATTTGTATTATACTTTTTTTATTTTATAGCGGTTTCTTCAATGGTAAATACTTTTTATATTTACACAAAAAATTCAGCGGCTAGTTTTTCCTTGTCATTAAGCATTCTAATTGTTGACTACTATTTATCAGTTTTTGGAAACATTATGGGAATAAAGGGCGTAATATTATACACTGTGTTTGCAGGAACCTCTTTTATAAGAAGTTCTGTTTCCATTCTGGCCCTGAATTTGATTTTGGTAATCGCGCAAGTATATTTATGCTATTTTAATATGGATCTAATTGAGTAGGAGGCAAGATGAAACAAAAGCAATATATAAGAAACATCAGCAAAATCCGATTTTATTTGATCGTACATTGTATCCTAGCGTGTTCGGCCACGTTGTTTTTACGGTCATATAAGATGACGACAGAAGAATATATCCATTCTGTCTTATATCCTCATACAAACTTGATTCTTACATTTCCCATATTTATGGCGATCTTCATTACTTTGAAACTGGCAGCGTTTGTTATGCTCGGAAATCTGGCTGTAGAAATGTTCGTATCAAAAGAGGCCATACGATTAATTCGCTACGGAGTTTCAAAATACTACTTTATTCATGTGTTTAGAATAACGGCTACCATCTTAGTGTCAACTTTTGGGACTGTATTTTTCTGGTGCTTTTTGTCCAACACCTGGTCATACTCAGTTTTGCCCGTATTCTCCTATATCTTATTGATATGCAACACAATTTTACTATTAAACATCATGAATACTTATATAGACTACAGATTGAACAATATTCTAACTGCTATTTTGCTAATAGGAATATTATGTTTATCCGAGACATCAGAAAATGCATTTATAAAAACAAGCAATTACCATATAATATTTTTTGCAATTATGCTTGTACTATATGGAAGTATAAATTACTTATTAGTCCGGCGGATTCGAAAAATAAACTATTTGTAGTTTTTAGAACGGAGGATGATTGCCATGTGTTTTGTACATATTGAAAATTATACAAAAATTATAAAAAACAAAAAAATACTAGATAATATCAATTTGCAAGCAGAAACAGGAAGTACGATTGGTATCATTGGGAAAAATGGTTCAGGTAAAACCATGCTGCTGCGTGCCGTTAGCGGCTTAATACGTCCTACTTCTGGTGAAATAAGGATAGATGGACAAGTTTTGACAGACCGGAAACCATTTCCAAATTCCATCGGCGTTGTAATTGAGCCCGCTTCTTTGTGGGGTAACTATACTGCCTATGAAACGCTGCAAATATTGGCCGGAATACGCAAAATAATAGGAAAAAAAGAGATTCTGAATACGATGGAACGGATGGGACTATCTCCTGGAAGCAATATTCCAGTAGGGGAATTTTCCCTGGGAATGAAAAAAAGATTACTGATTGCCCAGGCAATTATGGAACATCCGGGACTTTTAGTTCTTGATGAACCGACAAATGCTTTGGATGACGAAGGCGTATCCTTGTTTCGGCAGGTGATCGAAGAAGAACATCAGAGGAAAACCACAATTTTTATTGCCAGTCATATGTTAGAAGAAATAACACAACTGTGCCCCGTCATTTATTGTATGAATGGGGGAAAAATCTATGAGCAGCCTCGTTGAGGGACATGGAGCTCCAGGGCAGATTGTTCTTTGCGACAAGTAGCCCTTTAGTATTTCTTCGATTACTGATGCATTTCCTTCCGGAAATGCCCTGCAGAATTCTTCCAGCTTTCCGGCATCCTCTCTGGTCGTCTCCCGGAACCACTGCCAGATCTGGCTGGTAAACAGCTCGGTAATCTCCCTATTTGGAATTGCCAGCCGGAGTTGTCTCTCCTCATCTCTTCCCCTGTAAGTCAGATATCCGGTATAAAGCAATGTACAAATATTTCCTGATTTCATCAATAACCTGCAAACCGCTCATTCGGCCATCGCGAAGCGATTCTAAATGGACGTATGCCATAACAGTCCAGATACCCATACAGCCTGTTCCATACAGTCCCCACCATAAAATGGGGATGAAAAAAGGGGGGCTACTGCCCCCACATGTCATGCAAAGCATCGATCTGACGGGCAATGGCAAGAGTATCCTCCCGCCCCCAGAAGCTGCTCTGCCGCCTGCCGGCCTCAATGGAAGCCATAGCGTCCTTAATCTCATATTCAAAGCCGCTGGAGCAAAATGGCTCCTCAAACACCTGTTCAGAACCGCCCTGGGGGCGGTAGATGAGTTTCTGTGCAGCCTGGAAATTGGGCAGGTACAGGCTTCCCTTATCGCCGCAGATGTATCCTTCCACCGGGATGACTGCGCCGATGGTGCTGGTAAGCAGGGCGGTGCGGCCACCGCCGAAATCCAGAATACTGGCCGAGTAAATATCCGTGCCGCTTTCGCCAAGACGGGCCAGACTCTGGATATTCTGCGGCTCGTCCCCAAAGGCAAGCCGGGCAAAGGCCAGGGTGTAGCATCCCACATCCATCAGCGCACCACCGGCAAGCTCACGGCTGAGCTTACGTTCCAGCCGCACCCCGCTGCCGATAAAGCCATACTCGGCCCGCAGATGCCGCACCTGCCCAAGTGCGCCACCAGCCAGCAGCCGGCGCATCTTCTGGATAAGGGGCAGCTGGGCGATCCACATGCCCTCCATCAGAAAAAGCCCTCTGCGTTCAGCCAGGTCAAACAGGGCCTCCGCCTCGGCAGCAGTGGGCGCAAATGGTTTTTCGCACAACACATGCCTGCCTGCCTCCAGACAGAGCCGGATGCTGGCCGGGTGCATGGCGTTGGGCGTACAGACATAAACAGCGTCAATCTGCGGATCCTTTACAAGTTCCTCATAGGAGCCGTAAGCCCGCAGACCGGGATATTTGCCGGCATACTCAGCAGCAAAGGCCTCCGCTCCCTGACGGCTGCGGCTGCCCACCGCACCCAGAACCGCCCCATCAACCACCCGCAGGGTGTCGGCAAACTGATGGGCGATCTTCCCGGTAGCCATGATACCCCACTGAAACATAAACATCTCCTCCTCTCTTTTCTGCTGTATAGCTCTGACCCTCCTCATCGGTCAGGTCAATGATGGTGCAGCCTGCGTCGATGCATTGCTGGCAGGCCTCTTCCTCGCTCTTGCCCCACAGCTCCCGCAGGGTGCTGTTTTCGGCCTTATCGTACACCTTGTTTTTTGTATATGCGTTTTAGATTCTACCGCGCCCCCCGCACATACGGTCTGGACAGCGCCTCCGGCTTCTGGTTCTTCCCAATGGAAGTCAGCAGTGCCACCAGGGTAATCACATAAGGCAGCATCGCCAGGGCCTGGGGCGGCAGAGGCACACCCACGGCCTGGAGGCGGATCTGCAGGGCATTGGCAGCTCCGAACAGGAAAGATGCAGCCAGAATCCCTCCCGGCATATACCGGCCCAGGATCACTGCGGCCAGGGCGATATAACCGCGCCCGGAGGTCATATTTTCCGTAAAATTACCCACCTGAACCAGAACCAGGTACGCGCCTCCGATGCCGCCCAGAACTCCGTTAAGAACCATAGCGACATACTGGTATCTGTGCACCGGGATCCCTGCCGCATCTGCTGCCCTGGGGTTCTCCCCGATGGCCGCGAAGGACAGCCCCATGGAGGTTTTTGCATAAAACCAGGCTATCCCCACCACCAGGAAATAAAGGACATAGGTCATAATATCCTGCTCAAAGAGTGCACTCCCTACCAGAGGAATATCCGCCAGCGCCGGAATCCGCAGCCGGGACAAAGGCTCGATCTGCTTGTAGGAATCCCCGCTGCTCATAAGCTTATAGAGAAAGCTGGTAACACCCAGAGCAAAGATATTCAGGGAAATTCCGCTGACAGACTGGTCTCTGGCCAGACGGATGGAAAGCACAGCATGGATCATGCTGACCGCCACACCGCCCACGACCCCGCAGACAAGCCCCAGCAGGATACTACCGGTAAAAAAAGCACCTGCAAAGGAGAAGAATGCTCCTGCCAGCATGACTCCTTCCATACCGATATTGAGGATCCCCGACTTTTCCGCAATCAGCTCCCCCATTCCCGCATAGGCAAGGGGCACTGCCATCCGCACAGCTGCCGCCAGAAAGGCAGTCATAAATGTCATAGTAAAGATCTGTTCCAGCATCTACTTCCCCTCCTTTCTTGCGGCTCTTCTCCAAAACAGCTCCCGGCCCAGGATCAGAAGAACGATCATACCGATCAGGAAATCCACAATAGCTGCCGGGATTCCCATCTGCCGCTGCATGGAATTGGCTCCCACAGACAAGGCGGCAAAAAGGATGGCCGTCACCAGCACGCCAAAGGGCCGGTTCACAGCCAGAAGGCTGATGAGAATGGCCGTATAACCGCAGCCGCCGGAGATACCCTCCAGAAGCTTTCTCTGGACACCCAGCACTTCCACAGCTCCTGCGACCCCTGCCAGACCACCACTCAGGGCAGCGGACAAGATGATATTCTTCACCACGGAGATACCGTTGCAGGCCGCCCCCCGCTGGTTGAAGCCCACGGCCCGTATCTCATACCCCACTGTAGTCTTCTCCATGAGAAACCATATGAACACCACCGCAGCCAGGGCCAGGAAGATGCCCGTATGGATCCTGGTAGGCTTTAAGAAACGCACCAGAGTAGCCGATGCATCCAGCTTGGCCGACTGGGGGATGCTGCCGGCCGGATCCATAAGAAAAGTACGGACGGCAATTCCCAGAAGATTGATACCAATATAGTTCAGCATGATGGTAACAATGATTTCAGATATATCAAACCGCGCTTTCATCATGGCCGCGATCAGGGCCCAGAGGCCCCCGGTCACAAAGCCCGTGAGAATCGCCAGCACAATCCGCAGCGGGCCCGGAACCCCGGTCAGATTCAGGACCACCCAGGTGGAAGTCAAAGCTCCCATATAGAACTGGCCTTCAGCCCCGATATTGAAAAATCCCGTCCGGAAAGCAACCGAACAGCCCAATCCCGTGAGAATCAGAGGGGTCGCCTTGACAAAGACCTCGCCAAATCCATTGAGATTTCCGAATATGCCCCTGAAGAACATCTGGCAGGCTTCCAACGGACTTGCTCCCGACAGAATCACCAGGACAGTGGCAGTCACCAGGGTGATGACCGCAATACAGACATTCTCCACGATCCTTTCTCTCCGGTTCTCTTTCATGCCACGTCACCTCCCTTCCGGCTCTGTCCACCGGCTGCCGCTGGCTGATTCCTGCATCCATCCGGCCCGACAGTTTCCTGTTTCTCCGCGCTGGCCCTGGCGTTTTCCGGTCTGGCCGCTTCCGGTTCCGCTGCTTCCTTCCGCTCCGCCACGGCCGCCTCTTCCCCGGTCACGCCGCCCATGAGCAGGCCGATCTTAAAGACATCTGCCTCCGCCCTGTCCAGGATCCCCACGATCTTCCCGGCGAACATGACCGCGATCCGGTCACTGAGGGAGAGAAGTTCGTCCAGATCCGCTGAGATCAGAACCACGCTCTTGCCCTGGCTCTTCTGCTTGAGAAGCTCCTGGTGGACGAACTCGGTGGCACCGATATCAAGGCCTCTGGTGGGCTGGCTGGCCACGATCAGTCCGGCCTGATCCGTAATCTCCCGCGCCAGGATCACCTTCTGCTGGTTGCCGCCGCTCATCAGCTTCACCAGCGTCCGGATTCCGCTGGTACCGGAGGTCTTGATTTTAAAATTCTCCAGCGCCTTACCGGCCCGTTCCTCCGCCTTCTTGTGGTCCAGCACACCCCATCTGGAATAGGGGCTGCAATCAAAATCCCGGAGGATGATATTGTCTGTCACTGTCATATCCATAATCAGGCTGTCATTGTGACGGTCGTCGGAGATATAGGAGATCCCTTTGCGAAACCGTTCCTTTACAGAGATGCCTGCCAGGTTCTCTCCCCGCCAGGTCATGGTTCCCTTATAGTTTTTGCGGATACCGGTGATGACCTCCGCCAGCTCCTTCTGCCCGTTCCCCTCCACACCTGCGATGCCCAGGATCTCTCCCTTGTGCACCCCAAGACTCACGTGGGACAAGGACTTTTTCTTCCGCCGCTTTTTCGATAAGGACACATCCTTCAGGGACAGCATCTCTTCCGGCTGGAAGCCCTCCCGCTGGCTGGTATCCTTTTTCAGCTCCCGCCCGATCATATGGGCGGACAGCTCCTCCGGGGTTGTCCCGGCAGTCACCAGGCGGCTCACGGCCTTCCCGTCCCGGAGGATGGTGACCCGGTCGCTGATTGCCATGATTTCTGCAAGACGATGGGTGATGATGATGATCCCATGGCCCTCTGCCTTGAGTTTTCTTAAGATATCGAAGAATTTCTCTGTCTCCTGGGGCGTGAGAACACCCGTAGGCTCGTCCAGGATCAGAAGGTTCACATTACGATAGAGAACCTTCAGGATCTCCACTCGCTGCTGCTCTCCCACAGACAGCTCGCTTACACGGCTTTCTGGATTGACGGAAAGCCCATATTTGTCTGCCAGCTCCCGGATCCTGGCAGCAGCGCTCTTCCGGTCCAGCACCGAAGCGCGGCTCTCCAGCCCCAGGATGATATTGTCCAGCACCGTCATCTTCCTGACCAGGGAGAAATGCTGGTGCACCATGCCGATCCCCTGATCAATGGCATCCCTGGGCGAAAGAAATTCTACCTTCTTTCCCTGATAATAGATCTCCCCCCGGTCCGCCTGATAGATTCCGAACAGAATATTCATCAGTGTCGTCTTCCCGGCACCATTTTCCCCCAGAAGGGCGTGGATTTCCCCGGCTTCCACAGACAGATCCACATTCTCATTGGCATATACACCGGAAAATGCCTTCGTGATCTGTTTCATTTCCAATAATGGCATACCGTCTTTCCTTTCTGTCGTCTCCGTGAAAAGACAAAAGCCGCCGCAAAATCTGTCAATTACACAATATATGTAACCGTTCAGACGGTCCATTGCCTGTCTGAACGGTTGCCTATATATGGCAATGGGATAAAACATACCCATGCCACATATTGTGTGATCCTGTCATTTTGCGGCAGCTCTGGCCTATTTCATTTTATGCGCCTTCTGCCTTCATGGGAATCCGTTTCCCATACCGGCCTATTATCTTACCTGTGTATCGCAGGGAACCTTGAATTCCCCGGACTTGATCTGTGCCACGCGCTCGTCGATCAGGGACTTCACTTCCTCCGGAATCTTCTCCTCCAGACCATGGTAGGGAGCTACGCTCACAGCATCCTCCTTCATACCAAAATTATAGATACCGCCGGCAAAGCTTCCGTCTGCAACAGACGCGAAGGCCAGCTCGATCACGTGGGGGATATGATATACGGAAGAAGACAGCACCGTGTCGGGGGCCAGATCATTCTGGTCGTAGGAATCACCGGTTGCGTAAACGCCAGCTTCCTTAGCCGCATTGATACAGCCGGTACCGGCTTCGTTGGCACAATGTCCGATGACGTCGGCGCCGTTGTCGATCATGGCCTGGGCAGCTTCCTTGCCAAGAGCCGTATCGGTGAAGGAACCGGTCCATGCGGTCTGCACCTCGATATCCGGATTCACTTCCCTGGCGCCATCCTCAAAGCCATTCATGATTTTCACAAGGGAAGCACCCTGAATCGGGCCTACATAACCGATCTTACCGGTCTCACTCATGCCGGCTGCCAGCATACCCATGATGTAGCCGCCTTCCTCACAGCTAGATACATAGGAAGCTACGTTATCTGCGGAAACCTCCCCCTCTGTCACGATGAACTTGACATCCGGATACTGCTCTGCCACCTCCATGGCCGGATCACCAAACTCATAGCCGTGACCGATGACCACATCATAGCCATTGGACGCATAATCCGCGAAAGCAGCCTCAATATCATCAGGAGTCAGATTCTCCGTATAAGCGATCTCACAGCCATACTCTGACTCCAGAAGCTTCAGCCCCTCGTAAGCCACCTGGCACCAGCCCATATCATTGGCTGCGCCGGACAGGCACATAGCTACCTTGTAGGTCTTGTCCGTGGCTGCTGCCTGTGCCTCTGTCTCCTCATTCTCTGCCTCAGCTGCACCGGTCTCTGCCTCAGCCTCTGTCTTTGCCGCCTCAGTAGCTGCCGGTGTCCCCGTGGTCTCTGCTGCATCCCCGGAACCGCCGCAACCCGTCAGGGACATCATTGCCATAGATGCTGCCAGAATCACTGCTGACATTTTCTTCATGTTTTTCATAATTTTTTCTCTCCTTTTTGTCTGTGTACATTTCGGGCGGCAGTCCGGATATGGACCGCCGCCATGCCTGCGGGCCTCAAACCCACAGAATACTTTCATTATAGTTAAATCCGGTTCATATAAACGGATATTAACTTCTTTCTTTACATGAATATCTTATATGCCTCATTCCCCTGACGGATCACCCGTGTGCAGACTGCCTCGCCGTCTGCTGCCAGCTTCTCCTCGTCAATGCCCTGAAGCTCCCCGTCCTTGTAGACCACCCTGCCATTAATCATGGTCATCCATACCGGACCGGTGGCTCCCACACGGGCCAGGAAATTCTTCGGATCATGGAGCGCGCCTGCATACTCCAGCTTCTCCACATCTACCATGAAAAGGTCAGCCCCTTTTCCTGGCTCCAAGGAACCCAGATCCGGTCTGCCAAGGGTTCTGGCGCCGTTGACCGTAGCCACCTTCAGCATATCGTAAGCAGACACGCTGCCGCCCCTTGCCTTGGTATGCCAGGTCTGCATCAGGTATCCCATACGCAGGGAATCCAGCAGGCTGGATGTGTCATTGGTAGCAGAGCCGTCGCAGCCCAGACTGATGGTCATGCCTGCGTCCTGCATGGCCTTGATATCCAGGATGGGGAAGCCGCCCAGCACAGCCGGTCCCGGACAATGGGACACGCCGGTGCCATATTCTGCCAGTACCGGGAATTCCTCCGGAAGCAGCTCCCAGCCGTGGGCATACCAGACATCCTCACCGATGAAGCCAATATCCCGGCACCATTCCATGGTGCGTCTTCCGTACCGCTCCTGTATCCCGGCTGTCTCCCCCTCGCCCAGATGGGTGTGCATCCGCATCCCCAGCTGTCTGGCCAGAGGAACCGTCTCAATAAAGGTATCTGCATAACAGTTGATGGGCTGACAAGGAGACATGACGATCTGGCTCATGGAAAATGGCTTTGTATCGTGGTAAAGACCAGCCAGCCGCTCACAGTCCTGGAGGAATTCTTTTGTGGTCTCCCGCATATTCTCCGGAATGGAGCTGCCCTCCTCACGGGGCAGGGTGTTGGCTCCGCGGCCTGCATGGTAGCGGATACCCAGAAGCTTCGCCGCCTCCATCTGGCGGTCCACCGGATCCTTGCCGGTTCTTGTGGTATAGCAGTACTGATGGTCAAAGGCGCAGGTACACCCATGCTTGATCAGATCTGCAAAAGCTGTCAGTGTAGAGTAGTAGATCACATCATTGTCAATGATCTGGAAAATACGATAGATCTTGTCGATCCAGTCCATAACCGTAAGGCTCGGATAATCAATGGTGATCAGGTTTCTCACAAAAGTCTGGAAAAAATGATGATGGGTGTTGATAAGACCCGGATACACGAATTTCCCCTGAGCATTGATGACCTGCGCATCCCCTGCCTCCAGGTCTTGTCCGATAGCCACGATCTTCGGCCCCTCCACCAGGATATCACTGTCCTGGTATACCCGGTCCTGCCCGTCACAGGTAACGACCGCTTTTGCATTTCTGATCAGTATCTTAGATGCCATACTATCCCTCCTGATTCCGGCAGGGTATCCTGCCTGGTCTTTTATAATCATATCCTATATCCGTTACAGGTTCAAGATGAATAATAGGCCCTCATTTGTTAATTATACTAATAACTCAGTTTGTCATTTTTTTATAAATGTCGACATCGGCTGCCTGGATGAACAAAGACACCTCCGGCAGCATAGGCTGATAGTAACATCACTGATCAGGTCTGTGCCTTTTTAAAGTAATCCTGGATTCTCTTCCTGAGTTCTACCGGCTTCAGATATTTTAACAGATAGCCCTCCGGCTTTAAGGCCAGAACCTTCCGTACAATGTCCGGATCATCCTTGCTGGTAAGGAAGATAACCGGAATATCTGCAAATTCATCCTCGGAGTGAAGCATTTCCAGTACATGGACACCGTCGCAGACCGGCATCTCGTAGTCCAGAAGGATCAGGTCCGGCGGATCCAGGGTGATAGCCCGGATGGCAGACACGCCGGAACCCACGGCTGCTACATCGTATTCTCCTTCCAGCAGGCTCTTCATTCCCTGGCGGATGGTCATAGAGTCATCTACCACTAGCACCTTGGGCTTCTGGCTGCCGTCTCTTCCGGTAAGATATTTCTCAATCTCCGACATTTCATTTTCCACTTCCAGGGGGGTCCCAATGGAGTGCTGGAACAAGTGGGGAGCGATGACACAGTAGGCAAAATAGCCCCCGCTGGTGTTGAACAGCAGGCTGACCTGGGGTTTCTTCGTTTCAAAGGCTTTCTGGAACTGGTCATAGGTCAGGAAGTTCTCTTCCTGCATCTCGTAGGTACTTAAGGCCGGAAAATGCTGCATCACCCGCCATACAAACTGGCTGGCTGTATACCGGCAGGCACTCATCAGCATGACGTCCAGCTTCCCGGAGCGGATCCCCATGATCTTCCCTACCGTATTGACCAGAAGCTTATCCTCAAAGATCAGGAAGATTTCCCATTTTCCTTCGTCCTGTTCCCTGCCATAGACTACCCGGTAGTAGATGCCATTGCCGAATTTTTCTCCGTCGTAGGACTCACTGATAACATGGGCCTTCAGCTGGAACATATCGTGCAGGAGTCTGGAGATCACCTGGCGGATGGCTTCCAGCTCTTCTTCCGGAAGCAGGTCCTCCCATTTCCCCACCTTTCCTCCGGTGATGGCCCGGTCTTCGGTCAGTGTGTGGCCGATGAGCCAGCCGGCGCAGACCGCCAGGAAGTGGATCACGGCCTCATGGGAATAATCGCTGTTCTCCAGCTCCCGCTCCAGGGCCGGAAGCGTGTCCTCCCGGAAGTTCTTGTGAACACGCCGGTGGGTTTCCAGATCCTCGTAACCGATCAGTTCCATATAGGTTTCTTCGTCCTCAAAATGCTTTACCGCATGTGCTTTGAAATATTTAATGCCCTCCTGGCATGCTCTTGCGCTTTTGTGCTCTTCCCGCACAAGAGAAAAGAGCCGGTTTATCAGTTTAAATAGCCGCTGGTGCTCTTCGTCGATAATCTTAACGCCGATGTTGAATTCGTCTTTCCATACCAGCTGGTTTTCCATATATAGTCCTCCTTCATTAAAGTCTATATTAATAGTTAATGTGAGGACTGGCTGTAACGTGCATAGTAAATCAGACAAGTCCGGGATCCGCTTGTCTTCACAGAAATAAAAAGGGCTGTCAGAAAATGCTGCCTGCATACAATATGTCAGATGATCCAACTATCACCATGATATATTATATGCTGACGCCATTTTCCGACAGCCTTTCTTTATATGTTACTATTCACGGGACGCATCTTCATGTCCGGCTGCGCCAGACATGAAGCATCGGGCATCCACCCTTAATACCAGAGTGTGTCTGAATTACCACTCTTTCTCCAGTGCCATATTCCAGTCTGCGGAGAAAGGACCATTGGCCTGGGCACCCAGGGTATCTACAATATCAATCCGGTCTGCAACGGAGTTGTCCGGATCTTCCATATCTTCCCCTGCCCAGAAGGCATAGCCACACAGATAGCTCTGGTTGAAATCATCCCAGGAACCGAAGGATTCCTGCGCCTTCTTCGCTACCTCCAGGGATTTGTCCATAGCTTCTTCGTAGGTGCAGTAGCCTGCGGCATAGCCAAAGCCCATGATGGTGCATACACGGCTCAGATCCCAGGCAGAGATTGCTGCATCCCCGTAAGCAGACCAGGCTTTATAAGCAGCTACCAGGCTGTTATAGGTTTCTTCGTCCTCTGCCTGCAGTTCTGCGGTCAGTGTCTCCAGATCAGGTGCTCCGGTAGCGCCGAACTCATTTAACAGATCCATGGCATCCTTGTTGTGGCCTTCGCTCATCAGCCAGTCAGCCATCTCCATCAAACCGGCTGCATCCTCCACGCCCCAGCTGTCTGCCAGGGACTGCTGGGCCTGGACTGCCAGGGTCTGAAGCTGACTTTCATCCGCGCCCATATCCTCCAGGGCTTTGACGGTATCCATAACACTGGCGCCATTGACTGTATCCAGAACTGCTGACAATCCGCTGATAAATGCCTTGCTGCCTTCGGCGGCGGCACCGCCGAGAATCTCCACAGAAAGAACCTTCTTGGCATCCTCTACATCATCGTCATTGCCGATGGCAATAACAGAATAATAGCTGTCTGCGGTCTCTACATAGTAAGCGTAGGCCAGACCACTGGTTCCGGCTACTTTCGCCTTGCCCTCTCTGGCCAGACAGCGCTCTGCCCCCTCCGGAGCCGGTGCCTGCGGATCCACATCCGCCCACTCCACGGTGACACCGGAACCATTAAGCGCCAGTCCCACCACGTGATCTGCGTAGTCTTCCAGACTCTCCATCTTGGCCGGGTTCCCGGGAACGCTTCCCTTGGGGCTTCCCAGGGAAATACCGGAGAATCCCTGTCTTGAGGAACCGCCGTCCAGACCCATCATGCTGGAATTGGCCTGAAACTGCATATCTGTCTGCTCAAGGCCCTCCAGAAGAGTCACCTTGTACATTCCATCTGCTGAGGTATACTCTGCGGAATCCGGCAGATCCTCTGGTGCTTCCGTCGCTGCTGCTGTGGTAGTCTCTGCTCCGGCTGCTGTTGTAGTGGAAGTCGAGCTGCCGCCTGTCTCCTTGGAACCGCCGCAGGCTGTGGTCATCAGTCCCAAGGCCGCAGCTGCCAGCAGAACGGCTGCCTGCTTTTTCACATTTTTTCTCATACTTTTCTCTCCTCGCTGAAATTTGTAATCATTGGGCGGACAAATGCAGACATGCCGTGATCATATCTACACAGCGGGTCACCCCCAGGCTGCCGCTGTTCAGACACAGATCGTAGTTCCGTGGATTTCCCCACTCATTGCCGCTGTAATACTGGTAATACTCCCGGCGCTTCCGGTCGATCCCCCGCATCCGCGTCTCCAGCTTTCTGGGACTCTCCCCTGGTTCCAGGGACTGCATACGCTCCAGGCGTTTCTTCATCCCTGCACAGATAAAGACGCGAAATGCATCAGTCACAATGATATCCGAACATCTCCCGATAATCACGCAGGGGCCCCGCTGCTCCAGCCTCCGGATAATCTGGGACTGCAGCATGAATACCTGATCTGACACCGGAACTTCGTAAAGGGACGAAAACGGATTCACGGAAACATAGTCGTGACTGGTACGTTCCTTCATACCCAGCACTTCATCATGGGCATGAAATACCTCCTCCGCGATATTACTGTCCTCTGATGCCATGGAGATGATCTCCTTGTCATAAAAGGGTATCCCCAGCTTCTCGGCCAGACGGAAGCCGATCTCCCGGCCGCCGCTGCCAAACTCCCGACTGATGCTGATCACCTTGTTCATGCATTTGTACCTCCCGATTTTTCGATTATACCATGTCCCGGGTTATAATTCTATTAAATTATAATAAAATATTTATTTTTTGTTACAGGTTATGTAACAGTTCAGATACCCCTTGAACTATTACGGCATCTGCCCATGAGAATCGCTACGCGATGAGGCAGATGCCCTCCGGCCACTACGTTTTCGTACGGTCAGCGCAGCGAGTGCGCAGACCTATCTGAACTGCTACCAGGTTATTTCCCCCAGCCGGCAGATACCAGCTCTGGAACATCACCCCCGCTTTTCTTTTTTCTGGTAAGCGATCCGTTCTTCTCCATTATAGATATGGATCAGCCCGCACCGGGTAAAACCGTTCTTGGCCAGCATCCCCTGCATGGGAAGATTGTCCCTGTGGGTGTCGATCCTCAGGTTGCCTCTGCTCTGCTCCAGACACCAGGCCACGCAGAAGCTGGCCACACCCTTTTTCTTTCCGGGGCAGGCCACCCGGTGCATGACGCCGTAGGGGGCATCATCCAGCCAGGCGCCTTCATAGATCTCCGCGTAATCCGGCTCCACCTCATTGGCAAAATAAAAAACTCCCAGAGCCTCGCCGTCCTCCACGCACAGATAACTCTTTCCGGCCCGGATGTCCGCTTCCACCTGCTCCACCGGCGGGTGGGCAGTCCCCCACTGGTCCGGGTTGCCATGCTCCCGCATGAACTGGCGGGCCTGCTCGTAGAGGGCCAGAATCTGGTCTAAGTCTTCTGGCTGTGTTTTCCGTATCTCCATGCTACTTCTCCATCCTTTTTATGCATATTCACAGTCCGGACCCGTCTGCAGCTGGCTTCCGGCCATTTCTATTCTTTTCACACACACAGTCCGGGCCAGCCGGCTGCTGGCTTCCGGCCATTTCTGTTCTTTGCACACTCACAGTCCGGGCCAGTCGGCCGCTGGCTTCCGGCTATTTCTGTTCTTTGCTTTTCCGCAATGCTGCCCGCAACAGATGCTTGGCCAGAACCGCTGTGGTCACTGCCCCGACACCGCCTGGTACCGGGGTGGCCATGGATGCCACGTTATGGATGGAATCAAAGTCCACATCCCCGCACAGCTTTCCATTCTCATCTACATTGATGCCAACATCCAGCACAATGGCGCCCTTTCCCACATATTCTGCGTCCAGCATCTTCGCCCGACCGGCTGCCGCCACCAGGATCTCTGCGTTTTTGCAGGCGGCTTTCAGATCCGCAGTCCGGGTGTGACAGATAGTGACGGTGGCATTTTCCTTCAGCATCAGCATGGAAAGGGGCTTCCCTACCACCATGCTGCGTCCCACAATGGTGACCCGCTTGCCGGTAATAGGAATCCGGTTGGCCTTAAGCACCTCCACCACTGCTTCTGCGGTGCAGGGTGCAAACCCGCTCTCATCCCCGGCAAAAACCCTGGCGATATTTCCCTGGCAGATGCCGTCCAGATCCTTGTCCGGATCCATGACCTGCATGATATCCTTTTCCCGGATCTGCTTGGGAAGCGGACGCAGAAGGAGAATCCCCGTAACCTCCGGATCCTGGTTGATCTTAACAAAGGCTTCCCGAAATGCCTCATGGCTGATATCTGCCGGGAATACAAAGGACCGGACCCCCAGACCGAACTTCTCCATACGCCTGGTGGCGCCCCGCTCGTAGGACACGTCATCCGGGTTCTCTCCCACCCGCACAATGGCAAGCTGAGGCACTATGCCGTCCAGCTTCTCCAGGGCGTCCTGGACTTCTTCCTTTATTCTGGCAGAAACATCTGCCCCCTTTAATGTGATCATATTTTCCTCCTTCTTGTCCATGAATTACCCATAAGTGCTTACCCCTGGAGACGCTGGCGGACCTGGTCATATACCGTGTCTGCCTTCTGGATCCCTTCTTCAAGAAGCCGGTCTGCCTTCCTGTTCAGCTCCCCGGCCTTTTCCCGGTTTTTCATGGATTTCGTATTGATATAGACATTCATCACTGCTCCGGTCAGGGCAGTCCGCGCGAACTGGACAGCCACGCCTACGTCGGATATAGCCATACGGCTTCCCTTAGCCTCCAGCTGCTCCAGAATCTCCAGCACCTGGGCAGCCTTCTCCATCATGGCCAGAGGCACCAGGCTTGCCGCCAGAAGCCGCTCCTCCATCACCTGCTCCTTCCTGGCCTTCTGCTCCGGGGTATCCGTGGGCATACTGTAGGCAGCCGCCAGAGGCGCGAAGACCTGGGCGTCCTGATCCGCCAGATCCAGAAGCTCTGTCTGCAGACGGCCCAGGACCGCCAAACTCTGCTGCATCTCCTCCTCCACGTCTGCATAACGTTTCTTGCCTACGGTCAGATTCGCCACCATCTGGCCCAGGGCTGCCCCCAAAGCCCCGCCCAGGGCCGACGCGCCGCCGCCTCCCGGCACCGGCGCTCTGGATGCCAGGGTATCTGTCCACTCACCAATCAGCTGTTTTTCGATCATTCTCTGTCCCCTTTTCTCTATTTTTGATGCTGCATATAACTTGTGATAATCATCCAGATGGGCCGCCGTCTGAAACCTGTACAGCTTATGGGAAGATGCGATTGTTCCTGTGCCGTCCATCTGACTATAGAAAGTCTGACCCTGCTTTTCCATAGTATAGCATAGACGGAATCGTTTGAAAAGAATCCGTAACAGTTCAAGGGGTATCTGAACTGTTACAAGAATCCAGCATTTCAATCAGTTCCTTTCTCTGATTCTTTGTATTTTTATCAGTTAAACCTTCCAGTATCTTTTTTATCAATTTCTTTGTGTCCTCTGACACATCTTCCATACTCATCCTGAATTTTTCAAAATATTTCTTCTTTAACAGGAGCCTGACAATGCCTTCACAGCCACAGTGATAGCCCCTTTCCGGTATCTGGCATAAAAAGTCTGACAGAATCCGGATTCCGTCCGGCTTTTGTGCTGATGCCACGAAAATGGATGCTTCACACAGATATTCCATGGCTGTTGAAGTGCCGGGAGGAGAGGGAGTCTTAACATCATCGTCAAACAAACCAAATACGTCTTTCAAAAGGGACAGGTCTTTTATTTTCCAGACCTGCGATGAAGCCACCCTGTACATCTGGAAGTCCTCCGAGAAATTCTGTTCTTCCTCTCTATAGTTTTTCAATACTTTCCCCTGAAATACATCCCGTAAAAAGGATATCTGTTCCGCAAAAGGCTGATCGGCAAATGCCCTGACATTCGGGTTTCGATACCATTCTTTGACCTCATCCGCTTCCGTCACGGTAATGCATCCACATCGCTCCCCGGAAAAAACCAGTTCCTTTTTGCTTTTATACATCTCTTTTCCTATATAAACAGGAGTGCTGTATGTTATCCTCACACAATTTCGTTTCACTTCCCGCACAATTTTTTTAAAAAGCAGGGCGGAAAATTCCGTTTCCATCTGTCTGTCAATATGTACATAATAATCAAAGGTCAAATCCTCATGTTTGCGCATGCCCTTCAGCATGACGCTGTTTCCGTTCTCCGTATAGCTCATGCAGTATCGCTCGATATCGTCCCGGTCTTTTAAGGCCTGCCGATATGTTTTCATAACCTCGGTTTTAGGTGCAATCAGATAAAAGGGCTGAATCATATGGCTCCCATGACAGTCCTTTGCAATCTCTTCAATGGTATCAAATTCCATCTCCGGCATCCCTTTTTCACCGGCTTTTTTATCCACCACTGTCATACAATATTTGATATCCGATTCCTTCTCAATCTTATGAAAAATATTGCAGATATCTTCTTTTGAGGCAAAAAAATAAATTGTATTAATCATCTGCTCACCTTCAGTTTTTTCTGGCTCTATTATATTACAATGGCCTTCCGGATGGAATAGACTTTCTTAAAATTCCTCTTAAAATTTCCATGTTTGTTACACCAGCTCTGGAACAACCACTCTATGAACAGCAGCCTTTATTCAGGTTTACAAGAGGCTGGCTCAGATGATATAATTGGTCTCATGGATATCACAATCAGGAAACATAATATTGGAATGTCGATTGAGGAGGTCTGAACATGGCAGTCTTAGCAGCATATATGGTCCCCCACCCGCCCCTTATCATACCGGATATAGGAAAAGGGACAGAAAGCGCAATCCAGAGTACCATTGACGCATACCGGAAAGCGGCGGAGAAAATCGGAAGTCTGAAACCAGATACCATAGTGGTCATCTCTCCCCACCAGGTTATGTATGCCGATTATTTCCACATATCCCCAGGAGACGGGGCTGATGGAGATTTTGGACAGTTTGGGGCTGAGCAGGTAAGGTTCCATGTGACCTATGACACGAGATTTGTCCAGGAACTGTGCCGGCAGGCAGAGGCCCAGGGGCTGGCGGCGGGCACCCTGGGAGTACGGGGCAGCCAGGACAGAAGACTGGATCATGGGACCATGGTTCCACTCCACTTTGTCAACCAATACCTGGATAACTATGAGCTGGTCCGGATCGGCCTGTCAGGCCTTTCCCTTGCCATGCATTACCAGCTGGGACTATGTATCCAGCAGACAGCAGAGCTTCTGAATAAGAATGTGGTGATCATCGGCAGCGGCGACTTATCCCACAAGCTTAAGGAAGATGGACCTTATGGTTTCCAAAAAGAAGGGCCAGAGTATGACAGCCGGATCATGGATGTGATGGGGCGGGGGGCTTTCGGGGAGCTTCTGGAATTTGCCGAAGATTTCTGTGAAAAAGCCGCCGAGTGCGGCCACCGTTCATTTACCATGATGGCGGGGGCACTTGACAGACTGGCGGTAAAGACAGACAAGCTTTCCCATGAAGGCCCTTTTGGAGTTGGATATGGGATATGTATGTACCAGGTGTCAGGCGCAGATGCGGAAAGGGATTTTCTTGTACAGTATGAAAGGAAAGAAAGAGAACGTCTGGCAGCTTTGAGGGCCGGGGAAGATGAATATGTGAAACTGGCCCGAAAAACCATAGATACTTATGTGAAAACGGGAAAGATACCGGCCTTGCTGGAGGATCTTTCAGAGGACCTGCGCCAACGCAGGGCAGGTGCCTTTGTCTCCATCAAGGAGGATGGCAGACTCCGGGGATGTATCGGAACGATCCAGGCGGTGCAGACATGTCTGGCAGAAGAGATTATTTACAATGCAGTCAGCGCCTGTTCCCAGGATCCCAGATTCTCTCCCATACAGCCAAAGGAACTGGAGCGTCTGGTCATCAGTGTAGATGTGCTGGGGGATGCAGAGAGGATTGATTCTCCGGAGCAGCTGGATGTGAAACGGTATGGGGTAATTGTCACCAACGGAACCAGAAGAGGCCTTCTGCTCCCCGATCTGGAGGGCGTGGATCACGTCCGGCAGCAGATCGCCATAGCAAAACAGAAGGCAGGAATCGGGGATGAGGAAGATGTGGAGCTGGAGCGGTTTGAGGTGGTACGGCATCAGCCATCTGTCTGCCCATCTGAAACGGGCCAGACCCGCGGCCACTAAGTTTTCCACAGCGGGTGGACGCCCGATGCTTCTTGTCCGGCTACACCAGACAAGAAGACGCGCCCCGTAAACAGTAACCTGTTCTTTGTTCTCACTGCTGGTATTACTTAATATGGATATGATAATACGGAGTGACGGAGTGAATTTCTATGAAAACAGTTTGTCAGGTGTGTATGCATCACTGCGTCCTGGAAGACGGCCAGAAGGGGATCTGCGGGGCACGGATGAATCAGGGCGGGACAATCCGGTGTGACAATTATGGAAAAGTCACAGCTCTGGCCCTGGATCCCATTGAAAAAAAGCCTTTGAAAATGTTTCACCCGGGAAGCCTGGTTTTGTCCGTGGGAAGTTATGGATGTAATCTCCGGTGCCCTTTCTGCCAGAACCATGAGATTTCCATGACCGGACAAGGGCAGGAGAACCGGGATTCCGTATGGGTATCCCCTGATATGCTGGCAGACAAAGCCTTAAAGTGCAGAGAGCTGGGCAACATTGGAGTGGCATTTACCTATAACGAACCTTTGGTCGGCTGGGAATATGTGCGGGATACGGCAAAGCTGGTAAAAAAATCCGGCATGGTCAGTGTACTGGTGACCAACGGCACAGCCTCCAGAGAAGTATTGAACGGATTGCTTCCTTATATTGATGCCATGAACATTGACCTGAAGGGCTTCACCCAGGAATATTACCGGAAGCTTGGCGGTGATCTGGAGACTGTCAAGGCATTCATCACCCAGGCCGCTTCGGCGTGTCATGTGGAGCTTACGACTCTGATCGTGCCTGGGGAGAATGACAAGGCAGAGGATATGGAGAAGGAAGCCAGATGGATCGCTTCTGTTGGGAAAGAGATTCCTCTGCATGTTACCAGATTTTTTCCAAGATACCATATGGTGGACCGGGAAGCTACGGATATCAGTCAGGTACACCATCTGGCAAAGACCGCCAGAAAATATCTGGATTATGTATTTGTTGGAAATTGCTGAAGGGACTATCCCTGCATCTGCTCCAGCAGGGCCTTCAGACGTTCCACCTCTCTTTTCTGCTGCTCCGCCTCTCTTTCCTTCTGCTCTACCTCCCTTCTCAGCTGTTCTATCGTTTTCTCATTCTGTCCTATCGTCTTCTCGTTCTGTGCTATTGTTTTCTCGTTCTGTGCTATTGTTTTCTCGTTCTGTGCTATCCTTTTCTCATTCTGTCCGATCATCTGTTTCTGTTTTTCCAGCAGACGTTTCTGCTT
>CAJTOW010000052.1 GCA_910577655.1 uncultured Lachnospiraceae bacterium | reverse complement strand
CCCATGCGTTCGGGAAGTGTGTGGTAGTTGTGACACACTCTGGCGAGGTGGCAAAGCAGGCGGATGTGATACTGGAAATCAAGCAGGGACATTTGAGAGAAAGGAAAAAAGCCCTGGTATCTCCCCACATTTTTACCTCCCTGAACCCACACGATTAACGTATATAAAACAGAATAATCAATCCGAAAGATATTTTTGTGCCAGATGGTCATTACGACTGTCTGGCATTTTTCTTTGTCGGATTTTGCCGGATTTCGCGGATTATCCACGGTGTCGCGGCCCGCCAGTCTCCATTTTGGTTACTCATTCACTTTCAACCAAAATGGAAAAGTTTTTGAAAAAATCTTTTTAAGGGTGTTGTATTTTCCGTATGAAATCTCACAGTTATTAGAAGGACACGCTTTTCCCGTGACCTCATGGCCTCTGAAAACTGAATATACCATATTACAGGCACGAAACCTGCGTGAGTAGCGGCATAAGGCCCGACGCGATGATGGCAGCTTGCCACAGACTTGAGGGGGAACCCTGCGGCATACGAGTAAAACGGTGCTGCGGAGTTATGACAGCCCTGCTAGAACGTGTAATATCCCTAATGTGGCTCCAATCATACCAGTGTGGCCGTTTTTAGTAAGTAGAAAAATATAATATCGTACAAACCTATTTGCATACATTCCTTTAGGGAGGTATTGCCTATGAAAAACGAGAAATATGTTCTTGAGACTACGGAACAGCCGGATATTGACAAACTGGATTGTAAGGATTTTAAAATCAATTTTCAGCGGGCAATCTTGCTTTCTCTTTTGGAGAGCCGCAAATTGACACAGACTCAATTTGAGGCTTGTATGGATAAAGTAGTTCAAAAATATAGGAGTTGATTTTATGTTGAAGGTAGGTGCTTACTGCCGCGTTTCCACAGACAAGGACGATCAGGCAAACTCATTTGAAAGCCAGCAAAAATATTTCCGTGAATATATTAACCGGAATCCTGAGTGGGAACTGGTACAGATCTTTGCGGATGAAGGTATATCAGGAACCAGTACAAAAAAGCGGAAAGAATTTCACCGCATGATCCGGCTGGCCAAAGCTGGCGAAATGGATCTGATCATCACAAAAGAGGTGAGCCGGTTTGCCCGCAATACGGTGGACACGCTGCAATATACCCGTGATCTGAAAAAGATCGGTGTCTATGTTCTTTTTATGAATGACAATATCAATACAAAAGACCCCGATGCAGAATTACGTCTGACGATCATGGCCTCCATTGCACAGGAGGAAAGCCGCAAGACTTCCGAACGTGTGAAATGGGGACAGAAACGCCGGATGGAACAAGGAGTTGTGTTTGGCCGTGATATGCTGGGATATGACGTTCGCGGCGGAAAGCTCTATATCAACGAGGATGGCGCGGAAACGGTGCGGCTGATCTATCATAAGTTTTTAGAAGAAGGAAAAGGTACATATACAATCGCCCGTGAGCTGCGGGAGGCCGGTATCGAGACTTCTACTCATATGAAAGAATGGTCAAATGTTGTTATCCTGCGAGTTCTTAGAAATGAAAAGTATTGTGGTGATCTGATCCAGAAAAAGACGTATACGCCTGATTACTTGAGCCATGAAAAGAAATATAACCGTGGCCAGGAAGAATATGTTGTCCTGCGGGATCACCATGAACCAATCATTAGCAGAGAAATTTTTGAGAGGACACAAAAGGAATTGGAGCGCCGTTCTCCATCTCCAGAGCAAAAAGCAAAACATAGTAACCGGTATTGTTTATCAGGTAAAATTCAATGTGGGTGTTGCGGTTCCCGGTTTGTTTCAAGAACGAAGAAGCGACAGGACGGAAGCCAATACAAGGCATGGCGCTGTTTTGAAGTAACCCAGCATGGACTTCCGAAAACGGATAAGGCAGGCAATCAGATTGGTTGTGCAGTCAACCAGCAGATCCGTGACGAGGACTTTATGCTGATGCTTCAAATGGTTATCAAGCATTTACGACACAATAAAAAACGGCTCATTTCTGATCTGGTTGAAATCGTCAGGCTGGTTCTGTCAGCTTCGGAAGGCGAGGAAATGGACGTTAGCAAACTAGAGCAAAAACTCGAAACGATTGCGGAGAAAAAGGAGCGGCTCCTTGATCTATATCTGGGGCAGGATATTTCCAAAGACGAATACCGCCGGATGTCGGAGCGTTATGATACGGACATGGAGAATCTGAAACAGCAGATCAAAGAGGCTAAAAAACAGAAAGAGATTACTGCCAATCAGGAAGAAATGATGGCAGACATCGCCGCTACGATCCGCGCCCTGGCCTTGGGAGAAAAGCAGGACGATACCTTTTACCGGAACATTGTGGAGAAGATTGTTGTCCACAGCAGAAAGCATATCGAGATATACTTAAATTTACTCCCTTACAAGTGGTCTTATATGCTGGCAGAATTACCGGGAAACCCCGGTAAAAAAACGTCGGCAGCGAGGAGCATTTTACTACCTCACTACCTATGTCTGTCAGGACAGCCTTCCCCTTCTCATAAGGCATAGCATACCGCTGGGACAGATACCGCATGGCAGCGGCAGATTCTCCATCAGGCCCGCCATACTGACTGATAATAAACTGCGCCAGCTTCGGATTGGTAAAAGAAATCTTCACCGGATACTGTAAGCGTTTTTCATACCTCCACATTAACCCATTCCTCCTTCCCACGGCCATGGATCACGGATCCAGTTCCAGTTCTGGGCATTGACCTGAGTGACCATCAGGGGACCATATGCCTGCTCATATCTGGCAACCGCCTGCCGGTTCGCTGCCAGGGCCCGACGGTAATAGGCCATGCCCGCCTGACAGTCCGGATGGGTATCCAGATACAACAAAATATCATCCAGCTGGAATCCTGTCATATACACCTGCTGCAACAAATAGTTCTGATTGGCATCCATAATCTATCTGCACCTCCCCATCATA
This sequence comes from uncultured Lachnospiraceae bacterium, assembly GCA_910577655.1. Lineage (GTDB taxonomy): Bacteria > Bacillota > Clostridia > Lachnospirales > Lachnospiraceae > Brotaphodocola. The sequence continues at coordinate 23,285 of CAJTOW010000052.1, read as the reverse complement.
AACGGAAAATCAAGCTCCGGGAAAATGGTGCCCTGCTGGAGAGCCTGCTCCGGCGAATAGACCTGCCCCCACTGCTGCATGGGCACATATCCCATACCTGGCGGTGTATATTCCGGAAAACGGCCTCCCTGCCCGCCCTGGGGAAAAAATCCAGGCATCCCTGGTGGCGGTGGAACCGGCCTTCCTGGCATCCCAGGAGGCGGTGGAACCGGCCTTCCTGGCATCCCAGGGGGCGGCGGAACCGGTCTTCCGGGCCGGGGCGGTTCCGGTCTGCAGTTACAATCACAATTGGTATTCATGCAAGGAGGAACCGGCATCTGCGGACGCTGACAGCAGGCAGGACCTCTCTGGTTCTGGTTGCAACTCATAAAGAATTCTCCCTTCCTATCGGAAATTCTAATATCATAATATGATGTTGCCCGCCAGCTGTGCGTTCCACTTTGTGTCCCTTTGCAGGAGCCCTTTTACTGCTTCCCATACGCCATCAGCATCAGAAGAAATGCCATCACGATAGCCAGCCGCTGGATCAGCGTCTGATAGCGGCCCGCATTCCAGGACTTTCCCTGGGCGGCCCGTCTGGCTGCCTCCTCATTGACCCCTTCCCACTTCCTGGCATACTCAAAGACAAATGCAGATTCATCCCTCTCATCCTCTGCCGCCTGAAAGCATTCCCCGTTGAAAAAGCTGATCCTCCGGATCCTCTTCCCCCCGGTTCTGCTTCCCAGGGTTCTGCTCCCTAAGGTTCTGCTCCCCCGCCCTGATGCGCTCCCGGCGCCGGCCCTGCGCCCCCACGGACTGGCACAAGCCCTCCTCTGATCCTTCCCTTCCAGACACCAGTCTCCCACACATTTTAAGGCCCTCCAGTAATAAAAGGCCGCCGGACGCTGGGAATCCACCAGAAAATTCCTGGTTATGGTATAAGACGAATTCTTCCACACCGGTTCCTCTACAAAATACTCCCGGCAGAACTGCTCCCTAAGCTGGCGCGGATCCCCCCAGCGCCGGAACTGGTCTAAGGACTTCATCACCGGCATCAGACTGAAAAGGATCGTGAAAGCCCCGCACAAATACAGAAAGACCATGATGGTAACCATCTCCTCTGTCCATCCCTCACGGCAGAGGGCCATGGTCAGGGGGATCAGGATTCCCAGCTCGAACGCCGCAATATTTCTCAGGATGGCATTCTGGAAAAATACATAGTAACAAAACAGGAAAACAGACGGACTGATCCCCTCCCGCCACCGGAATATTGTCAGCCGTATGGAATAAAGCTGTACTACCAGATATAGGGCAAACAGCAGAACCTTACAGCACAAAAAATAAACCGCATACAAATAGAGCCACAATACCCATTCCGGCACGCTCCAAAAGAGACTTGCCCCGGCTGCTGCGCGGTATATAAAGCTGATACTGATCATCAGGACAAAGCAGGCATCCGGACCACAGGAAAGCATCCAGCGGGTCACGTCCTTTTTCTTCCGTCTTCTCTGCAGGGAAAAGCAAACTGCCCAGAGCAGCACATAGACTACAGCGATCAGAAACAGACTGGTACACAGACCCATACTGTCAAGTGCCGCAAAAAACTCTTCCAGATCCCCCAGTTCCGGCACATGTACGAACATGGCCGCCAGCGCGGCTCCCATCACAGAAACCGTACCCGGTATCGCCAGCATGGCGGCTGTCTCCGCTTTGGATTTGCGCCGGACCAGATTATAAAAATCAATCAGGTAAAAGATGGTATTGCCATAGAGAAGAAGCAGCATGAGCCATAAAGAACTCCCGAGCCAGTACTCCTCCTGCAGGTATAGTGAAAAAAATGAGATCAGTTCCTTCATCGTGGTATCGTTCCTCTTTCTCCGGGTTCTTTGTGTGTGACAGAATAAGTTCGATTTTCCACATTATACCTGATTCTGCTTTTCTTTTCAACAATAAATGCCGGATGGAGAAGTAGAACATGTTTGAAAATGTTACTGTTCACGGGGGCATCTTCTTGTCCGGCTACGCCAGACAAGAAGCATCGGGCGTCCGCCCGATGTGGAAAACTGGACAAAAACAGTCTTACAAGCGAGCTTGACACCTGTTTTTGTCCAGTTTTCCCCGCCCCGTGAACTGTAACTTGAAATTCATTCCCGGATTCCGGCTATTACGTAATCCCCCTATATATTCGTAAACCTCCGTGGAATCTGAATCGTAGCCGTCAAAACACACTCCCCATCCATGGCATACGAGTAGTCTGCCTCGTGGTTATACGCTATTTCCAGACGGTTTTTGATGCTGCTGATCCCGTAATTATTGCAGGGAACATCCGGAACCTGGTTGAGGATATCCTGGATACGCAGGAAACTCTCCCTGGTTGCCGGATTGCAGATCTGGAACCGGAGCGCGTCCCCCAGGTTCTGGGCCCGCACGGTTAAGACCGGATTCTTCCGGGAGATATCGGAATGCTGAAACCCGTGAAGGATTGCATTTTCAATCAGAGGCTGCAAAAGCATTTTCAGGACAATATCCTCCAGAATATCCTCATCGATTTCCTCCTGCACAGTGAACAGATCCCCGAACCGCACCTTCTGGATATTCATATAGCTTCTGGCATGAGTAAGCTCCTGGGCCACGGTCATCTTGTTTTTCCCATGATTTAAGGAGGTACGCAGCAGGGTGGACAGATTCGTGACCAGGTAAGAGATATCCGGGGCATTGTGGTCCTTGGCCATCCAGTTGATGGTATCCAGGGTGTTGTAGAGAAAATGGGTGTTGATCTGGCTCTCCAGTGCATTGAGCTCGCTCTGCTTCTGGTTCAGCCTGGTCACATAATTTTCCTGGATCAGCTCATTGATCATCTGGATCATATAATTAAAGCTGCAGTACAGCTCCCCGATCTCCCCCTTCTCCCTTGTCTCTACGGTAATGTCCAGATCGCCATATTCCACTTCCTTCATGGTCTGGGAAAGCTCCACCACCGGCTCCATGATCTTATGGCTCAGGACAGCCGTCAGAAACAGTCCCAGAACCAGCGTACCCCCGGCTCCTGCCATCAGCATCAGGCAGGTCTTCAGGTAGGTGCTTCTGACCAGATCCAGGGATTTGAGTCCTACCAGATAGTAATCTGTGTTGTTCAGCTGAAAAGAAAAGAAACAGTCCTTTCCGTTGTGAATCAGAACCGGATTCTTGTCGATATAGTCATACAACTCCTCCTCGGACACCCGGATAGTATGGTAACCGATGATCTGCCGGTTCTGCCTGTCCACAATGGCAGTTTCAATGCCATACTGCTGACGCAGGGGATTCAGGACATTCTGGGCAATGTGCACATAGCTTAGGTCCAGGGAAATGATGCCGATTATGTTTGAATAATCATTCATGTCGTAAACGACCTTGGACAGGCGGATGTATTCATTGCTGCCGTTTTTATAGATGGTCCACAGGAACTTTCCTGACCGCTGCTCCAGGGCGCGGATCCATTCCTCGGAAGGCTGATCCTCCCCGTCCTCCGGGGTATTGCTCCGGCTGGATGAGTAGACAGGCAGATAGCGGCCATCCGGTGTACGGCAGCAGACCTCCACAAGAAACGGAACATTCTGCATGGTGACGTCATTGGCATACATGACCTCCTTGAGAATCCCGCTCTGCTCCATGAGGGTTCTGACCTGCTCCAGCTCCCGCTCGTCCGATTCCAGATCGCAGACATTTTCCGTCAGCTTTCTCAGGGCATCCTGGATATTCTTGTTGGTGGAAATATTCAGGATATAGGTCCTTCCAAAATTCATCACCGAGGAAAGCTCCATGCACCACCGGTTCATGGTCTGGCCGGAGGTTTCAATCAGATTATTCCTGACCATTTTGTAGATAACCGGAAGAACAAAAATATAAGTAAAAAGCGAAAAAAGAACTAACATGGATATATAGGATGCGATCAGTTTACGCTTCATGAACCCTCCTGTCAAATCCGGCAATTCCCCTTTTATTCAGACACACGGCGTGCTTTTACTAAAGTATACCCTGAAATTCCGCCTGTATTTTCTCCAGAAGCTCCTTTTCCCTGGCAATCCGCACTCCCATAAGAGCCAGGGTCTCTGCTGCCAGCAGCATTCCCTTGTGTGCAAAAGAGCAGGTCCCCTGGGCGGTAGCTGCCCAGGAATGAAGGGGCGTCTGTTTCAGGAAGCAGGCCACATACAGATTGTTGGTGGGAACCACCTGACTGACATCGGACAGGTCCGTGGAACCATTATCCTTTTCCACTGGCTGGTCTGCCTCCATAATGATCTGGTCAAATTCCCCCACACAGCCCTCCACTCCAACCTGGGCCGCAAGTCTGGAAGCATAGTCCAGTTCCTCCTGGGTATAGGACGGCATGCCAATCTGCCTCATACATTCCTCCCCAAGCCCTGCCAGGGTGAAATTGACTTTGTTGTCATGGGTATCTCCCAGGAGCTGGAATTCCACACGGGTGTCGGTCATCATGCAGGCCCCCTGGGCAATCCGCTTCACCCTGGCTTCCACTTCCTTCATCTGGCTGTAGGTGGCTGCCCGCACCATATACCACAGTTTTGCAAAATCCGGAACAATGTTTGGCCTTTCCCCTCCATTTACATAACAGTAATGGAGGTAGCTGTCCCGGTCAATATGCTCCCGCAGGTAATTGCAACCGATATTGGTCAGCTCCGCCGCGTCCAGGGCGCTTCTTCCATTTTCGGGACAGTTGCATGCATGGGCCGCCCTTCCATAGAAGGCCATGGTGAAGGCGCCGGCGGCTTTATGGCGGATGATGCCGGGATTGTTGTGGCTGTGGGGATGCCATCCCAGCACCACATCCACATCCTTAAAATACCCGTTTTTCACCATAATCGTCTTCCCTTCCAGTGTTTCCTCCGCCGGAGTCCCATATACCACAATGGTGGCAGGCAGGCCCTCCTCCACAAAGGATTTGAGCAGAATCCCGGCTCCCGCGCTGCCGGCTCCCAGAAGATGATGTCCGCATCCGTGCCCGAAGCCTCCGTTTCCCTTCTGATAAGGAACCTGCTCCTGGTGCAGTCCGGCCAGGGCATCGTATTCACACATGAGACCGATCCGCACCGGCCCATTGCCGTAGACTGCCCGAAAGGCGGTAGGCAGATCCTGAAGACCCCGTTCCACCACAAAGCCCTGATCCTCTAAAAGCTGCTCCAGGGCCGCCGCCGACCGGACTTCCTGGCCGCTGGCCTCTGCATAGTGAAAGACCTCATTGGCACATGCAACAATCAAATCCTTTGTCTCCTCCATGTATCCATGGAGCTTTCGGATATCCTCATTCATTCCTTTCTCATCCTCCCAGGTAAGCTTTCCGGATACTGTCGTCACTTTGCAGCTCTTTTCCGGTTCCGTGTTTCACAATGGCTCCATTTTCCAGCAGATAGGCCCGGTCCGAAATCTGCAGGGCCATGTTGGCATTCTGCTCGATCAGAAGAACCGTCTTCCCTTGTTTCTGGATCCTGCAGATCAGTTCGAAAATCTCCTCCACAATAATGGGGGCCAGCCCCAGGGAAGGCTCATCCAGCATGATCAGCTCAGGGTCATACATCAGTCCCCTGGCAATGGCCAGCATCTGCTGTTCTCCGCCGGAAAGGGTTCCTGCCGCCTGATCCATCCGCTCTCTCAGACGTGGGAACAGTGTATACATTTCCTCCATCCGCTGCTGGATATAGGCCTTTTTTACCCGTTTCTTTGCCATGGTTCCCAGTATCAGATTTTCCTTTACCGTCATTTTGGGGAATACATGGCGCCCTTCGGGCACATGACTGATTCCCATCTGCACGATCTGGGCCGGATGCATGCCGGTGATATCCTGGTTCTCAAACAGGATACGGCCGGATTCCTTTTTAACAATATTGCTGATGGCGCCCAGGGTGGAGGTCTTTCCCGCCCCGTTGGAACCGATGAGACATACAATTTCATTGCGGTCAACATGCAGACTGATATCACGGATTGCATGGACATGTCCGTAATCCACAACCAGATGTTCAATAGTAAGCATGGTATCTGCCATCACGCGCCCTCCTGATTCAGTTCATTTGATTTCTGGATGATTCCCCTGCCGAAATAGGCCTCCTGCACATTCTTGTCATTCTTCACCATGTCCGGCGTGCCTTCGCATATTTTTTCTCCAAAGCTCAGCACCATAATATAGTCACAGAGATTCATCACAAACTTCATGTCATGTTCAATCACCACGATCGTATGCCCCTTGTCCCTGATCTTCTGGATGAATTCCAGAAGACTCCAGGTCTCCGCCGGGTTCATGCCGGCTGCCGGCTCATCCAGCAAAAGCACCTTGGGTTCCGCTGCCAGGGCCCTGGCGATCTCCACCTTCCGCTGGTAGCCATAGGGCAGGTTTCCGGCCTTCCAGTCCTTATATTCGGTCAGTCCCACTTCCTCCAGGACCCTGTTGGCCTTCTCTGTGGCATACTCCTCATCCTGATGGTAGGTCTTTGTATGGAATATGGCGTCAAATACCGAGGTCCTGGTGTTGATGTGACACCCCACCTTCACATTTTCCAGAACAGACAGATACTGGAACAGCTTGATGTTCTGGAAGGTGCGGATCAGGCCTTTCTTCGCCACCTCCTCCGGGGGAAGATTGGTGATATCCTGCCCGCCAAAGAGAATCTGTCCGGATGTTACTTTATAGGTTCCGGAGCAGAGATTAAAAAAGGTGGTCTTTCCGGCCCCGTTTGGCCCGATGATGCCGAAGATACTTCCCTCCTTCACCTGCATATCCACCTTTTCCACTGCCTTCAGGCCGCCGAAATGTTTACTTACGCCCTTAGCCTCCAATATGATTGACATCCCCATCCTCCTTTTTCTTGTTTTTCTTTGCAAAAAAGTTCCAGAATGACATCTGACCGGCGATGACACTGTCCTTTGCCCCAAAGAGTCCCTGGGGTCTTACCCACATCATGGTAATGATCAGAACCGCGTACATGACCATCCGCCATTCGGAGGCAAAACGGAAGCCCTCTGTCAGAAGATTGATTACAAATGCGCCGGCAATAGGACCGAACAGCGTGCCGGAACCGCCTACCACGCACATGGAAAGGACATTGAATCCTTCATCCAGGCTGAACATATCCGGGCTCACATACCGGTAATAATAAGCGATAAATACCCCCATGGTGCCGCAGATTATAGCCCCGGTCATAAAATTGACGCATCGGTAGTGGGACACCTTCACCCCAAGGGAACGGGCCGCGTCCTGGTCTTCACGGATGGCGATCCAGGCCCGCCCAACTCTTGATTTAAGCAGCCGGTTCAGGATAAATACCACCAGCAGAAGGGCAACAAGTGCCAGATAATAAAAGGGGGCGCCTGATTTTACCTTCCAGCCAAACAGCTCCACATTGGGAATGCCTTTGATTCCCAGGGGGCCGTTGGTCAGCTTCTGCCAGTTCAGAGCTGTCAGCCGCATCATCTCCGAAAATCCAAGGGTGATAATGGATAAAAACATTCCATTCAGTTTCAGGGTAGGCAGGGAGACGACGAAACCGGCAGCCGCGCACAAAAGCAGGGTGATGAGAAGGCTTGCCAGGAACGGAAGGCCCAGCTCTGTTGTAAGAATGGCTCCCGAATAGGCCCCGATGCAGGTAAAGCCTACGATTCCCAGACAGCTCTGCCCGGAATACCCGTTGATGATATTCAGTCCGCTTGCCAGAGTCGCATAGACGATGATCCTGGCCAGTACTCCCCGTATGTAATTGCTCCTGGTAAGCTGGGGCAGGATAATCAGAATCCCGATCCCGATCAGCACGGCCAGCTTCCTGTGCTTTTCAAAAAAATGTTTTGCCTGACTCATGCCTTTTTTCCTCCCTTCCCTTTCCGGCCAAACTGAAATACGAACAGTCCCTCCGGTCTGAATGTCAGTGCTATAAATACAAATATAAATGCAAATATGTCACGGTAACTGGAAGTAAAGAGCGCGATTCCGAAATTCTCCAGGATCCCGATGAGAACCGCCCCCAGGGCCGCCCCCGGAATATTGGTCATTCCGCCCAGAACACAAGCAGAGATTGCCTTGAGTCCCACCACGGTTCCGAACACCGTAGAAACATTGGTCAGGTAGGTTCCGTAAAGCAGTCCGGCCACACCGCCCAGTCCGGTTCCCACGATGTTTCCGATCAGGGTTACCTTCTTCACATTAATAGCCACCAGGCTGGAAGCCATCTTGTCCTGGCTTACGGCCCGCAGCATCAGCCCCACCCGCGTCTTGTGCAGAAAGAGACTCAGCCCCACCGAAAGGATCAGTACAATGGCAATCACCGCCAGATGGATGGTAGTGATATAAAGGTCTGTGCCAAACAGATAGAAGGGTTTTGTTTCAAATGCCATGGGCATGGCATTTCCCTGGGAGCCGAAGGCGATCTGAGCCACATTTTTAATCAGGATGGAACAGCCCACAGTACAGAGAAGGGATATATGCTTGGGCGCCTCCAGAAACCGCTCATAGGCCACCTTGTGAATAAAAATACCGGCAATTCCCGACGAGGCAAAGGCAACCAGGATTCCCAGAAAAAAGTTCGGGCAGACAAAGGTGTAAAACAAATACGCAGACATGGCTCCGATCATGACCATTTCACCGTAGGCAAAGGTGATCAGTCCCACCACACCTACAATGAGTGTATATCCAATGGCCATGAGGGCATAGATACTGCCCTGGGAGAGGCCATTGATCAGCTGCTGGATTATATACATTCCGTTACCTCCATATTGATGTTTTCGGGCAACAGTTCTGACGGGCGGCAAATCATATTAGAAAACAAGAAGATAGCCCGTCTGAACTGTCACATTTTCAGAACAATGACAGACGCCAGAATCCCCTTCTCCCCATATGGGCGGAGAAGGGGATTCATGACAGTTCAGATACCCCCTTGGCTGTTACGGGGATTCTTCATTCTCACTCAAATTTGCTGCATTTTGTGTATTCACTTACACGGGTCCATTTTCCATCCTGGATCTTCACCAGACAGTAAGCACGGATGATATCTCCGTCCTCCGTGAAGCTGTAGGGGCCTGCCAGAAGACCATTTACATCTGCGTCCGTGGTTTCCATCAGGGCGTCCCGGACTGCCTGACGGTCTGTGGTTCCTGCCTTCTCGATAGCGGCGCACAGAAGCAGTGTGGCATCATAGGAGAGGGGGCCATGGATGGTGGGATAAAAGCCTGCACCCTCGGAAAACTTAGTTGCATAATCCCAGGCAACCGGATCATCCTCGGACAGGAAGAATGCGGCGGAAGCCACCAGATTCTCGGAAGCGTCTCCGGCCAGCAGAATCACCTGATCCGAATACATGGCTCCGGCGCCGATTATAGGAATCTCCCATCCCATGGATTTCACCTGGTTTAAGATCAGGGCGCCGTCCGCCGCCTGGGTAATCAGAAGCAGATACTCCGGGTTGGTCTGTCGGATCTTGGTGAGTATCGCCGTAAAATCTTTTTCGCCGCTGACGAAGCTTTCATTGTCCGTGATCTCAATCCCGTACTGGCTGCAGCCTTCTTCCGTGGACTGGTAGGCGGAAGAGCCCCAGTCATCATTGACCCAGATTACAGCGATGGATTTGGCATCCAGATACTCATGGATTCCTCTCTCCACCAGATACGGCATCTCCGCATCCATCTTTCCGGCCAGGGTAAAGGCATATTCGCTCATAGGAGCATACTGGTTGTTGGAGGCGCAGGGAGAAAGCTCCACCATGTTGTATTCCTCAAAGACCGGCGCGCAGGCGATGGCTTCCGAGCTGGCCATGGGGCCTAATACCGCACAGATATCTTCGTTATCTCCCATCTTTTTGGTCAGCTCCACGGCCTCCTTGGGATCTGCCTTGGAATCCTCCAGCACCAGCTCCACCGGCCTGCCCATGATTCCGCCCTCTGCATTTACCTTGTCAATGGCCAGCTGCCAGGAGCGCCAGAAGCTCTCGCCCATCTCAGCCTTGTCTCCGGTCACGGGTGCGATTCCGCCGATCCGTATGGGATCCCCGGAAGGGGCGCCGCCGGACTCTTCCCCGTCAGTTGCAGGAGCATCCTCCTGGGCCTTTGTGCCTGAATCTGCCTGGGTATTCTGGGCTGTCTCCGATTTGCTGCCGGATGAAGTACCAGAACCGCACCCAGTCAGAACGGATGCTGTCATGGCTGCTGCAAGGGTCAATGCAATGGTTTTTTTCATAATATTATTCTCCTTCCACTTTATTATGTAACGCAACAGTCCAGATAACCTCTGGTCTGCTGCCATATGATCCGCTGTCCGTCCGGACGCTTACTACAGATTTCCGCGCGTTCTCTGTTCATTTATGATAATTTTAGTTTAATGGAAGGGAGATTTTTTTACAATATGACGATTCATGGATAAGGTGGATTTTTCTTGTATTGATGAATTCGAGATAAACAGATGTATAAAACAGTGTTTTTCGTGCACAAACACATAAGACAGGCCGGTACCTGACATGTGCCGCCGGCACGCGGCGGGTGCAGGCATTCCGGCCTGATCTTAGAGGTCCGCTATACAGTATGCTGATTCCGGTATTCCTTGGGACTGGAACCCACGATACGCTTGAATTGCCGGGAGAAGTATTTTTCATCCTCAAATCCTACCAGGGAGGATACTTCATATATTTTGATTGTCGGGTCAGACAGAAGAACCTTGGCACGGTTCATCTGCTTCTCCAGAAGATACTTGACAAATCCCACCCCAGTCTCCTCCTTAAAGCGGACGGACAGATAATTGGGCGTGACATTCATCTCTGCCGCCATAACCGTCAGGTTAAAATGGGGATTGCAGTACTCCTGGTCAATCACCCGCAGGCAGGTCTCTATGAGTTTTGATTTGAAGGTACGGCCCTGCTGGCTGATCTTGCTGCACTGTTCCAGAATCGTCCTTGTCATATAATCCAGGATTTCCTTCTTGTAGGTCATGTTTTCCAGACGTTCTATGGGGTCATGGTCTTTTATGGCTCCCATGATCCCCTCGGTGAGAAAGGACATCCACAGACCCGAACAGAAGCGCTTCACCGTCTCCAGCGACACCTGGGGCTTAAGCATCTGAAAAGAAGCTGCCTGAAAAACCGCCAGCGCGCTCTTGCCGTCCCCTGACCGGACACTCTGAAGCAGACGGTGGGTATCATATCCTTCTGTCCGCATTCTGGAGAGAAGGCTGCGGTATTCATCCAGATTGAATTCCCGGGAAAGAACGTCTCCACTTACCGCCTTACGCTGCTGGTCAATGGAATCACGGATGCCGGCCAGAATAGATGTAAGGTAATCCGTATCAACCGGTTTCAGCACATACTCCCTGACCACCTCCAGCCGCACTGCCTTCTGGGCAAAGGAAAATTCGTCATAACTGGATATGAGGATCACCTGGGGAGATATTCCCATCTCCAGAAGATCCCCAATCAGATGAAACCCGTCCTTGTCCTGCATGCAGATATCTGTAATCAGAATATCAGGTGCACACCGTCCGCAGATCTCAAGGGCATGGTCTGTGCTGCCTGCGGTTCCGATCACACAGAGCCCCAGGGCATCCCAGTCAATATGTTTTCTCAACCCTTCCCGGATCAGAATCTCATCATCCACAATCAGCACACCATACTTCATAAGGATTCTCCACCCACAACATGCCTGCCGAAACACCAAAAAGTATAGCCAAAATAATACACGATATTTCCGTCACTGTCAAGCAGCAACAAACAGGGGGCCATGTTTGAGCCCACTTACTCTTCCCAGCCAGATTGTTTTTTCCCGACAGGCAGATACCGCCCGGAACAAACCCTATCCCTTATCTTTAATCCACAATCGTCTTCTCCGTATCATAATCAAAGATGTGGATCTTCTCCGTATCCATGGCCAGACGGACCTTGTCGCCGGTTCTGGCGCTGGTCTTGGCGTCTACGGATGCCACCCAGCTTGTGTCCTCGATATCAAAGTACAAGAGGGCGGAGGCACCCAGCATCTCGTATACCTTCACTTCCACATCAAAGGTGGATTTGGCGAATTTCTCCAGGGCGTCGGCTCCGTCGTGGATATCCTCGGGACGGATGCCCAGAACCACCTTTTTGCCTACATAGCCGCCGTTCTTTAAGGCTTTGGCGCGGTTCTCATTGAGAACTACCTTCTGGTCCGCGAACTTGAGGACCATGTCGCTGCCCTCTGCCGCCACGTCGGCAGAGATCATGTTCATCTGCGGAGAACCGATGAAGCCTGCCACGAACTTATTGCAGGGATGGTCATAGAGATTCTGGGGTGTATCAATCTGCTGGACAATACCGTCCTTCATCACCACGATGCGGGTGCCCAGGGTCATGGCCTCGGTCTGGTCATGGGTCACGTAGATGATGGTGCTGCCCAGTCTCTGATGCAGCTTGGAAATCTCCACACGCATCTGTCCGCGCAGCTTGGCATCCAGGTTGGACAGCGGCTCATCCATCAAAAATACCTTGGGGCTTCTTACAATGGCACGGCCCATGGCCACACGCTGTCTCTGACCACCGGAAAGGGCTCTTGGCTTCCGGTCAAGAAGCTTCTCCAGATCCAGAATCCTGGCTGCTTCCCGGACCTTCTTGTCGATCTCGTCCTTGGGCACTTTTTTAAGCTTCAGGGAGAAAGCCATATTGTCATACACACTCATATGGGGGTACAGTGCGTAGCTCTGGAATACCATGGCGATATCACGGTCTTTGGGCTCCACGTCATTCATGACCTTGCCGTCGATGATCAGCTCACCAGAGGAAATATCCTCCAGACCTGCTACCATCCGCAGGGTAGTGGACTTACCGCAGCCGGACGGTCCTACGAAGATGATGAACTCCTTATCCTGAATGTCAAGATTAAAATCTTTTACTGCCTCATAACCGTTGGGATATTTCTTGCATACGTTTTTCAACTGAACACTAGACATTTTCTCCTCCATTCTGCGCACCTGGCTGTGCGCCCCAGTTTCTATATTGATTTCGCATCACCGTTCAGATGCCCTCTGAACGATTACGATTTCGCTGCTGAATCCTGCTTTTGCGACTGCTGCCGCAGATAAAGAGCGCACGCTTTGGCGCCGTCCATCTGGCTATGGGAAGCTGGCTTCACTTCCTGTAATATTTCTTCATTTCCTCTACAAACTCATCAGAAGGCTCAATGTAGACCACTTCCCCTTTGGCGCAGATGGTATAGACCTCTGCATTCGGCCTCCCGGATGTAAAATCCTTCACACGTTTCCCCTCTTTTTGGGGTACTCTTCCCTGAAGAAAACTGGTAATATCCGGGCGGTCTACATGGTATACATCTTTTCGCCTGCATTTGCGGATGATTTTTGAGATATCGAACTCTCCGTTGACATATACATACTCATATTCGTAGCGCCAGCTCCGGAACAGGAAAAAGCCTGTCACTGCCAGGGCGACCGCCACGAACAGCATGGCTGCCGCAAAGAACAGTGCGTCGAAAAAGCTGACTACCGTGGCAGAAATCATCACCGCCTTTAAAAGCTGCTTTTTCTTATCCGGGACATAAGGAATATACCACTCAAACACTACGTCTTTCATACGAATTCTCCTATCGTCAACACTATATTCGTCACAGCCCAGATACCCCTTGAACTGTTATCTCTATATCCACCAGGTGATTCTCATACAGCCTTTATAACCATCTGAATCCCTTCATACTCGCCAAGCTCCGGGGGAACCGGGATGCCGGCGTACATGAGGATGGCTCCGGAATACAGTTCCGGCTGGCCTTCGATCTTATACACCCCATCCTTGTCAAGCCCTTTAAGCTTTACATATCTCTGGGCATCATTGCTTTCCTTATCTGTAATCACCAGACTCACCAGGGATTTCTTCCTGTTCCTGGAAACATGCTGCCACGCGGTAAAGTAAGGATTTTCATAGGGACTGGACAGCCTGTAGTAATCGCCCTCCGCGATCACCTTGTAATGCTTTTTGTAAAAGCGGATCTGGTCTCTGCACAAGGCCTTGTCTTCCTTACTGAGTTTTGTGGAATCCAGCTCATATCCCAGCACTCCGTCCATGGCCACAATACCCCGGGTCTCTATAGGGGTCACTCTTCCCGTCTGGTGGTTGGGGCACACGGAAACATGGGATTCCAGGGTACTTACCGGGTAGACAAAGGATGTACCGTACTGGATCTTCAGTCTGGCCTTGGCGTCTGTATTGTCGCTGCACCAGATCTGGGGCTGGTAATAAAGCATGGCCGCATCATACCTTCCGCCGCCTCCGCTGCAGCCGCAGAAGATGATCTCCGGATGCTTCAGGATGATCTCATCCATTACATAGTAGAGCCCCAGAATATAACGGTGGGAGGTCTCCCCCTGCCGGTCCGCCGGCAGCAGCCCGGACCATACATCTGAGATGCTGCGGTTCATGTCCCACTTGACATACTCGATCCTGGCATCAGAGAGGATATCACCGACCACCTGGATCAGGTAATCACATACATCCTTTCTGGACAGATCCAGCACCAGCTGGTTCCTGCCCCTGGTCATCGGCCGTCCCGGCACCTTCAGACACCAGTCTGGATGTTCCCGGTACAAATCACTGTCCTCCGACACCATCTCAGGTTCAATCCAGATCCCGAACTCAAGGCCCAGCTTATGAATTTCTTCCGACAGACCTGAGATTCCGTTTTCCAGCTTTCTCCTGTTGACCTTCCAGTCGCCCAGGCCAGAATTGTCGTCATCCCGCTTGCCGAACCAGCCGTCATCCAGCACGAACAGGTCTACGCCCATGTCCACAGCTTCCCTGGCGATATTCAGGATCTTGGCCTCGTCAAAGTCAAAGTAGGCGGCCTCCCAGCTGTTGAGCACCACCGGTCTGGCCTTCTTCATATAAGGAGAGCGGCACAGATTCTCCCGGTAAATATTATGGTACAGATGAGTCAGCCCGGTAAAACCCTGGTCTGAAAAGGCCAGCGCCACCTCCGGAGTGACAAACTCCTCACCGGGGCAGATCCGGTAGGCAAAGTTTTTGGGGTTGATCCCCGCATTGACCCGGACCTGGCTGAACTGGTCCTTCTCCGCCTCCATAATGAAATTCCCGCTGTAAATCAGGGAATATCCAAAACATCTGCCATGATCCTCCCCGGCAGTCCGTTCACACAGAATGAGGAACGGGTTCTGCTGGTGGGAGGAGGTTCCACGGGTGCTGCCAATGGCATGTATCCCGCTTTGGACCGGAAGCCTCGTAAACTCCCGTTCCATGGTATGTCTTCCTGAAAAATACACCAGATCATAGTCAGACTCCCTGTAATCCAGGGTGGCGGACATAATCTTCGTAAGTCTCATGGCGCCGTCCCCTTCATTGACAAACCGGGTCATTCTGGTGATGATATTCTTTCCCTCAAAAACACTGTAGCAGAGTACTGCCACGGCGCCGCTCTCATGATCTTTCAGCCGGATTTCCAGGGTATCCACCCGGTCCTTTGCCGCGGCGTGGAGGGAAGGCATCCCCTCAAGGGTGTATTTTCCTTTATAAATCTTATAGCCATCAACCTTTCCTGAGAAGATCTGGCTGCCGTCCGCATTAACTACCTCAATACTCGGGATCCGGTAATCCCCTTTTCCGTCTGTAGAATACTCCTGAGATAAGTAATCCAGAGAAAAGGTTCTGTCATTCCCCGCCTCATTGGGATTCGGCGAAAACCCCCGGTCCTGGACTTTGATGAGGTAATCCAGATTCTCGTCCGGTATCCGCTCCCCATAATATAAATGCAACAGATTTCCATATCTGCTAACCTTCATCAGATACGAGGTGTCCCGTGTCTCCAGTATAAATGTATTGCTGTCTGCATTATATTTGATTGACATGTAATGTTTTACTCCTTATTTTCCTCCTGTCATTGCGACACCTTCGATGAACTGTCTCTGGAAGAACAGGTACAGTACCACCATAGGAATCATAGCCAGCAGGGAACCTGCCATCATGACCGGGAAGTTGGTGTTGAACTGTCCTCTGAGTGTTGCCAGACCTGAGGACAAGGTCATCATATTCAGATCTGTATTGACGATCAGGGGCCACATCAGGTCGCCATAGGCGAACACGGCTGTAAATACGGCCAGAGCTGCCATGGAGGCTGTGGTCAGGGGCGCCATGACCTTCACAAAGGACTGCCAGTGGTTGCATCCGTCCAGATAAGCGGCCTCGGCGATCTCATTAGGGATCCCCAGGTAGGCCTGCCGCAGGAAGAAGGTTCCAAAGGCGGAAACCAGACCTGGGAACACCAGTCCGAAGATGGAGTTGGTCAGGCCCAGCTTAGCTAACATCTGGTACTGGGGTGTGATGAAGATCTGGGAAGGAAGCATCATCTGGATCAGCACCAGGGAGAACAACGCATTCTTTCCCTTGAAATTCAGCTTTGCAAACGCATAGCCTGCCATGGAGGAAAATGCCACCGCACACACCACTCTCCAGAAGATCATCAGGATCGTATTCTTATACAGTGCACAGAATGGCAGGGAAGCCGTGGCCTGCCCGTAGCTGGTGGTCTGCCAGTCTGCAGGCAGAATCGTGGGCGGAACCATCATACTCTCTTCCACTGTCTTAAAGCTGGTAAGGAACATCCATACAAACGGGAAAATCATGATAATGGAGCCGATGACGAAAAACGCATATACACCGGCAGTCCGGATTTTTCTGGATTTTTCTAACGATGAATTCATAGCTGCCTCCTTTCCTTATACCTCGTAATTGACCCATTTCTTCTGTCCGACGAACTGTACCACAGTCACCAGGCCGATCACTGCCACGGTCCAGATAACCACGGAAGAACCCAGCCCCTTGTTGCCGGTAACAAAGGATTCACGGTAGAACAGATACATCAGTGACTGGGCGCTGGTCAGTGCCGGGTTGGCTTCCTCAATCATCATATAAATCAGATCATATACCTTGATGGAGGACATCAGGCGCATGATCAGAACCACGAACAGTGTCGGGGAAACCATAGGCAGGGTGATATGGAAAAACTGCTGCAGCTTGGTGGCGCCATCCAGGCTTGCCGCCTCGTAGTAGGACTGGGAAATATTCTGCAGTCCGGAGAGCAGAAGCACCGCGTCATAACCGATGGCAGACCAGATGGCCACAATGGCGCAGGTAATCATCACTATGTTGGGATCTGTGATCCAGTTGATCCTGTGCATCAGGATCGTATTAAGAATACCATATTCTGTGTTGAAAATCCACTTCCATACCATAGCCACCGCAGCCGGAGCCACCACCATAGGCAGGAAGAACACGGCACGGAAGAAGGTTCTCCCCTTGATCTTGGTATTCAGCATGACTGCCACCACCAGGGCCAGAAGCATCCCCAGAGGCACGGTCAGCACACAGAACCACAGGGTATTTAAGTTGGCCCGCCAGAACTCCGCGCTCTGGAACATCTGGATGTAATTCTGGATCCCCCGCAGCTCATAGAGGCCAAAGGGTCTGGTCTTTGAAAAGCTTAACTTGATGGTATCTAAAAACGGATAAATATTCAGGGCCAGAAGTCCGATCACCGTAGGAGCCACCATGATATAAGCCCACATACTCTCGGACTTTGCACGTTTGCTTGCTGTTAAGTTTTTATTCACGTTTTGTTCCCCCTTTCTTAGTCATCCTCTGCCGCTGTCTGGATCGCCTGCTGGAAGATCTGCATACCATCCTCGAAGGTGATCTGACCAGAATAAATCTTCAGCAGATTATCGGAAACCTGAGTCTTCCAGGTGGGACGGTACTTATTGTTGACAGACTGGACGCTGTATTCGAACATATCGGTGAAGCACTCTACATTTAGCCGGTAGTCATACTTGTCGAATACATTTACCCAGGTATCTTCCAGACCGAGATAGGCCGGAATGGCTGCTCCTGATTCGCCCTGGACTCTCTGCCCTTCTTCGGAACCGAAGAAACGGAGCACATCCTTGACCACCTCAAAGTTCTTGCCAGTGGCGGAGGTGGCATAGCACAGACCGTTGGAGATGGTGGCGCGTCCGTCGCCTTTTGCCGGATTGGGGCACTTGGGCAGAACCTGCACATCCCATTTGCCGATCATGTTGGGATAGTTATCCATCTCAGACATGATGTTCCAGTTTCCTTCCAGGAACATGGAACCCTGGCCGGAGAAGAACGCAGTACCTGGTGAGGTCTCCGCAAAATAGTTCTGGTCCGGACACCAGTCGTTCTTCTGGAGGTCTATATAGAAACGCATGGCATCGATTGTTGCCTGCTCGTCAAAGCCGCCGGTGATATTGTCCTCTTTCAGGATACAACCACCATTTTGGTATACAAAATTCCAATATCCCAGCTGGTCATCGCCATAAGCCATGTAACCGTAGTATCCGGTAGCGTCATAGATCTTCTGGGATGCCTCGCAAAGATCGTCCCAGGTCCAGTCTTCTGTGGGATACGCCACCCCTGCGGCGTCGAACATTTCCTTATTGTATACCAGGCCTACCGTATCCTTATCCTTGGGAACTCCGTAATATCTTCCGTCGCTGCCCTGGATGTTGGAAAGAGACACCTCAGAGAAATGTTTCTGGTAATATTCCGGATCCACATCGTCATACAGATCAGTAAGATCCGCGATCTTGCCATAATCCGCATACTTTAAGATCTCATTGGTATGCATCCAGAAGATATCAGGCATCTGGTTGGAAATGGCAGTAGCCTCCAGCTTGGTCCAGTACTCGCCCCAGCTGGTTACCTGCACCTCGATCACCACTTCCGGGTGAAGAGCCGTGTAGGCATCGCACATGGCCTGCATGCCAGGCCTCTGGTTCACATCCCAGATCTGGAATGTAAGATGGGTTTTACCGTCAGCAGACTTCTTGCTGCCGCATCCTGCTGCAAGGATTGCGGTCATCATGACTGCCAGCAGTATTAGCAATTTTTTGAGCTTTTTCACAAGCTTCCCTCCTTTTTGTTGTTTATTTATTATAGAAGTACTAAAAAATTGTAACTAAATTATATCAATTTACCCAAAGCTTTTTCTATGAACAAGAAAAATCATTATATACCAAAATGAAATATATGTACATTTTTTGTTTAATGTGTTATCATTTTGATATATCGTTGCGGTATGCGTCATCAGACGCGTATCCCAATAGTCGAAATATACACACCACAACACATGCTGCCACCTTGCAGCAGAATGGAGCCCGGTATGGAAAAGAACTACAAATTCAATATTTTCCAGGACAACAAGAATATCGATGCAACACTCTTTCAGTATGGCTGGGAACAGTGTGTTCCCCTGCACTCCTACGGCCCCGCCAAACGGAACCACTATCTGTTTCATTATATCTTCTCCGGAAAAGGACATCTCAGCTCCAACAACTCCTCCGGGGAGACTTCAAGCTATAAGCTGGAAGCCGGCCAGGGCTTTTTGATCTGTCCCGGCCAGATAAACACCTACTATGCCGATGAAAAGCTTCCCTGGGAATATGCCTGGCTGGAGTTTGACGGCATGAAGGCGCTGGAATTCATGGAACTGGCCGGACTGGGCTTTGACCAGCCCTTCTACCGTACCAAAAGCCGGGATGCGGCTGAATCCATCTGGAACGAAATCATGTGCATTGTAGACAATCCCTTTAACTCCTCCATCCACCAGATGGGCCACCTGTATCTGTTCTTTGACGTACTGATCCGCAATTCTGCCACAAGGCGTTCCCTGCCTGCCGGCAATCTAAAGGACCTCTATGTAAAGGAGGCCCTTCATTTTATTGAACAGAATTACAGTTTTCCCATCTCTGTTGAAGACGTGGCCACATTCTGCAATTTAAACCGCAATTATCTGGGAAAGCTGTTCAAGGAAAGCACCGGCCAGACGCTGCAGCATTTCCTTATGTACTACCGGATGAACAAAGCCGCGGAGCTTCTGAAGCTGTCCGATCTTACAGTCAATGAAATCGGCAAACGGTGCGGCTACCAGAACCAGCTTCATTTTTCACGGGCTTTTAAAAATATCTTCAATATCTCCCCCAACCACTGGCGGGAGAAGAACAAACCCCATTGATTTTCTATGACATATCTGAAAGGAGATTCCTAGACATGGCTATGAATGATTACTCCCGTGCCAGAAAGCTGGCACAGAAAGCTTACCGTCAGGATATAGCAGAGAAACGCTATCCCTATCTGCGCGTTCTGGATGAGATGCTGCCCTATGCCCGGATTGTCGGGGAGCAGGATCTGGGACTGATCGAAATTCCCATCGACTTAATCGCCGGAACCAGAACCGCCGGCCGCACCAATGCCTTTGCCAGCAATTTCATGCCTCTTTTAGAAGAAACCAGCGAATTCGCCACCAAATGGTCTTCTCTCTGCGATTCCCACATCGCCGAGGGGATCCGGGAGCCGGTGATCGCCTGTGAATTCATGAATTCTTATTATATCATAGAAGGGAACAAACGGGTCAGCGTCCTGAAATACTCCGGAGCCGTCTCAGTAGCCGGCTATGTCACCCGCATCGTCCCCGCCTGGAATGACTCCCGGGAGATGAAGGTTTACTACGAATTCATGGACTTTTTCCGTTTCTCCGGCGTCAACTATATCTATTTTTCCCGGCCCGGCAGCTTCCATGACCTGTGCAGGATCATGGGCAGGGAATTCGAAACCCCCTGGGATGCTGAGGAAAGGCGGATCTTTTCCTCCAGCCTGCTGCATTTTACAGACGTCTACCATGAGAAGGGGCTGAAGCTTCCCATCACTGAGGGAGACGCGTTCCTGCTCTATTTAAATGTCTACGGCTATGAGGATATGGTATCCAGATCCCATGATACCATCCGCAAAGAATTGGCTCCTCTGTGGAATGACCTGGAGGCCCTGCCTGCTGCCCGGAATGTCAGTGTAGTCATGCAGCCGGCCGAGGAACCGGAGAAGAATCTGATCCAGAAGCTGGCAGACCCGCAGACTGCTCTGCTTCGCAAGCTGATCATCCCCTCCGCTTCCCGGCTCCATGTAGGCTTCCTATATTACAAGACAGCGGATTCCTCCGGCTGGACCTACAGCCATAACCTGGGACGGCTCTATCTGGAAGACAATATGGACGGCAGGATCGCGATACATGTCTATGACGGCATCGAGACAGACGCCCAGTGTATGGACGGAATCGAGAAAGCCAGAGCGGACGGCTGCACCGTCATTTTCACTACCTCCCCCAGATTTCTGGGGCCCAGCATCAAAGCCGGTATGAAATACCCCCAGCTAAAGATCCTTAACTGTTCCCTGAATTCCTACAGCGGACATCTGCGGACCTATTACGGCCGGCTCTACGAGTCCAAATTCCTGGTGGGAATGCTGGCCGGGATCCTGACTACCACAGACAGCATCGGTTATGTGGCAGACTTCCCCATCTTCGGGGCCACGGCCAATATCAATGCTTTCGCCCTGGGCGTCCAGACGGTGAACCCGGCAGCAAAGATCCATCTGGCCTGGTCCACAGAACAAGGCTGCGATATAGACCGGATCTTCCGGGAGGCGCGGGTCAGCCATATCTCCGGCCGGGACACCATCACGCCTCTTCATTCCAGAAGACGCTACGGGCTCTACGATCTGTCCCAGGAAGGGGATGTGATCCTGGCGTCCTCTATCTGGCACTGGGGCAAGTTCTACCAGCGCATTATCCAGACCATCTTAAACGGCAACTGGAACCGTACATCTTCCACGGTCATGGGGGAATCCATCAATTACTGGTGGGGTATCTCTTCTGGCATGATTGACATGATCGCATCCAAATCCCTGCCGGAGAGGACCATGAAGCTGGTTGAGCTGGTGAAGAGGCAGATTGTAAGCGGGGAATTCCAGATATTTTCCGGCGATCTCTACGACCAGAACCATGTTCTTAAAAACAAAGGCAATGACTGTCTGACTCCGGAGGCGATCATCCGCATGGACTGGCTCCTGGACAATATCGTGGGCCATATCCCGGATACAGACAGTCTGGTGAAGGAGGCGATCCCTATGGTACAGATCCAGGGGATCTATAGCAACCGGGATGAAGGATAAGTAATGGGTATCTGCCGGAAGAGAATGGAGATTCTATATGAAAGTACTTGCTATATCAGATACGGAATCGAAAGCGCTGTGGGATTACTTTGACAAGAGCCGTCTGGAGGGGATTGATGTGATCCTTTCCTGCGGTGATCTGGATCCCCGGTATCTTTCGTTTCTTGCAACCTTTTTCAACGGTCCCGTGCTGTATGTCCATGGAAACCACGACGAACATTATGAAACCACACCTCCGGAGGGGTGCATCTGCATCGAAAACCAGGTCTATGAATACCAGGGAGTCCGCTTCGCAGGCTTCGGCGGCTCCATGCGCTACCGTCCCGGCCCCCACCAGTATACCCAGATGGAGATGACCATGCGGGTTCTCTGCTACTGGCACCGGCTGCGCCGCCACGGCGGCATCGATGTACTGGTGACCCACGCGCCTGCTTACGGCCAGGGAGACGGGTCCGGACTTCCCCACACAGGCTTTAAAGCGTTTCTGACCATTATGGAGCAGCTAAAACCCCGGTACCTGGTTCATGGACATATGCATCTGTCCTATGACCCTATGCTGCCGCGGACACGGCAATACAGGGATACTACCATTATTAATGCGTATGAGAAATATGTGTTTGAGATATCCTGACCCGGGAATGAATTTTCAAACACGCTCCAGGGTTGTCACACTTGTCTGGGCGTCCACATAAGATATAGTACAACCAACAAAAAAAAGGAGCTCAATCATATGTGTATTTGTAATAATATGAATTCTTGTAGAAATTGCTGCGGCAGACATTGCAGGTGCCGCTGCTGTAATAATTGTGGATGCAATTTCGGGTGCTGTAATAACTCCGGCTGTGGATGCAACAACAACTCTGGCTGCGTATGCGGCAACAACAACTCCGGCTGTGGATGCGGCAACAACTCCGGCTGTGGATGCGGCAACAACTCCGGCTGTGGATGCGGCAACAATTCCTGCTGCAGATGCGACTGCAGACCCCAGGCCCACAGAGCTTACCACAATGGTTTCAATGATGGTTTCCAGAATGGCCTGAATGCCTGCAATGGCATCGCATTTGCCAACGATTCTGCCTCTGACAACTGCGGATGCAGCAACACTGCCTCTGACGGGTACGGTTATACCCTCGGGACCACCAGCTGTGACTGATTACTGATAAAAAATAGTGTTTTGTGGGGCAGGCAGCCTTAGGGCTGCCTGCTGTTTTATTGTGTAACAATTCAGCTCCCCCTGATCTGTTACGGCATCTTCCCGGAGAATCAGACGGGCCGGAATCC
>CAJTOW010000051.1 GCA_910577655.1 uncultured Lachnospiraceae bacterium | reverse complement strand
CAGAAGGATGACAAGACCATCTACGAGTTCACCAACCGGATCCGGGAGACCCTTTCCTACATGCCCTACGCGGAGCTGGTCTTCATTTCCGCGGTCACCGGCCAGCGCATGAGCCGTCTCTTCCAGCTCATCGATATGGTACGGGAGAACCAGACCCTGCGGGTAGCTACGGGTGTTCTCAACGAGATCATGACCGAGGCTGTGGCATTGCAGCAGCCGCCCTCTGATAAGGGCAAACGCCTGAAGCTGTTTTATATGACCCAGGTGGCGGTGAAGCCGCCGACCTTTGTAATCTTTGTAAATGACAAGGAGCTGATGCATTTTTCCTATGTGCGTTACCTGGAGAACCGCATCCGCGAGGCTTTTGGTTTCCGTGGAACGGCACTGAAGTTTCTGATCCGTGAGCGTTCCGGAAAGGAGTAAACATGGAACGAATTATCTGCCTGGTTATGGGATACTGCTTTGGTCTGTGTCAGACCGGTTATTTCTATGGGAAAATGCACCAGATGGACATCCGCAACTATGGAAGCGGCAATTCCGGAAGCACCAATGTGCTGCGGGTCATGGGAGTGAAGGCGGGACTCATTGTCTTCATCGGAGACTGTTCCAAGATGATCCTGGCCTGCCTTTTGACCCGGCATCTGTTCCGGGAGCAGCCGGATCTGATCTATCTGTATCTGCTTTACACAGGCTTTGGCGTGATCCTGGGACACAATTTCCCGTTTTTCATGGGATTTAAGGGAGGCAAGGGGATCGCGGCCTCTGCGGGACTTTTAGCCGCCACAGACTGGAGAGTCATGCTGGTGTGTCTGGTAGTCTTTGCGTCAGTGGTGGCAGTGACCCGCTATGTATCCCTGGGATCCATTCTGGTGATGCTTATCTTCATGGCCTGGATGATCTTCTTCGGATATAAGGGGGATTATGGGATCCGTGACGGGAGTCTGCCGGAGTTTTCTGCCATGGCCCTTGTCATCGGCGGCATGGGAATCTGGAGACACCGCAGCAATATCAAACGTCTGCTGACCGGGACTGAGAACAAGATCGGGGCAAAGAAAAAGGAGTGACATCATGGCAAAAATCAGTATTATGGGAGCAGGGACCTGGGGTATGTCCCTGGCCAGCCTGCTGCATGGCAATGGTCATGAGATAGCAGTATGGTCTGCCGTGGAGAACGAGATCATTTCCATGAAGGAAACCCACCGGGTGAAGAATCTTCCAGATCTGGTTCTGCCGGAGGATATGGTATTTACATGCAGTCTGGAGGAGGCTATGAGCGGCAGGGATATGCTGGTCATGGCTGTTCCTTCCATCTATGTGCGCCAGACAGCCAGGCGGATGGCCCCTTACTGCCGGTTCGGACAGCTGGTTGTCAATGTAGCCAAGGGCATTGAGGAGTCGACCCTGATGACCCTGTCTGCGATCCTGGAGGAGGAGTTTTTGGAGGCCAATGTGGCGGTGCTGTCCGGCCCCAGCCATGCGGAGGAGGTGAGCCGGGGGCTTCCGACCACCTGTGTGGCAGGCGCCCGCAATCAGCGGACTGCCGTCTACATCCAGAACCTGTTTATGAGTCCCGTATTCCGTGTCTACACCAGCCCGGATATTCTGGGGATCGAGATCGGGGGCGCCCTGAAAAATGTTATCGCCCTGGCAGCGGGGATTGCCGACGGCCTGGGCTTTGGGGACAATACCAAGGCGGCCCTGATTACCCGTGGGATCTATGAGATCATGGCCCTGGGGACAGCTATGGGCGGAAAGCCCCAGACCTTTGGCGGTCTGTCTGGAATCGGTGACCTGATCGTAACCTGTGCCAGTATGCACAGCCGGAACCGTCGGGCAGGAATCCTGATCGGAAAGGGATATTCCATGCAGGAAGCCATGGATGAGGTCCAGATGGTAGTGGAGGGTGTCTACTCGGCCAAAGCCGGATATGGTCTTGCACAGAAGTATGGGATCGAGATGCCTATTGTGGAGGAGGTCAATCAGGTGCTCTTTGAGGGAAAAGCGGCAAAGGACGCGGTTCTGGATCTGATGCAGCGTCACCGGAAAAATGAGAGCAGTGATCTGCCATGGCCACAATGACACCGGCAGCTTTCCACATGGGGCGGATGCCGGATGCTTCCTGTCTGGCTGCGCCAGACAGGAGGATGTGCCTTGTGAATTAATGATTTTGTTATTTTCCAGGAAACTGCCGGTAAGTGCCTGGAGCTGGAATGCAGAGGGAGAAATACATGGAAACAGGAAAGGGGACCGTTGTCCCGGAAAGGAAGCGGCTTTGGGGATGGATGGGGAGCTGGCCTGCCGTTGCTGCCGGGATTATTCTGGCGGTTCTGGCAGAGCTGGCCCTTGCCTGGTATGGAGCAGGACGGGGATATGGAATAGAGGACCAGGGCCGCGGCCTGGAGCCGTCGGTTATTGTGGATTATGAAATTGAAGATGGCCGTTTCAGGGCGGCAGGGGAGGTGCCGATGATTCTGTTCCAGACGGAAGAGAGTCCTGGGCACATTCATTTTATCTTCCAGGAACCTTTAAAAAAGGATACAATGGTGTTTCTCTACTATGAAGAGGATCCGTCGGCCCATTTTGACCGGTTCAGCCGGAAGGAACGGTATATGATGGAGGGGACAAGGGAGGCGGCCCTGACGGTGCCTGCCGGGGATTTTCACAGCTTCCGGCTGGAGATCCGGGGGGATTTTGTCCCGGAGCAGGTCCGGCTGGTTCCGGCGGTGCCGGCAGGAGAGATCACTGCCGGGATGGTGCTGGGGCAGGTGAAGCCCTGGCGGATGGCGGTCATGGGAGTCTTTCTGGCAGCGGGGCTGTATCTGTGGCAGGGCAGGCGCTTGGCAGACAGACAAAGGGCCGTCAGACCGGCAGTGTCTGGAGGTACAGGGGCAGACGGGGCCGGACGCCGGATCTGGCTGGATCTGGTCCGCTCCCTGGCAGCGGTTCTGGTGATCATTGTCCATGTGACAGAACCGGCAGTCCTGATTCTGCCGCCCGGGTCCAGGCTGCATCTGGCGGCCAGGGCCATTTCCCTGGGCGCTTTATCCTGCAACCTGCTGTTTGTACTGATCAGCGGAGCACTGCTTCTGCCCTGGAAGGAGGAGCCGGTCGGGGTCTTTGTGCAAAAAAGGCTCATGAGCGTGGTGCTTCCACTGGCTGTCTATGCCTGTTTTTATGTGCGCCTTATGTGTATTACACGAACCGGGGCAGCTACCTGGATCTGGTATTATCTGCGGATGGTGGCTGGCGGAACCCTGGTGGAGGCACCTCATCTCTGGCTGGTGTATGTGCTGGCGGGCCTTTACCTGCTGGTGATTCCCTTCCGGTATATGTTGAGGAAGCTTCCTGAAAAGATGGAAAAGCTGCTGACCGTGACGATTCTTGCGCTGCTGGCGGTACGCACGGCGTCCCTCTGGTCAGGGCAGATGGTGGGGATCAGCTGCTTTCTGGGGGACTGGCCGGGGATCTTTCTGCTGGGATATTTTCTCACCAGGGACTGGATGCGCAGGTATGACAGGCTTCTGGTGGCCGGCGGCGCGGGAGCCTTTGTCCTGGCCTTCTGGCTCCAGGGGTTCCGCCCGGATTACAAGGAGATCGTCTGTAACCAGTCGATCCTGATGACCTCTATGTCTATGGCGGTATTTGTGACGGCTCTGGGGATGGAGCGGTGGCTGGCGCCCCTGGCCCGGATGCTTAAGGTTTGCAGCCGTTACAGCTATCAGGTGCTTCTGGTTCACTGGTTTGTGCTGGGGAATTTTATCTATAATGGGTGGATGTCATCCCAGATGCCCGGAGTGGTGCAGGTGGCCCTGCCTGTGCCGGTGTGTCTGGCGCTTTCCCTGGGAATCGCAGCCGTGACGGACCTTCTGGCGGTGAAGGTACTGGACAGGGGGCTTGTAAAGCTGGGAGAGGTATTGAAGAAAGGTAACAGCGAGGGGTAACCGGTTAAGAAAAACGTAAGACAACGTAAGCTGCAGATGACTTGTTTTTCCATTTCTGGTGAATATAATAGAGGGGTAGCTGTTCCGATTGACATCAGAAGGAGGCAGAAGTTATGAGACGGAAAATTTTTGCGAGGCTTGCAGTGTTTGCTCTGGCTGCAGCTGCCCTGGCCGGAGCCTGCAGGATAGAGAGCCGGGCAGATACGGTGCCGGCTGCAGACGGTGCCGTGGCTGAAAGCGGGGCAGAGCCGGTGAAGCCGGCGCCTACGGAATTCGCGCATATTATGACCTGCGCCATCGGCGGGGACGGACAGATCGCGGTGGACGGGCAGATGAAAGGCACCTGGTCGGACCCGGCTTACTATGATAATTATCTGTACCTGTTTGAGTTAAAGCCTTATGAGGATGATCTCACAGGAAGAAGTGATTACATCGGCTGGATCACCAAGGGGGATGCCCTTTCCTTCCGGGTACCCTTAAATCTGGGGACGGAGGAGGACCGGCTGTATTCCAAGTTCGTGGTGGCCGTGTTCGACGGGCAGCAGTATACCCAGGTCAGCAATACAGCCTATGTGACCAACCCGGAGGCGGTGGCAAAGAACAAGGATGCCTACCGGATGGCCCAGAACAAGAAGGGACTGCTGATTGAGACCACACCCGGCATGGTGGCCGACGCCTTTGAACTGGGCGTGAACCATGTGAATGTGAATATTCCCTTTAACCGGCTTCTGGGATCCGGCATTGATTACACCTATGATGGGAAAACCTATCATTTTAACAAAGATCTGGTAAGTACCTACGATACGGTGATCCGCCGGATGTCCGAGAAGAGCATGACCGTCACGGCGATCCTGCTCAATGACTGGAATGACAGCACCCCCCAGCTGATCTATCCGGGAGTATCGAAGCAGGCCGCCGGACGTGCGCTGTATTACGGGTTCAATGCATCCACTCCCGAGGGATATGAGACCATCAAGGCCATTGCCTCTTTTCTGGCGGAGCGTTATGGCAGCATGGCTTCCCCTTACGGAAAGGTATCCAACTGGGTCATCGGCAATGAGATCAATAACCAGTACTGGAACTATATGGGAGAGATGGGCATCGACCAGTATGTGAAGGAGTATGAGCGGGCCTTCCGGGTCTTCTACACAGCCATCAGGAGCACCAACCAGAATGACCGGCTGTTCTTCTCCACGGATTATTACTGGAACTCGGCTTCCCCCGACGGCCCTTACAGTTATCCGGCCCGCCAGTTCATCGACAAATTCGCGGATCTGGCCGGAGCAGGGGGCCCCATGGACTGGGGGCTGGCTTACCATCCTTACCCGGTGCCCATGACGGAACCGGAGTTCTGGGATGATGACCAGACCGGCCAGGTGACGGGAGATATCAATACACCCATCCTGAATTTGAAGAATCTCCAGGTTCTCACCGACCATATGCAGGAGACACAGCTGCGGCAGGCGGACGGCTCGGTGCGCCATATCATTCTTTCGGAGCAGGGCTTTACCTCCACCAGCGCCACACGTGGTGAGGACCAGAACCTGCAGGCAGCGGCCATTGCCTATGCATACTACATTATTGACAGCAACCCCTATATTGACGCCTTTATCATGAGCCGTCAGGTGGACGCGCCGCCGGAGGTTGCCGCGTCCCAGTCCTATGGTCTATGGAAATGCGATATGAGTCAGCCTGATAATATCGTGGCCACCAGCCGCAAAAAGTCCTGGGAGGTATATAAGAATATCGATATCCGTACCCGTACCCTGGAGACTACGGAATTCGCCAAGGCGATTATCGGAATCAGCAACTGGAGTGATGTGATCCCCAACTTTAAGTGGAAGCGGCAGGAAAACGGGAACTGATTACATTTGGCCCGGATGAACACGGCATAGCAGGCGGTGTTCATCCGGGCCAAATCTCTGGGAACTGTAACGGACTGTTGCGAAAGGAAAGTATTTCTTTACCACTGGAATGCGAAAAAGCTTGACAAGATTTTTCTATGCATCTATAATTATTTTCAGCCTAAAGGCTTGACTTTCCGGGTATGGAAAGTCATTTGTGTATTCCGGGAGTTTCGGGAAATCTGCTTTGGAAGTATGTTTTCATGAAGGATTTTTCGGGACTTTGGGAGTAACTACATTTAGAAAGAGGAGGAAACAAGTTATGAGAAAATTTGTCTGTTTAGGTTTAGCCGCAGCTATGGCTGCTTCTCTGACTGCCTGTGGCGGAAGCAGTTCTTCAGGCACGGCTACTACCGCAGCCGCGACCCAGGCTGCTTCAGGTACTGGGACAGAGACCGCTGCAGGTGACGCTGAGGGCAGCGCAGCCGCAGAGGGCGGAGTAATCAAGCTTGGTGTTATGGGTCCCCTGACCGGTCCGGCAGCTGCTTATGGCGTAGCCGTGGTCAATGGTGCGGATCTGGCGGTGAAAGAGATCAATGCTGCCGGCGGTATCAACGGCATCCAGATCGAGCTTAATGCCCAGGACGACGAGCATGACCCTGAGAAGGCTGTGAACGCCTACAATACCCTGAAGGACTGGGGCATGCAGATGCTGGTAGGCGCTACCACCTCCAAGCCCTGTATCGCAGTAGCAGCAGAGTCTGAGGCAGACAATCTGTTCCAGATCACGCCCTCTGGCTCCGCAGTAGAGTGTGCGGCGGCTGATAATGTATTCCGCGTATGCTTCTCCGATCCGGCCCAGGGTACCGCATCGGCCCAGTATATCGGTGAGAATAAGCTGGCTACCAAGATCGGCATTATCTACGACAGCTCCACAGAGTACTCTGCCGGTATCCGGGAGTCCTTCGTGGCAGAGGCTGCCAGTCAGGGTCTGGAGATCGTCGCAGACGAGGCATTTACAGCTGATACAAACACGGATTTTTCCGTACAGCTTGACAAGGTTAAAGAGGCCGGCGCAGAGCTTCTGTTCCTGCCTATCTACTATCAGGAGGCTTCCGTGATCTTAAAGCAGGCTTCTGACAAGGAGTTTGCTCCCATCATCTTCGGTGTGGACGGTATGGATGGTATTCTGTCTGTAAAGAACTTTGACCCTTCTCTGGCTGAGGATGTTATGCTTCTGACTCCTTTCTCCGCAACAGAGGAAGGCAGCAAGCAGTTTACAGCAGACTATGTAGCAGCTTACGGCATTGAGCCAAACCAGTTCGCGGCAGATTCCTATGATGCGGTATATGCTATCAAGGCCGCTGCCGAGAAGGCCGGCATCACTGCTGATATGGATGCTTCCGCCATCTGCGATGCTATGAAGACCGCTATGACCGAGATCTCCATCGACGGCCTGACCGGAGACGGGATGACCTGGGATGCTGCTGGCGAGACCGGCAAGGCTCCCAAGGCTGTAAAGATCGTTAACGGCGTTTACGAGATGCAGTAAAACGGTAACAGTTCAATGGGTGTCTGAACTGTTACGTAAAATGCACATCTGTTAGTTGACTGACAGAATAAAAGTATAGCTTACAAAAAGCCCGCAGAAAGCAAGGTTGTTGTGCTTTCTGCGGGCTTTTTCGGGATTTACTGTAAACATTTATTGATCCATGCGATAAAGTTTTCGTCGGAATCCCCTGTCCGGATACGCCAGCCAGAGCGTGTTTGAAAATTCATTCCTGCCATCTCCCACAAACTGTGACGCACATCTGCCAGAAAGCAATTTTCAAACACGCTCTAATCATTTTTAGGATAATCCACATATGTTAAAATTAAGTGAATTTCCAGTTTTAGAAATTTGGATTTATCACAGAAGACCATTAATTTGGTGTAACAGTTCAGGGAGTATCTGAACCGTTACGCTCCGGTTTGCAGAGTTATCGTGAAGGGACAGTTCTTTTTGACTTTATAGGATATTAATGGTATAATATGAACACTTGGCGAGGTATTTTCGAGCTTAGTGTGAATATATGACCACTTAGCGGGATGCTTCCTTATAGAAACAACAATCAGGGTATTCTGTCAATGATGAATAAAGAACAAAAACAAACCATACAAGGACGCCGGATTGCCCTGCTGCTCCCCGTCCTGCTTATTTTCTGTATTCTTGGCGGAGTTGTCTATACAGTCTCTGCCAAGATCCAGCGGGAGATGTCTGCATCTGCCGTATCCAATTTAACTGAGAGTCTGGATCTGATTAAAGGAACGATTGAAGCGGTTCTCGGCAAAGAAGCAGAATTTCAGAAGATGATTGCCCGGGAGCTTTCTGTAATTGATGATCCGGACACTTTCATACGCACTTATAACCGGAACCGGACCATGGTGCGCCTTTCCCTTGTTCCGGAGGGAGAGACGGAAGGTGTATCCAATGTGGGAGAGGTATTTTCCGCACGGGAGCTGGACTTTTCTGCCGGAAAGACAGTGGCGGATCTGCCCGTTTCCCAATCCTATGTCAATTCCATGGGAACCTGGGCCTATACCATCCAGTGTCCGGTGGAGAAGGACGGCAGGGAGATTGCCACCTTTTATGCCGAATATGCTTACACTTCCTTTGAAGAGACTCTGCCGGGACGTTTTTACAACAACAATGCCCTGCTTTATATCATGGATACCTCCAGCCAGCGGCTTGTGTTAAATCCAAGGGGAATAGGAGAGCGGGATGCGGGTCATGTGAATCTGGAGGATTTCTACCGTGCCAACCGGATCATGGCACCGGAGATCCAGGAGGAGGTGGCCAGGAATATCAGAGAAGGAAAGAATGTCCTGTTCTACCATGACATCCGCAACAAGGACTCCCTGATCTTTATGTGGGCAGTCAATGACGGTTCCCTGTATCTGATCGGACATGTACCGGTGGAAGCCGTCCAGCAGGAGGGCCGTACCGTGAACCAGAATATCCTGCTGGTGGTGGCCGTGATGCTGCTTGCCTTCGGATTCTGCTGTGTTTTGTATTTCGGCAATGAGAGGCAGCAGGGCCGGATCCGCAGGGAGCGGGAACGGGAACGGGAGATCCACAGCAGACAGCTGGCGGAGGCTTTGCAGGCAGCCCAGGTGGCAAACACCTCCAAGACCATGTTTCTTTCCAACATGTCCCATGATATCCGTACTCCCATGAATGCCATTCTGGGCTTTACCACCCTTCTGGCCAGGGACGCAGACAATCCCGTGAAGGTCCGGGAGTACACCAAGAAGATCACCGCCTCAGGCCAGCACCTGCTAAGCCTGATCAATGATGTGCTGGATGTATCCAAGATCGAGAGCGGGAAGGTGGTTCTGACGATCGGGGAGTTCAGTCTCAGCAGCATGATCGCGTCAGTGGATGCCATCATCCGTCCTATGGCCAGAGCCAGGGGACAGTCCTTTGAAGTGACTGTGACCGGAGTCAAGCATGAGGAACTGGTGGGCGATGAAACAAGACTTAACCAGATTCTGATCAACCTGCTTTCCAATTCGGTGAAATATACCCAGGAGGGAGGCAGGATCTGGCTGCGCATCATCGGACTGGAGCAGAGATCCCGCCAGTATGAGCACATCCGCATTGAGGTGGAGGACAACGGATATGGCATGACGCCGGAGTATCTGAAGGTGATCTTTGACGCCTTTACCCGGGCGGAGAACAGCACCACCAACAAGGTCCAGGGAACAGGCCTGGGCATGGCCATCACCAAGAATATTGTGGAGCTTATGGGAGGAACCATAACCGTTACCAGCCAGGTGGGAGAGGGAAGCCTGTTCCGGGTGGAGCTGGAGCTGCGGACCGCAGACGGGAAGGCCAGGGAGCAGTTCTGGAAAGACCATGGAGTATCGCGGATTCTGGCAGTGGACGATGACCAGGATATTCTGGAAAGCATCCGGATGCTGATGGAGAATACCGGAGTCCGGGTGGATACTTGTACCGGCGGGGAAGAGGCCGCAGATATGGTACGGACGGCCGTAAGCGCTGAAGACGGATATGATGCGGTCCTGCTTGATCTGGAAATGCCAAAGACCGGCGGTATTGAGACCGCCCGACAGATACGCCCCATGCTGCCGGAGCATGTGCCCATCCTGATTCTGACTGCCTGCGACTGGGATGGTCTGGAGGATACGGCCAGCCATGTGGGAATCAACGGTTTTCTCTCCAAGCCCTTTTTCGTGTCTGCTTTTAAGGAGAAGATTTTGGAGGTCCAGGCGGAAGCGGGCAGGGAGGAACCAGCAGGGGAAGCCGGAGACGGCAGTCTGGAAGGCTGCCGGTTCCTGGTTGCCGAGGACAATGAGATCAATGCGGAGATTCTGTCCGAGCTGCTGGATCTGGAAGGAGCCTCCTGCGAGATTCTTGAGAACGGAAAGCTGGTTCTGGACCGCTTTGCCCAGGGGCAGCCCGGGGAATTTGACGCCATTTTAATGGATGTCCAGATGCCGGTGATGAACGGCTATGAGGCGGCCAGGGCTATCCGGTCCCTGGACCGGGAGGATGCAGGCACTATCCCCATCATCGCCATGACTGCCAATGCCTTTGCGGAGGATGTGAAGGATGCCATGGATGCCGGAATGAATGCCCATGTATCCAAGCCCATTGATATGGCGCTGCTGAAGCAGACTGTCAGGAAATATCTGTAGCGGAAAATATGCACCCATTTAGAGGGAATCTGAACAGGTATGGGAAAGTTTCGATTGTTTCATGAAGTAGAGAGGAATGCGGGCTATGTGGAAAACGAAGGCGACAAAAGGGATGCTGGCGGCTGTGCTGGCGGCAGCGCTGGCTGTGACCCTGACTTCTTGTGAAAAGAAAAATTCCTCCCAGATCAATCTGGCCATGGAGGAGGAAGTCCCGGAACGGGTGGTGCTCTTGTTTGTTCCTATGGAGAAATCCAACCCGGACGATGAGAATGCTGCCCGGACCGCCCATGACAAGACAGTGGCCATGGCGGAAGAGCGCCTGGGCGTGACCGTGGAGTACCGGACCTATACGGCAGAGAATTACCAGGAGCGGACCTACGACGAGGTGCTGGTTGACCGGGCCCGCAACAATATGGATGATTTCTATCTGATGAATCCTGATTCCATCCAGCTTCTGGGGGCGGAAGGCAAACTGGCGGATTTGTCTGGCCTGGATGTTGTGGAGAATCTGCGGGATGTTGTCAAGGTGGCCAACACTGTCAACGGAAAACTGGTGGCCATCCCCCAGGAGGTGGTGGCCTATGGACTCTTTGTGAACAAAGACATGTTTGATAAGTACCAGCTTGCCTTGCCGGAAACTCCGGAGGAGCTGCTGGAATGCTGCCGGGTATTCAAAGAGAACGGGATTGAGACCCCCATCGGCGCCAACCGCTGGTGGCTGGAGAATTTCGTCTTTGCCATCGGATTTGCCGATTTATACAATGGAAACAATACGGAGGCGGAAATCCAGGCTATCAACAGCGGTGAGGCAAAGCTCAGTGATTATATGCGCCCGGGATTTGAATTCCTTCAGGAGCTGATCGACAAGGGTTATATTGATGCAGAGACAGCCTATGTATCTGAGGCCATCGAGGGGGAGGGACCTGACTTTCTGGCCCAGAAGACTCCCATTGTCATGGCTTACTGGGGTGCGGCCAATGCGGATACCGCCTACGGAAAGGCGGATTTCAACATGCAGGTTATCGGCTTTCCCAGCAGCCGGGGCCAGATGCCGGTGGTTCCTATCACCGGTTTCGGTGTCAGCGCAGAGGCAGAGCATCTGGACGATACCCTGAAGGTGCTGGAGGTACTGCTTTCCGACGAGGCACTCCAGATCTACACGGAGACCAACAAGGTGATCTCCCCCTCAAAGAATATACAGGTAGACTGTATTGACGCCTTGAAGCCTCTCAATGACCGGGTGAATGAGGGAGTCTATGTGCTGGGTTCCAATGCCAGCCTGAAAGTAGAGCAGTGGAGCAATGTGTGTCTGGTAGTGCGGGAACTGCTGGCCGGGGCCACAGTGGATGAATGCATGGCCCGGTTTGACCAGCTGCAGGAGGAGTCACTGGAAAAATGACGGATGTTGGAGTTGAAGGTGTCTGCCGCTCATAGATATTCATAACATGGAAAAGGAAGATGAACACACTGGCCGGAATCCGGGATGCCCATTACAGCATGACCACCGACCGGGTATACTCATTTCTCATTCTCCTCCCGCTTTTTTGGCAGACCAGGGCCTGGTACATGTGCGAGGCGTGGAAATCCTGCCGCAGCATGTCCATATCCCTCTGGTCAGGCAGAAGCTTCTTAGCGTCAGCTGTCTTGGTGATCAGGGGAAGAAGGGAACTGTGCCTGATCCGCCCCAGCAGCTCTGATGCGGATCTGCGAAAACCCAGGACACGGATATAGGGGACATAGTCCCGGCTGCGGGAGAGAGAGACTTCCTCTGCCGTGATTCCAAGCAGAATATGGATCAGAGTCCTGCTGATCCTTGTGTAGGTGAGCTGCCGGGTCTTTAACTGGGTGATCCGGCCGGAAAAGCTGTCAAAGTCCAGAAGGGTCCGGCCGATCCGGGATGCAAGCTCAGGGGAGACATCGGCAAATGTGGTCAGGTCTGTCCCCTGGTGGAAAAGCTCCAGGAGGCGGGCATCAAGAAGCAGACTTAAGTCATCAGGAAACACCGGAACCCATGTTTCATGGGAAAAAGTCCCGGAAACAAAGGCATCCTGACAAGCTTTGCGAAGTGCAGAAGCAGAGGGAAATTGTGCTTTGCTTTCCTCTGGCAGAGCCGTCTCATGATACCCCTGGCCTTTGCGCCGGATCGTTAAGGGCTGGATCCGGCTATCCCGGCGCTTCAGTGCTTTCAGGTATTCAATTCCCAGGATGTTGTTGGGAGAAGAAAGCATATTGTCATCAGATCTTCTTTCACCGGCTTCCATAACCTTCATAAGGGCCATTTCCCGTGCCCTGGGAAAGGAGTATCCTGCTGCCAGACATTTCCTTAATTCTTCCCGGAACCCGTCCGGTTCTGCGACCAGGATATCCGCTGTCTGTTCCAGCACATCCAGACGTCCAAGCTCACTTCCAAAGCACAGATGATCCACCACTCCAAGCCGGTCCAGCAGGGCCACGCCGCATGCGGCGAAATCCTCGGCGCTGCTGGTGGCAAAGCGGACCGGTAGCTCCAGTACCAGATCTGCCCCGCCTTCCAGGGCCATGGCAGTGCGTGTATATTTGTCAAAAAGGGCCGGCTCGCCCCGCTGGACGAAATCGCCGCTCATAGCTGTCACCACAAAGTCGGCCCCGGTCAGTTCCCGGGCTTTTCTGATCTGATAGCGGTGTCCGTTATGAAACGGATTGTATTCTGTGATGATTCCGACAGTTTTCATAGAATTTCTTCCTTCTTGTTTTATTCGCTCGAAGCAACGAGCCAAGTGGGCATGCTCGCATGCGCATTTGGCGACTGCCGCGAGGGTCAAATACCTTGCAGCCTGCTGCGCTGCAGGTTTGATGCCTTGTCAGCTTGCTGCGGGGGATTTGACTGTCAGATGAACGGTCCCCAAATATGTTTCTAAAGGCTGTACCATTAAGTTCTATTGTATATAGTATATATAGAATTTCACATAATTGCAAAATAATTTTATATTCATTGTTTGTAACAGTTCAGACGGGGCATCTTCTTGTCCCCCGAAGAGTGTCGGGGACAAGAAGCTTCGGGCGTTAGCCCGATATCAAATCACAGAAGAAAGTGCTTATGCAAACCAAAAGCAGGTTTGCATAAGCACTTTCTTCTGTGATTTGCCGCCCGTCTGAACTGTTACCATTGTTTTGTAAAAAATGCAAATTAATCCAGACAAGTACTTGAAAAAACAGGACAAAACTAATAAAATAAAGATTATAGTCCAGCCGTGACTGGACGGCGGCCCGTTTGGAGGGGTTGATTTAAATAATGTATAAGAACAGGAGAGAAAGTTTATGAAATTCATGGTTGAAACATCTGCACGTCACGTACACTTAAGTCCGGCTGATCTGGAGACCTTATTTGGGGCGGGATATGAGCTGACCTGGAAGAAGGATCTGTCCCAGCCTGGGCAGTTTGCCTGCGAGGAGCGTGTTACTGTCGTAGGGCCGAAGAAGGAGTTAAAGGGCGTATCCGTACTGGGACCAGTCAGAAAGCAGACCCAGGTTGAGTTATCCATGACTGATGCCCGTTCTATTGGAATCGCAGCACCGATCCGTGAGTCCGGCGATCTGGCTGGAAGTGGTGCCTGCAAAATCATCGGACCCAAAGGTGAGATCGAGATCAGCGAAGGTGTGATCGTGGCAAAGCGCCATATCCATGCTACCCTTGCAGAGGCAGAGCAGCTGGGTGTGAAGAATGGTGATATCGTATCCGTAAAGCTTGAGACCGAGGGCAGAAGCCTGATCTTCGGTGATGTAGTAGTCCGCGCCAGCGATTCTTACGCTCTGGCTATGCATATTGATACAGATGAGTCCAACGCGGCATCCTGCCCCAGAGACGCTGAAGGCGAGATTGTAAAATAGTAACAGATATTGCCAAATATTAATTTAAGGAGCAGATATTCATTATGAAAATTTTAGTTATTAACTGCGGCAGTTCTTCCTTGAAATACCAGCTTATCAATATGGAAGACGAGAGCGTGATCGCAAAAGGGCTTTGTGAGAGAATCGGAATCGACGGTTCTAAGCTGACCCATCAGCCGGCCGGCAAGGACAAGGTCGAGATTGAGAAGGATATGCCGACCCATCAGACCGCCATCGAGCTGGTCATGGACGCTCTCCAGAATCCGGAGCATGGCGTGATCAAGAGCACTGACGAGATCTCGGCTATCGGGCACAGAGTACTCCATGGCGGCACCACCTACAGCGAGTCTGTTGTGGTAGATGCAGATGTGAAGCGGGTAATCCGTGAGTGCTTTGACTTAGGGCCGCTGCACAATCCGGCTAACCTTATGGGAATCGAAGCCTGCGAGGCAGCTATGCCTGGTAAGGCCAATGTGGCTGTGTGGGATACCGGATTTGGTATGGCTATGCCTGAGAAGGCTTATATGTATGCCATTCCCCATGAGTATTATGAGAAATACGGCGTCCGCCGCTACGGCTTCCATGGTACCAGTCATATGTTCGTTTCCGGTGAGGCCATCAAGTTCGGCAACCTGGATCCTGAGAAGGCCAAGGTTATTGTCTGCCATCTGGGCAACGGCGCCAGTGTATCTGCTTCCATCGGCGGCAAGTGTGTGGACACCAGCATGGGTCTGACTCCTCTGGAGGGTCTGATCATGGGCACCCGCAGCGGCGACGTGGATCCGGCTGTGGTACAGTATATCTGCAATAAGGAAGGCAAGGATGTCAACGAAGTCCTGAATATCCTCAACAAGAAGTCCGGCGTTCTGGGTATGAGCGGCGGCGTGTCCAGTGATTTCCGTGATATTGAAGCAGCCAAGTCATCCGGTAACCATCTGGCTGAGGTGGCTCTGGAAGCATTTATCTATCGTGTAGCCAAATACATCGGCGCATATACCGCTGCCATGAACGGTGTGGATGCTATCGCGTTCACCGCAGGCGTGGGTGAGAATGACAAGAGCAGCAGAAAAGCGATCTGTGAGTACCTGGGATACCTGGGCGTGAAGATTGATGACGCGGCCAATGATGTGAGAGGCAAGATGACTGTGATCTCCGCACCAGATTCCAAGGTAAAGATCATGCTGATTCCCACTAATGAGGAGCTGGCTATCGCACGGGAGACCAGACGTCTTACCGAATAATAGGATTATTTCATTGAAGGTAAAGGGGCTGTATACACGGGTATATAGTCCCTTTATGTGTTATGACAGTAAACTTTCTTGCGCCTGACAGGGGACGTGCTACCCTCAAAACATCCCCCCCATCTATAGACAGTAATGATGGGATGTATTTTGTTGTTTTTTTGTCGGAAATGTTGCATTTTTTCCAATAACTATTTATAATTTGTGTAGCAGATGAAATATGGGGCTACATGATAATGACGAAAAAAGCTTCTTTTTCTTTGCAGGGCAGTCCAGGCCATGACGGTGGAGGCCCTCCACTTATACATGACATCATAGGTGCGAATGAGACACTAGAGTGTGTCTGAAAATTGCTTTCCGGTAGCTGTGCGCTCCACTTTGTAGGACACCGAAGGCGTCCCACAAACTGTGACGCACATCTGCCAGAAAGCAATTTTCAGACACGCTCTAAACATTAATTTTTGTATAAAATAGCAAAATACTGTGCAGTACGATTCTGGTTTGTCCAGGTTAGGAGATTAATATGATTATTAACTTAACAGAGCTGCTTTCCTCCGAAGGAAAGGAAAAGACATATACTTGTGATTTCGGGCCGGACACGTTCCGGGCGCCGGACGGCAGTGTCTACGATATCATTGCCAGGGAGCCGGTTACCCTCCGTATCCGTAACCTGGGAGACCGGAAGCTGTTTATGGAGGGAAAGGCAGGGATTACACTGAGCATTCCCTGCAGCAGATGTCTGGAAGCTGTTCCCACTCCGTTTCAGATTCAGATCGAAGAGGAGCTTGATCTGGGTGAGCCGGATGAAGAGCGTGCGAAGGATCCCGATGCACAGCACTATGTAAGCAGTTATAATCTGGATGTAGACCAGTTACTCTGTAACGAACTATTGTCAGCTCTGCCAATGAAGGTTCTTTGTAAGGAGGACTGCCAGGGAATCTGCAATCGATGCGGTACGAACTTGAACTATGGGACCTGCTCTTGTGACAGAAGTTCGCCTGACCCGAGAATGTCAGCGATCCAGGATATATTTCAACAGTTCAAAGACTTGTGTTAGAATTAAAAGCGTGGGCCGCCGGGAAATGATATCAGTATACAAATTACCATTGTAAATAACATATGGCTTTTTTCTCCAAAATCATGTTGACAAAAATCATCTGCTTATGTATAATGGTATAGATGCGTATTAGGAGATTAATATGCTTATTAACTTGACAGATATCTGGACGCTGTTCCGACTCCGTTTCAGCTTTAGATCAAGGAGGAGCCTGGTCTGGGTGAGCCGGATTCCGGTGCACAGCACGATGTGAGCTGTTATAATCTGGGTGCAGACCAGCTGCTGTGTAACGGTCTATTGTCAGCTCTGCCAATGAAAGTTATTTGTAAGGAAGACTGCCAGGGAATCTGCAATAGATGTGGTACGAACTTGAACTGTGGGACCTGCTCTTGTGGCAAAAGTTCGTCTGACCCGAGAATGTCAGTTATCCAGGATATATTTTACAGTTTAAGGAGGTGTAAACCATGTCTATCTGCCCAAAGAATAAATCTTCCAAGGCACGGCGTGACAAACGCAGAGCCAACTGGAAAATGAGCGCTATGAATTTAGTGAAGTGCAGCAAGTGCGGCGCCCTGATGATGCCCCACAGAGTCTGCAAGGCCTGCGGCTCTTATAACAAGAAGGAGATCGTCAGCGTTGAAGACTGAGATTTGAAAAATCGTCAAAATTGAAAAAGCTAGTAAACTAAGGGCTTCTGGGGTTTTCCTCAGGAGCCTTTGTTTATATAATTCGGCTTTCCCCGTTCGTTTCCCGTTTTTTTGGTTTTCTTTATTTCTCCATTGGATATCCTTTTTTATTTACGAAAGAAATAAAGATAAAGTGCTCATAAATGTCCCGGATAAAAAGCAAAACGAAATGGGCTCCTGATATTATCTTGCCACAAGCACAAGTTTTATGGTAAGATGAAACCAGAAGTAATATATGTGCGAGAATACCCATTCAAAGAGCAGTGATAAGAATTGATTTGGAGAGGATTGGAGTGCCAGGATAAGGAGGTAGATCTTATGGGACTGTATCTGAATCCGGGGAACGAAGCGTTCCGGCAGGCAGTGACGGATGATATTTACATTGACAAGACAAAGTTGATTGCTCTCATAAACCAGAGGTTCAATAGATCAAGAGTAAAATATATCTGTGTAAGCCGCCC
The DNA here is from genome assembly GCA_910577655.1 of uncultured Lachnospiraceae bacterium. Taxonomy (GTDB): domain Bacteria; phylum Bacillota; class Clostridia; order Lachnospirales; family Lachnospiraceae; genus Brotaphodocola. The sequence goes on along the minus strand of CAJTOW010000051.1, from coordinate 8,818 downwards.
CCGCCGTTTTGGAAAGTCCATGGCTGCGGATATGCTTGCTGCCTACTATGGGAAGGGCTGTGATTCAGGAGAATTATTTGTCAGCAGAAAAATTGAAAATGAGGAGTCATTTTTGACACATTTAAACCAGCATAATGTAATACGGCTGGATATCCAGCGTTTCCTCTTTGACGAATCCCATCTTGATATTTTTATCGACAAGATACAGGAAGCAGTGATCCGGGAACTGGAAACGGAATATGGCGGTTGCTTTGTTGCAGATCAATATGGTCTGCCTGGCGTGCTGGGGCAGATCTATGCCCATACAAAAGAAGGATTTACATTTATTATTGATGAATGGGATTGTGTATTCCGGTTTGCGAAAGAACGGCAGGAGATACAAAAAGGTTATCTGGATTTCCTTCGAGGGCTTTTTAAAGGTGCGGAATATGTGGAACTGGCATATATGACTGGAATACTTCCTATTAAGAAATATGGGGAACACTCGGCTATTAATATTTTTAAGGAATTTTCCATGCTGAATCCAGGGCCCTTTGCGGAATACTTCGGTTTTACGGAGGAGGAAGTGGAAACTCTTTGCGGGAAGTATGGCATAGACTATGAAGAAACGAAAAAGTGGTATGACGGTTATCTGATTGGAGATTTTCATATTTATAATCCCCAGGCTGTAACGGAACTGATGGACAGCAAAAGTTTTCGGAGTTATTGGACCGGGACGGAGACATATGAGGCCTTGAAGATTTATATTGACATGAATTTTGATGGGTTAAAGGAATCTGTGATTGGTATGCTCAGCGATGTGCGCTGCGAAATCGATCCCTCCACCAGCCAAAATGATATGACCACCTTTAAAAGCAAGGATGATGTGCTTACGTTGTTGCTGCACCTTGGATATTTGTCCTTTGATGAAAAGACTTCAGAAGTATTTATCCCGAACCAGGAGATTGCCAGAGAGTTTATGAGGTCCGTAAAAGCAGGAGGATGGGATGGTCTTGTGCAGGCACTGAAGCGTTCGGAAGGGCTGCTTCAAAGCACCTGGGAACTGGATGGGGAAGCCGTTGCCGAGGGAGTGGCCGCGATTCACAATGAAACGGCTTCTATGCTCAAATACAACAATGAGAATTCCCTTACTTGTACGGTTCTAATGGCATATTACAGTGCAAAGGCTTATTATATGAATCCACTTCTGGAACTGCCATCAGGGAAAGGATTTGCGGATGTGGTGTACCTGCCAAAACGGGATATGGACAGACCGGCTCTGGTGGTGGAATTGAAATGGAATCAGTCAGCCAAAGGTGCTATTGCTCAGATTAAAGACAAACAGTATGCAGACTGGCTGGAGGGATATACGGGGAATATCCTTTTGGTAGGAATCAGTTATGACGAGAAGAAAGGTCATTCATGTGTGATTGAGGAATATAAACTCAATATTTAAAATGAAACCGCCTTGGTAAGATTGACACCTTGGCGGTTTTATATTTGGGGGTTGAAAAAGTGTATTATATCCCTTTATTCCAATAATCCAAAACCATAGCATTCAGCGCAAATCTTGATTCATAGCAATATCATCCATATTTTGCGTCCTTGCTATAAACAGATTAACTGAAATTCTCATTTATATTGTCCCTATTTCTCAAAAAGGAAGTATCTGTTACAATGAAAATGTATTTTTCATAAGACACCCAGGCATGAGTCTGGGTGCATTTTTGCGGTATTCTTTAGGCAGGACTTTAAAATATGTTTTGAATGACGCAGTAAATTTGCTTTGGCTGTCATAGCCGACAGCCCGTGCAATCTCTGCAATGCTTTTATCAGTTTCTTTTAGCATTTTTGCGGCCTGCTCCATGCGGTGTTCTTTGATGTGGGCGGCAATCGAAGTTCCGTAAATGGACTTGAAGGCGGTTTTTAAGGTGGTCGGGTTGATCAGATATTTTCTGGATAGTTCTTCTATTGTGATTCGCTGCTCCATATGCCGGGTCAACTGGTCGTGGATTTCCTGGACAATGCGAATCTGTCCGGTTTTGTATTCGGATAACTGCTGGCTGGAGGTAAGCTCTGTTTTTCCAAGATAAAGAAGCAGCTCCATAGTCTTTATTTTCTGATAAGGCAGTTTCAGGCTTTCCGGCTGATTGAAAAATGCAGAAAAAATACTCTCTGTCTGTTCATTTCCAGCGAGAAAAACAGGAGAGTCATTCCAGCAGAATTTTTCGGGTAATATGGTTTCAAGGATATTGCTGCCGTTTAACGGTTCAGGCGGCTGATTGGAAACTTCCTGCAAATCAATATAGATGGAAAGTCCCTGGTATATACCGTTTGGAAAGGTAAGCACAGAATCCGTACAGGCCTTCATGGTATGAAGGGAAAAGTCACCTGGATTCAGATAAATGCTGTTTCCGCTTTTCATTTCCCACACAATCTGTCCGGCTTTGCAGTAGTTGATCTGAATGATGTGCGGCATTGCTTTATGGTGTACGGAAAAAGAATCAGCTGAAAATGCCAGATAACATAATTCTATACCAGGATAAAGCGGAATAACTGTGCCTGCAGTCTTTTGCTGAATGTTCTCTACATCATTCTTTATTTGTATCAATTCATCATTCATAAGACAGACCTCACAATTTGGGGCAGGTGATTTCCATAACCTGCTCAATCATCTGATGCAGCAGACGGCCCTGCTGCGTATCTGCGGCCCGGTAATATACTTCTTTTCCTTCACGCCGGCAAACAATCAGACCACTGTTTTTCAACGGCCTGAGATGATGTGACACTGCCGGACTTGACATATGGAGCATGTCTGAAATATTAAGGACACATTCCTCCTGGTGGCACAGAAGCCAGAAAATGCGTATTCTGGTGGTGTCACAAAGCTGTTTGAAAACTTCCGCTACGGTTTGGAAATAATCTACATGGTCTAATTGTTTCTGGATCAGCGCGGTTTGCGGTCCTTCTCCGTGCTGGTGTGGCAATTTCATATGGTCCATATTGTTTTCCTTTCTTTTTCATCTGCATTTCGCCTAAATGGAAATACTTTTCGCCCATTTGGGAGGGAATGCACCAGAGCTATTGACGATTGCCTTCATGCGTATTATACTACAGCCAAGATGATTCAACAAGTGCTTAATTATTAAATCATAAAAAGCAAGGAGGACTTTTGCAATGAAAAAGACTTACAAAATCGAGGTAGACTGTGCCAACTGTGCAAATCTGATGGAGGATGCAGCACGTAAGACAGCAGGAGTACAGAGCGCAACGGTCAATTTCATGACACAGAAGATGATCGTGGAATTTGATGAAGGGCAGGAGCCGAAAGATGTTATGAAGAATGTGCTGGATGCCTGCAGGAAAGTGGAGCCGGACTGCGAGATTTTCCTGTAAGCCAGAGCTGCCCATGAAAAGGTGACACCCTGAAAATGCCCGGCTGCAGTTTTGGGGTGTCTTTTTATCGGAAACAATTAAACAGTTAAGCATATTTTGAAAGGAAATTTTACCATGCAGGAATTAGTAATCAGCATATTGCTGACAGTTGTTATTATAATGGCCGCCGTACTTCTTATTTTTGTCGGCAGCCGCAAGGATGGTATGACAAAAAAACAGAGGGTTATGATGATCCGTATATTGATCAGCGCAGGAATTTTACTGGCACTTCAGGTTGTTTCAGCAGAGATGTTTGATACGGCTGACAGCTATTTATTTCCTTTTGCAGGAAGGTGGATCCGCTTTGCCTGCTATCTGATCAATTATTTTATCATCGGATATGACATTTTAAGGAAAGCGGCAAAAGGCATCAGAAACCGCCAGGTATTTGACGAAAGTTTTCTGATGGCAGTAGCCACCATTGGGGCGATAGCGCTTGCTGTTTATGAAAACGGTGATTATCTGGAAGCCATTGCCGTTATGCTGTTTTACCAGATCGGGGAATGGTTCCAGGGCTATGCTGTGGGCAAGAGCCGACGCAATATCAGTAACCTGATGGATATTCGTCCTGATTATGCAAATGTTGAGAGAAATGGGAAATTAGAGCAGGTAGATCCAGACGAGGTTGGGATTGGCAGTGTGATCGTTGTACAGCCAGGTGAGAAAGTGCCGATTGACGGAATAATTGTTGAGGGAGCTTCCAGCCTGAATACCAGCGCATTGACCGGAGAAAGTCTGCCCAGAGAGGCAAAGGTTGGTGATGAGGTAATCAGTGGATGTATCAGTATGACAGGGGTATTGAAGATACAGACAACAAAAGAGTTTGGAGAATCTACGGTTTCCAAGATCTTGGATCTGGTAGAAAATGCAAGCTCCCGCAAATCAAAATCAGAGGATTTTATCTCGAAGTTTGCGAAAGTCTATACTCCGGCTGTCTGCTATTCGGCATTGGTGCTGGCGCTATTTCCTCCGGCTGTCAGAATGCTTTTTATGGGACTGTCTGCTGACTGGGGCGTATGGATTTACCGGGCGTTGACATTCCTTGTTATCAGCTGTCCCTGTGCTCTTGTTATCAGTATTCCTTTGAGTTTCTTTGCAGGAATAGGAGGAGCAAGCAAGGAGGGCGTGCTGGTAAAGGGTTCCAACTATCTGGAAATCCTTTCACAGACCAGGTATGTTGTTTTTGACAAAACAGGAACCATGACAAAGGGTGTTTTTGAAGTAAACGGTATTCATCACTCCACCATAGACAATGAGAAACTTCTGGAATATGCGGCTCTTGCAGAGAGCGCATCTTCCCACCCGATCAGCAGGAGCTTACAGCGGGCATATGGAAAAGAGATTGACAGAACCCGTGTTGCGGATATACAGGAAATCAGCGGAAATGGGGTGACTGCAAAAGTAGACGGTATGGAGGTTGCCGCCGGGAACGACAAACTGATGAAACACTTGAACATTCCTTACCAGGACTGTCACCAGACCGGAACGATTATCCACATGGCAATCAATGGGAAATATGCAGGACATATTGTGATTTCCGATATTATCAAGCCTCATTCCAAGGCGACTATTGCTGAATTAAAGAAGGCAGGTGTAGAAAGAGCAGTCATGCTGACCGGGGATGCAAAGAAAGTGGCAGACCAGGTTGCTGCCTCACTTGGGATTGACGAGGTTTACAGTGAGCTTCTTCCGGCTGACAAGGTAGAAAAGGTAGAAGAACTTCTGCGGGTGAAGCCGGACAAAGCAAAGCTGGCATTTGTTGGCGACGGTATCAATGATGCACCGGTGCTTTCCAGAGCGGATATAGGTATTGCCATGGGCGCAATGGGTTCAGATGCGGCAATCGAAGCGGCTGACATTGTTCTGATGGATGATGATCCGATCAAGATTGCAAAGGCAATCAAGATTTCAAGGAAATGTCTGCGGATTGTTTACCAGAATATTACGATGGCACTTGTGGTAAAATTTGCCTGCCTTGCATTGGGAGCTGTGGGAATCGCAAATATGTATCTGGCTATTTTTGCGGATGTAGGTGTTATGATTCTTGCGGTGCTGAATGCGATACGCTGCCTATTTGTGGAAAATGCATAAGTAATCAGTATTACCTATCATATGGCATTCCGCTGTACAATCATAAGTGGAGGCGTTATTATGCCAAACTATGTGATAGGTAATTTTTTTGTTTATTCTGTTATTAATGCATTCACGCCGGGGCCGGGTAATATCCTGGCTTTAAATACCGTGACGAATTATGGATGGAAGAAAGGGCTTCCGCTGTTTTTCGGTATATTCTCCGGGTATTATGTGGTGCAGATGATCTGCGCGGTATTTGTCTATGGGGTGAGCACGCTGCTGCCGGATGTGCTGGGGATAATGAAGTATGTAGGAGCTGCTTATATCCTCTGGCTGGCAGTCCATATCGCTGTGAGCCGGCCAGACGGAGATTGCAAAGAGAAATCTGCCTCTTTTTTAAAAGGGTTCATGCTGCAGTTTGTGAATGTAAAGATTTATCTTTTTGGGATTACGGCATTGACCGGATATGTGACAAATGTGTTACACCTTTTCCGAATATGTTCAGAAAATCATGGAAAAACAGGATGGAATATGATAGAATAGAAAATCAAAAGAGGCAGGGTGGGACTGGTTAAAGGACAGAGAGGGTATAACGTGAAATCACTTGATATGTTTAAAAAGAAAGAGGATACAAGCGGAAAAGAGAGAAAAGCAGCCGATATCAAGGAGCTGGAGATATATTCCGGCATGCGGGTGATCGTAGAAACACCCAGGGGACAGCTGCTTTTCATTGGGGACCTGCAGGAGCCCTATAAAGGGGCGGCCAGGCTTCGCCAATGTTCGGATGGGGAGATCGTTCTGGATGAAGAAACCGCTCCTATGACAGAACACATGTATGTAAGACTAAGGGGATACAATGATCATGAGAGAAAAGCGGTCTATATGGAGGGGCTTCTTACTCCGGAACATAAGCATGTATGGCGTATAGAGGAACTGACAGTTACCAGGGTTGAGAATGAACGCACGTTTTACCGTCTCAATACGGATATGGATGCCGTGATTGGGGCGGCAGAAGACGGGATCGTGGTGGAAAGGCAGTGCAGGCTGCTGAATATCAGTGTAGGCGGAGTCAGTATCCGTTCCGCATACCGGTATCACAAGGGAGAGAGATTCCTGCTGAAGGTAAGGGTTCTTGATAACGAATCAGAGGTTGTCCTTTATTGTGAGGTGCTGCGTATAGCAGAAAAGAGTGAGTCTGTATTCGAATACGGCTGCCGGTTTCTGGAACTGGCTGGTGCCGACCAGGAACAGATTGCACAGATCATCTCAGCCATCGGGAATAAAGAGCGAGAAAAGCTAAAAGTAGGCTATTATGCAGAACAGCATCCATAATTATTGCAGGAATTCCAGAAGAAGGCGTCTGGTATAATAATACTTAATTTGGTACCGATCCAACAATTGCTGAGAGGAAAAACAAGATACATATGTGTGACGAAGAGATGGATCAGCAGGAGCTGGCATTGGCCCATGGTTTTGCGGCGGTCAAGACAGCCGTGGCCATTGTGCTGGGGATTGTGGTGGTGTTTGAATTGCCCCAGAGGTTATTCCGGATAAGGAAAGAATAAGAGCGTCCGGATTCCTCTGGGGGGCTGCCCTAATGGGAAGTATCGACAAACACGATGCTGGAATCCCCTTGTCTTGCCTGCTCCAGCACGGCGGCTGCCAGCTTCTGGAAGGAGCTGCAGGAGGAGGTGGCTCCGGTTATGGCATCAATACTGGTGCCGCCCTGCTGTTTTTCCAGAAGCTGTCCGGCATAATTGCGGGTGTATTCGTTGGGGTAGGTACCGTTGGAATGGAGCATGGTCTGCATGTAGGCATTGTCCCAGCTTTTGATGAATCCGCTGGGATTCTCGGCATTATATTCCACAGAGACGATACTTCCCCCCTTGACCATAATGGTAATGTATTCTTTCCATCCATAATTGAAGCTGGCAGCCTGGGCAGTATAGTAGCCGTCCTGGAGTTCGTTCTTGTTCCCGCAGGCTGTCAGGGACACCAGCGTCAGCAGAAGCAGAGTCAGACACAATATCTTTTTCATCTGTCATGTTCCTCCTTTAAAACAAACTTTTTCACCTGGGCGGCCAGGGCTTCGGCCTCTCTTGCCAGGAGTCCGCTGGAATGCTCTGTTCCGGTGGCATTCTGCAGGTTCCGGTCCGCAATGGCGGAAATGGCATCGATCCGTTCTTCCATAATGGCCAGAGCGCTTTCCTGGCCCTTTACGGCAATTACCAGCTGGTCGGAGATGGCGCTGATCTGGTCGGAGACTGAGGAAATCGCCTGAAGAGAACTGGCTGTGTCAGCAGTCAGCTCTACACCCTTCTGGATGATGGCCCTGGTGCTGGTAACCATGTCTGTAGCATTCTGGGCAGCCTCGGCACTCTTGGAAGCCAGCTGTTTTACCTCATCGGCCACCACAGCAAACCCCTTCCCGGCACTTCCGGCCCGGGCAGCTTCCACAGAAGCGTTGATGGCCAGAATATTGGTCTGGAAAGCAATATCCTCGATAGCTTTGGCGATCTTGGTAATCTCCTGGGCATTGGAGCTGATGTTGTCCATGGCACCGGACAAGGCGGTCATCTGGTGGTTGGCTTCCTGGATCTGTCTGGCGATCTCTTCGGTCTTGGTGCGGGTCTGACCGCTGCTGCCGGCAACACTGGACAGCTGCTCTTTTACATGGGAAACCTCAAGAACCAGTGCCTCCGTAGACTGGTTCTGTTCCATGGAAGCCTGATGAAGCTGGCTGGACTGTCCGTTAAGTTCCTCTGACATGTCCGTGAGCCGGACGGCAGCGGAGCCAAAATCAGTGATGGTCTCATTTATGGACTGGATGATGGTGTGAAGGCTGGTGCGGATCAGTGCAAAGTCTCCCTTGTAATCTACCTGGGGTTTCACCCGCAGATTGCCGCCTGCCACCTGGTTCAGTACCTGCTGGATATCGGATATGTAGCGGTTGATGCTGTCTGTGGTAGCATCCAGGGTCCGGGTCAGCACCTCCAGCTCATCCCCGGAATGGACAAGGGATACCTGGGTATGCAGATCTCCGTCGGAAAGGGCCACCATCCGGTCTGTCACACTTTTTACCGGATGGGAAATGGATCTGGACAGCCGCAGCACCAGCAGTATGGACAATGCCAGCACCGCCAGGGTGGAAAGGACTGCCGCCATCATGGCGGCGTTGATCAGGTGACTGTAATCTGACTTTGGAATCTGGATCACCAGGGACCACTGGGTGCCACGGATAGGTGAAAAGGCCACCAGCATATTCTTTCCGTCAACCGGAAATTCGGTGGCGCCGGTCTCTCCGGTGGTGACCCGGCTGATGGCGTCTGTA
>CAJTOW010000050.1:14464-26833 GCA_910577655.1 uncultured Lachnospiraceae bacterium | reverse complement strand
ATACCGCGAAGTGGGGCGTGCAGATGCCAGGAATGAATTTTCAAACACGCTCTAGTACATATTCGCTTCAGGAAGTGCGGGAAAGCAGTTATCTGGCTCTTTCCCCCAACATGTTTCTGGTTAAGAACGTTCTGCGGAGAATTATGGATGAGGTATCTGTCGGCTGTGAACTTTTATGGCCGCGGGGTCTCTTTAATGAACGGGTAGAAAACTACATAAAGGAACGGAGGGAGCGGTTTCTTCACCATCCAGAACGGACACTGGGGGTGCTGATCCGGGGGACGGATTATATCCATAATCCTTTTCCGGGCCATGCCAGACAAGCGACTGCAGAGCAGGTGATAGAAAAGATAGAGGAAGTGGAAGGGGAGTGGGAGTTTGACCAGATCTTTCTGTCTACAGAGGATGCGGATGTCTGCCTGCGGATGAAGGAGGCGTATGGGGACCTTATTTCATTTACGGATCAGGAGCGTTACCGGATCGAGCCAGGGCATGTGCTGGTAGAGCTGCACAAGGAGAAAAAGGAGGGTGAGGGATTCCGGCTGGGGGCAGAGTATCTTTGTACACTGAACCTGCTCTCCCAGTGCAGCAGTCTGATCGCGTCTGGCGGCTGCTGCGGACTGACCGAAACCCTTCGGGAAAATGAAGGCAACTTCAAACATGTATTTGTATTTCAACTGGGGTACTCCTGATTTGCCGGATAGACAGGAAGGATACCCCTTGAACTGTTACGGCTGGTTATGTATGAGGATATTCCGGCAAAGCTTATGGGGTGACAAATTTACTTTTACAGTGTATAATGTAAATTTGAAAGGTGGTGAAAGTGCCATGGCGAAAAAACCAGAGGAGGTACTAGCCGGGATCGGCCTAAAGCGGCTGTCTGCAACAGAGCTGGAATATATGAATGTAATCTGGCGGTATCCGGATGGTATTTCCAGCAATGAATTATATGAAAATTTTCCTCAGCATGCGTTGAAAACAAAAAGAGTCATTCTGCATAACATCACAAAAAAGGGCTATATATCCAGCATTAAGGAGGGACGCCATCAGAAATACATTTTTACAATTCAAGAAAAGGAATATCAGACAGCCCTTGAGAGACATATGTTTGTCAGAAAATTTGGATTTCCCCTGGAGGATATTGTGGCAGAGTTTTGCGGGAAAAAGAAGCTGGAGGAAGGGCAGATTCAGAGATTATATGGCTTGTTGGAGGAATTGAAGGATGAAGCAGATGTGCAGTTGTAACAGTTCAGACAGGTCTGCGCACTCGCTGCGCTGACCGTGCGAAAACGTAGTGGCCAGAGGGCATCTGCCCCATCGCGTAGCGATTTTTATGGGCAGATGCCGTAACAGTTCAAGGGGTATCTGAACTGTTACGTGTAGTTGAAAACCGCAAGATATCATCCATGGCAGAATCTGTACAAGAATACAAAATAGCTTTGGGAAGGGGCGTGATGGCAGATGGGCAATACAGACAGAAGGAAGAAGCTTCCGGTGGGGATCGAGAACTTTGAGGAAATCCGTACAGAAGATTTTTACTATGTGGATAAGACAGGGATGATCCGTGATCTGCTGGAGAGATGGGGAAAAGTGAACCTTTTTACCAGGCCCCGGAGATTTGGCAAATCCCTGAATATGAGTATGCTGAAGGCCTTTTTTGAAGTCGGCAGAGATAAAACGGTTTTTGACGGGCTGGAGATTTTAAAGGAAAAGGAATTGTGTGACCAGTATATGGGCAGATTCCCGGTTGTGTCGGTAAGCCTGAAAGGTGTAGATGGGAATGATTTTGCATCAGCCCGCGCCATGATCTGTTCGGCCATAGGAAATGAGGCGATGCGTTTCCAGTTTCTGCTGGAAAGCGGACTGCTGACAGATAAAGAAAAGAAATTATACCATCAGCTTACCATGGTAGATGAAACGAATCAGGGAAATTATATTATGCCGGATTCTGTCTTGTCCGGCAGTTTAAGAATGCTGGCCGGACTTCTGCAAAAGCATTATAATCAGAAGGTCATCATTCTGATCGATGAATATGATGTGCCTCTGGCAAAGGCCAGTGACAGAGGATACTACCGGCAGATGGTTACCCTTGTCCGCAGTATATTTGACCAGGCGCTTAAATCCAACGAATATCTCTACTTTGCGGTACTGACAAGCTGTCTGCGGGTTGCTAAGGAAAGTGTTTTTACGGGGTTGAACAATCCTAAAATATGTTCCATTACCACAGTGCGTTTCGATGAATACTTCGGCTTCACGGATGCAGAGGTCAGGACCATGCTGGAGTACTATGGCCTGGAGAACAGGTATGATGCAGTGAAGGACTGGTATGACGGATACCGGTTTGGAAACGTGGACGTATATTGTCCATGGGACGTGATTAACTATTGTGATGAGCTGATTGACGAACCGGATATGTCCCCAAAGGATTACTGGTCCAATACAAGCGGCAATGATGTAGTCAGACATTTTTTAGAGCAGATGGACAATGGACTGGCAAAGGGAGATCTGGAAACTCTTATAGCCGGGGAATGTGTGACCAAAGAGATCCATGAAGAGCTGACCTATGACAGCCTGTATGATTCGGTGGACCACATCTGGAGTGTGCTCTTTACAACAGGCTATCTGACCCGGAGGGGAAAGGAGGATGGGAAAAGGTTTCATCTGGCAATTCCCAACATGGAAATCCGGAATATCTTTACAGAGCAGATCATGGTGATGTTTAAGGAGAAGGTAAGAAGGGATGGGGAGACTCTCCGGGAATTCTGCACAGCTCTTGAGAAGGGGGACGCGAAAGAGGTGGAACGGCTGTTTCACGCTTACTTAAACAGAACCGTCAGTATCCGGGATACCTTTGTCAGAAAGCCCTGGAGCAGATTGAGGCAGACGGCTATACAGCAGAGCTAAAGAGAGCCGGGTGCCACAGGATTTTAAAATACGGGATTGCCTGCTTTAAAAAGAAATGCAGGGTAATGGTTGAAAGTGAGGTATATATGAAGGCAGCTTCCTGCCCCTGAAACGTGTCAGGGGCAGGAAGCTTTGGGCCTGTCAGGCGCCAGTGGCGCTTGTCAGACACCGGACGGTCACGCCATAAACCGGTACCCCAGTCCCCGCACCGTCACAATATGTACCGGTTTCTGCCGGTCTGCCTCGATCTTTCCGCGGAGGCGGTTGACATAGACCATGATGGCATTGTCATCCACGGCCACACTGGTGCCCCAGATCTTTTCATAGATCATGTCTTTGGTAAAGATCTGGCCCGGATTTTGCAGGAACAAAAGGAACAGGGAGGCTTCCCGGGTGGAGAGGATCACTTCCTCTCCGTTTTTGTAGAAACGCATGGTATTGTAATCATAGGTGAAGGGGCCGCGTTCCAGCTGGTCTGGCTTTTCCAGGATCATGTCCCGGTTGCGGCGGATCAGGGCCTTGACCTTGGCGCCCAGGACTACGGGGCGGAAGGGCTTGGTGATATAGTCATCGGCGCCGATGGAGAGACCGTAGAGGGAATCATAGTCCTCGTTGCGTCCGCTGACGATCATCACCGGGGTCTTGATACCCTGGCTGCGGAGGCGTCTGATCACCTCAAAGCCTTCCATGTCTCCCAGTATCACATCCATCAGGATCAGATCATAGGTATGTTCCGCCAGAAGCCGGAGCGCCTTTTCACCGCTGTCAGCGGTAGTAGTCTCCATGTCATTGCTGTGCATGACCTTCTCAAGAAGCTTGCGGATAGCCGGATCATCATCGACGATCAGGATTTTGTCTGCCATGGTGTTTCCTCCCTTGGGACTGGTCTGTATGTCTGGATTTCGTCTGTCTGAATGAGTTTCCACAAAGTTATAGAATTTATTATTGAAAATATTATAGTCTTAAGGTAAGCTTTAGTCAAGTAAAGGATCCGATTTAAGAAAGAGGAAGCAACAGGAAGTAACAGTTCAGGGGACTGAACTGTTACAAGCCGGAGGGAACCATGAATGGAAAAGACAGGGAAGAAAACAGAGAAAACAAAGAAAACAAAGAAAACAAAGGAGAGAAAGCGCGCTGGCTGGATCCTGACCCCAGTACTGGTCCTGGTGCTGGCAGCAGCCATATGTGTGGGAACCGGAATCTGGAAGGAATACCGGGATTCCGTCATAGATACCCAGAAGCAGCAGATGCTTCTGACAGTTCAGAGTCTTGGGGACAGTATGGAGGTATCTTTGCGGGATTATGTGGAGGATCTGGAGGGGCTGTACCGGATGGCTGTCCAGGAACGGCTTTTTGGGGAGGAACCGGCCGGGGATCAGGGACATTTCCTGACAGAGTATGTGGACAGCCACCAGACCATGGTGTGGGATGTGATGGTGGAGGATGAGAGGGGAAGGGTCTTGGAAAGCGTCCGGCATCTCCATCTGCAGCAGGTATATTCCATCAGCCGGATTGATTCGGGCCGGAGTCTGCGTATGGCAGAGATGGATGACGGGGAGAAATACCTGATTCTCCGGATGGAGATCCCAGGGGACGGAGCCATTTCCCTGCTGCTGGATCTGGAGCAGTACTATCAGGCTATGATGCAGCGGCTGCAGGTGGGGACCAATGGCTATATGGTGCTCAAGGACAGAAATGGGATTATCCTGATGCACCCGGAGCGGGCCCAGTGGGGGATCGAAGTGATCCATGGCCGGATGGAGATGTATGAGGGAGTGGATCTGGAAAGCCTGCGGATCATGACGGATCACCAGAAGGAGGGGCGGGAAGGCGTGGAGGAGTACGACTCCTACTGGTGGACAGAGGAAGGCTATCCGCGGGTCCGCAAGATCAGTGCCTACTGTCCGGTGCAGCTGGGGGAGGATTTTCTGATCCTCAGCGCGGTGATGGATTATAATGATATCTATATTCCGGTTGCCAGGGGCGTGCTCCGGCTTCTTGTCCTGTTCATGGTCTTTTTCCTGGTGATGGCTGCCATGGCTGTCTATATGGTACACATGATGCTGCAGCAGCAGAGGGATACCGAGCAGATCGCTTATCTGACGGAGCTGAACCGTCTGCTGGAGGAAATGCACCGGAGCGAGGAGACCATTGCCCACCAGCAGCGGCTCCAGATTATGGGAACCATGACCGGGGGGATTGCCCATGAGTTCAACAATCTGCTGACTCCCATCATGGGCTATGCGGACCTGCTGATGATGGAGCTGGAGGAGGATTCCGAAAGCTATGACAATGCCCTGGAGATCTACGAGGCATCAGCCAAGGCAAAGGAGATCATCCAGCAGATCTCCTCCTTAAGCCGCAAGAATATGGAGACGGCTTATAAGAATACAGATGCCGCCCGGATGCTGACCCGCGCGCTGAAGATGGTCCGTTCCGTCTGTCCCTCCCATGTAGTCCTGAGTGAAGAGATCCGTCTGGACGGAGCATACATTCTCTGTAATGAAACCCAGATGAATCAGGTGATCCTCAATATCTGCGTCAATGCGATCCATGCCATAGGCCATAAGGAAGGCAGAATCCTGATTCACGCAAAGGTCTGCGGCCGGCAGGAACTGGCAGACTTAGACCAGGAAAACCTCCATCTGTCCCCGGTCTCGGATAACTGGGATCATTATGTGTGTATAGAGATCCGGGATAATGGCTGTGGCATGAGCCGGGAAGTCATGAATCAGATCTTTGATCCCTTTTTCACGACGAAGAAGGGCGGCAAAGGCACCGGCCTGGGTCTGGCGCTGGTGGAGCAGATCATCAGTTCCCACAGGGGCGGACTCTATGTGGAGAGTGAGCCGGGAAAGGGGACAGCGTTTTCCGTCTATTTGCCGGTCAATGGGCAGGGAACGGAACAAAGAGCAGGTATAGAGGATGGGGATTTTCGGACTTTCCAGGGAACGGGCTTTCTGGCTGGCCCCGGCCCGGAACAGGCGCCGCGTCTGGGTTTTCTTGTGGTGGATGACAACCCTAAGGTACTGCAGCTTCTGAAAAAGGATGCAGACCGGTGCTCCATAGCCATGGAGTGCCAGATGGGATTTGAGGACGCGCGGCAGCTTCTGGAGGGAACAGAAGGAACACAGCGCCAGGAAAAAGGGGCTCCCTTTGATGCCCTGGTGACCGAGCAGGAGATTGGAGGAGAGAGTGCCGTGGATTTCTGTATGGCGGTCCGTGGAAGATACCCGGATATGACCATTATTGTCATGGCAGACCAGGTGACCCGGGAACTGGTGGAAGCCAGACAGAGAGGAATCCTGGACGGCTGCATCCAGAAGCCGGTGTCCATTTCCATGATCCTGGAGGCACTAAAAAGCGTTGGAGTCTGAAAATGCTGCCGTTATACCTGTGACTGGGAAACCTTAACATTTTGTAAGAAAAATCTTAATCCAGTGTAAGGAAACACCATGTTCCCTGTAAGGCTGGAGTCCTATACTTTCATTATGAAAAGCGGCAGGAAACCCGTCCAGCAGAAAAGGTCCGGAGGGTTCTCCCTGCCCCGGTGAAAACTTACATAATGGAGGTATAGGCTATGTCAGAACAAAAAGGATTCACACTGAAAACATTTGGTATGCCCTGGTGGCTGGCAGGGGGAATCGCAGTGATTGTCATCGCGGCAGCAGCAACAGGGGCTCTTTCCGCGGATCTGGCAGGGTGCTTTGCCCTGATGCTGTCCATCGGTCTGATCTGCAATGAGGTCGGCGAGCGTATCCCCTTCTGGAACAGCTACATCGGCGGTGGTCTGGTGCTTACGTTCCTGGTATCCGCATGTCTGTTTACTTATAAGCTTGTTCCGGAGAAATATGCAGAAGGCATGATCATGATTATGGATGATGCAGATTTCCTGTCCTTCTTCATCATCTTCCTGATCACAGGCTCTATCCTGGCACTGGACAGAAAGCTTCTGATCCGTTCCTTTGCAGGCTATATTCCGGCCATTTTCGGCGGTCTGGCAGGCGCATCCCTTCTGGGAATCCTTGTGGGACTTCCCTTCGGAGTTAATCCGGTGAATATCATGTTGAAATATGTGCTTCCGGTCATGGGCGGCGGAAACGGCGCGGGAGCTGTCCCCTTAAGCCAGATTTATGAGACGGTGACCGGCGACGCGGCGGCAAACTACTATTCCTTTGCTATCACGATTCTGACGATTGCTAATATTTTTGCCATTCTTACTGCGGCTGTTCTGCGGAAGATTGGAGAGGCCAGACCAGCCCTTACGGGAGACGGCACCCAGCTGATTCGTTCCGGAGGTGATTTCGCAAGCGAGGATAAGAAGGTTACGGTCAGCATGAAAGACCTGGGCGGCGCCTTTTTCCTGGCTATCGGCTTCTATGCCCTGGGAAGACTGTTTGCAAAGGCCATTCTTCCTGAGATTTTTGGAACCCCGATCCATCAGTTTGCTTACATGATTATCTTCGTGGCCATAGTAGCAGCAGCCGGTATTGTTCCGGAAAATGTCCGCGCGGCGGCAAAGAAGCTGCAGTCCTTTTTCAGCGGCAACCTGGTTCTGGTGATCATGGTGGGGGTTGGCGTGGATACCAATATCATTGAGCTTGCCCAGGCCATCACTCTGGGAAATGTAGCCATTGCTTTGGCCATTGTGGTGGGTGCGATTCTTGGTTCCGCCGTGGTCGGATACCTGGTGGGCTTCTTCCCCATCGATTCAGCCATCACCGCAGGCTTATGTATGGCAAACCGCGGCGGTTCCGGTGATCTGGCTGTGCTGGGTGCCTCCAACCGGATGGGACTGATCGCTTACGCCCAGCTCTCTTCCCGTCTCGGCGGCGGGATCGTACTGATCCTTGGAAGTGTGCTGTTTGGAGCATTTTTGAAATAGGTGAATACAGGCAAAATTCCTCAAGAGAAAGAACTGCTGCCCGGTGTGGACGGCAGTTCTTTTATGTAATAGTCCAGACAAGGCTGCGTACCCGGTGCGCTGTCCTGCTGAAAAATACTGATTGTCAATCAGGAATCTATATGGTAAACTATCTCTGCTTCAAGACAAAAAAGAAAAGAAGAGAGTACCGGAATATGTTACAACTGTTTAGAGATACAAAAGAAATGCTCCAGGACCGGACCTTCCTTAAAAAGGCGGTGACCATTGCCCTGCCGGTAGCCATGCAGGGCATGCTGAACACCATTGTGAACCTGGTGGATACCCTGATGATCGGGACTCTGGGAGAGACGGCTGTGGCGGCGGTGGGGCTGGCCAACAAGGTTTTCTTCGTATTTTCCCTGCTGGTCTTCGGCGTGGTCAGCGGCTCCGGGGTTCTGGCCGCCCAGTACTGGGGAAACAGAGATCTGAAAAATATCCGGAAGGTTCTGGGAACCGCCCTGATGATCGCCGGACTGGGCTCCCTGTTCTTTGTGGTACCCAGCATCGCAAGACCAGAGCTGGTGATGCGGATATTCACCACCAGCGAGAATGCCATCGCCCTCGGCGCCACCTATCTGCCCATTGCTGCCGTGTCCTATCCCTTCATCGCCATCACCAATGTGTATGTGGCTATGATGCGTTCCGTGGGACGGGTCAAGGCGCCGGTGGCTACCAGCTGTATGGCCATCCTCATCAATATCCTGCTGAATTACACCCTGATCTTCGGAAAATTCGGGATGCCGGCTTTGGGTGTGGCGGGAGCCGCTGCGGCTACCCTGGCGGCGCGGGTCGCGGAGAGTGCAGTCATGCTGCTGGTGGTCTATCTGACCAGGACTCCTCTGGCCTGCCGGATCCGTGAAATGTTTGGTTTTAGCAGGGCCTTCCTTCACCAGTTTGTGTCCACCTGCGCGCCGGTGATTGCCAACGAGTTCATGTGGGGACTGGGAACCACGGTCTATTCCATGGCCTACGGACGCATGGGAGACGACGCGGTAGCTGCTATCACCATCGCTACCACGATCCAGGATATTGTGGTGGTGCTGTTCCAGGGATTAAGCGCTGCTACAGCCGTGATCCTGGGCCACGAGATGGGAGCCGGGAGACTGAAGCAGGCGGAGCGGTACGCCAGACAGTTTTTTATTCTGTCGGCCCTTACGACCCTGGCGGCCATGGGCATCTGCTACGGCATCCGCTGGCATGTAATCGGGCTCTATCGGATCACTCCCCAGGTGGCCCGGGCGGTAAACCTGTGCCTGCTGGTATTCATCCTGTACATGCCTTTTAAGAATTTTAATTTTATTAATATCGTTGGCGTCCTGCGCAGCGGCGGCGACACAAAGGTATGCCTGATTATCGACACAAGCGGCGTGTGGGCCATCGGGATCCCCATGGCGTTTTTGGGCGGTCTCATCCTGCATCAGCCCATTTACATTGTGTATGCCATGGTTCTGTCAGAGGAATTCTACAAGGCCGTGGTAGGCTATATCCGCTACCGCCAGAAAAGATGGCTGCGGAATCTGGCCGTGGAGCTGGGAGGAGAGGGGTAACAAAAATCACCTGTTTATGAGAGAGGAGAAACATATGGATTCATTTATTAAGACAAATTTTGACAAGCTCCACAGTATGCCGGAGCTGGGATTGTGCGAGGTCCGGACATCCGCCTATCTGGCAGACTGTCTGGAGGAACTGGGATACCAGGTAAAGAGAAATATAGGCAATACCGGTATTCTCGGTGTGATTGACAGCGGTGTACCGGGGCCGGCACTGGCCTTGAGGGCGGATATGGATGCCCTTCCCTTTGAGATAGACGGAGAAAGCACAGCCATCCACGCATGTGGCCATGATGCCAATTGTACCATGGTTCTTACGGCTGCAAAGCAGGCAGTCCGGCGGGGAATCCGGACGGGAAAGCTGTATATTCTGTTCCAGCAGGCAGAGGAAGTCAGCGGGAAGGGGGCATATGTGATGGCCCAGACCGGAGCATTTTCAGAGATTCAGGAGATGGTTGCAGTGCATCTGCGTCCCTCCCAGGACGCTGTGTTAGGGGAAGCGGCGGCAGGGGTTGCCCATAGTGCTGCCTATTTTGTCGACATTGTCATAAAGGGGAAAACAGCTCACGGATCCAGGCCATTTCTGGGCGTCAATGCCATCGAGATTGCTTCGGCCATTATCCAGGCGGCTAATGGGATCCGTGAGAATGTAGGCTTTTCCTTCAGCTTAAAGCCAACCCAGATCCATACAGCCGGCGGCGCCAGAAACAGCATTCCCGATACCTGCCATCTGGGCTTTGACCTGCGTGGGGAGACCAATGAGATCGCCGACAGTATCATCCAAAAGCTGCAAAAGATCTGTGACCATACAGCTGCCATGTACGGCGGCGCCATAGAAGCCTTTACATATGGCGGGGTACCGGCAGCCATTCTGGACCCGGAGGTAACCAGTCTCTGCGATCAGGCTATCAATAGGGTTCTTGGAAAATCCCTGGGAATTGTAAAGACCACCGGGGGTGATGACGTCTATTATTTCAGTCAGATATGTGGAATCCGGATGGGGTATATAGGAATCGGGGCCAATGTAGAATATGGTCTGCATCATCCCAGAATGTGCTTCGATCCCCATGCCATGGAGATCGGAGCAGATATTCTGGAGCAGGTGGTTGACCTGCGGCTGGGACTGGGGGAGAAGTAAAGAGTAAATAAAGTTACCCCTTTTTCTTCCCCAGATAAGCTGCTTTCACCGATTCATCTGCCAGCAGTTCCTTCCCGGATCCCCTGAGGGAGATCCGTCCGGTCTCCAGCACATACCCCTGGTGGGCAATTCTCAGGGCCATGTTGGCATTCTGTTCGATCAGCAGGATGGTCACTCCCTGCCTGTTGATCTCCTGAATGATGTGGAAGATATCCTGGACGATCAGCGGCGCCAGTCCCAGGGACGGCTCATCCATCATCATAAGTCTCGGATGGCTCATAAGAGCCCGTGCCACAGCCAGCATCTGCTGCTCCCCGCCGGAGAGGGTGCCGGCCAGCTGCCAGCTCCGTTCCTTAAGCCGCGGGAAGAGTCCGTAGATCCATTCGATATCCTGGTTCAGGGAATCCTTCCGCAGATAGGCGCCGATGCGGATATTCTCCAGGACCGTCATGTCCGGGAAGACCCGGCGGCCCTCCGGTACCAGGGTGATGCCCCTGGAGACAATATCCGGGGTATCCATGCCCAGAAGCTCTGTCCCGTCGAACTGGATGGAGCCGCCGGAGGCCTTTACCAGGCCGGTGATGGAGCGCAGGGTGGTGCTTTTTCCTGCCCCGTTGGCACCGATGAGGGTGACAATGGAGCCCTCCGGCACATCAAAGCTGATGCCCTTCACTGCCTCGATTCCGCCGTAATTAACTCTCAGATCCTTAATCGTCAACATCGTCACTCACCCCCAGATATGCTTCAATTACTTTTGGATTGTTCTGGATTTCGTCCGGTGTGCCCTGGGCGATCAGCTTGCCGAAGTCCAGCACATAGATCCGGTCCGAGATCTGCATGACCAGATCCATATGATGCTCGATCATGAAAATGGTCAGATGGTAGTCGTCACGGATCTGCCGGATAAAATCGGTCAGCTCCTGGGTCTCCTGGGGATTCATGCCCGCGGCCGGCTCGTCAAGGAGCAGGAGACTGGGGCCGGTAGCCAGGGCCCGGGCTATCTCCAGACGCCGCTGGAGGCCGTAGGGCAGCGAGGAGGCGGTCTCATCCTTCAGATGGGCCAGCCCCTGCATGCTGAGCAGCTCCATGGACTCGTCACGCATACGCTTCTCCTCGGCGTGGTTGAGACGGAGGGTGGCGGAGAATACATTCTGTTTTGCCCGCATATGTCTGGCGATCAGCACATTGTCAAAGACCGTCAGATTGCCGAACAGGCGGATGTTCTGGAAGGTCCGGGCTATGCCCAGCTTCGTCACCTCATCCGGTGTCTTTAAGACCGGAGTCAGGGCCTGGGGCCACACATCGCCGATATACTGACGGCGCATTTTCCCTTTGGGAGTATTTGCAAGGATCACCTCTCCCTGGAAGGAGACAGAGCCGTAAGTTGGCTGGTAGATGCCGGTGACACAGTTGAAGGCGGTGGTCTTGCCGGCGCCGTTGGGGCCGATAAGGGCCACGATCTCGTGTTCATTTACATCCAGGGACAGACCGTTGACAGCTACGACACCGCCGAACTGCATGGTCACATCCTTCATGTGGAGTATGTTTTTCTGATCTGTCATGCCTTTGCACCTCCCTTCCCGGTATCAGAGGCCTTCTGCCTTTTAAGCCGGTCCGGAATGCCCCGTATGAGCCGGAAGAAACCGTTCCAGGAGAATTCATGGTCTCCCATGATTCCACGGCGGTAGAAGAGAACCACTACCATCAGCAGAATAGAGAAGATGACCATACGGAAGCCGGAGCGGAACAGCGGAATCTGGACACCTGCAATGGTCAGCGGATCATCAAAGAAACGCAGCAGCTCCCGGCCGGAGGTTACCAGAAAGGCGCCCAGGACGCTGCCGGTCACACTG
>CAJTOW010000050.1:0-14442 GCA_910577655.1 uncultured Lachnospiraceae bacterium | reverse complement strand
CAGCAGGATATCATAGGTAAGGGATACCTGGAAGGTCTTGGAGTCTATGGAGCGCATGAACATGGCCAGCATCCCTCCGCCGACTCCTGTGAAGAAGGAGGAGATCACAAAGGAAAGCTCTTTGTAGCGGAACAGGTTCAGGCCCATGGACTGGGCAGCGATCTCATCCTCCCGGATGGCCTTGAAGGCACGGCCATAAGAGGAGTTGATCAGCAGCACCATGAGAGCGATACATAAGGCTGCCAGTCCGAAAACAGTGAAAATACTGGAAAAGCCAGGGATACTCTTTAAACCGTAGGAGCCGTTGGTGATAGTGTCGAACACAGGAGCCGCAATAAAGGCCCGGATGATCTCCGAAAAGCCCAGGGTGGCGATAGCCAGGTAGTCACTTTTAAGGCGCAGCACCGGGATACCGATCAGGGCAGCCATTCCTGCGGCCATGAGTCCCCCCAGCAGCAGGGCAACGGGAACAGGCAGCTGGATATCTGCAATGACCGGGGAAATGCCGCTGACGTAATATACACTGGGCCGGGCGCTCACCGGGATGGTGAAGATGGCCACAGTATAGGCGCCGATGGCCATGAAGCCTGCCTGCCCCAGGGAGAAAAGACCTGTAAAGCCGGTCAGCAGGTTCATGGAGACTGCCACCACCGCATAGATGGCGCTCCGCTCCAGGATGGAGATCTGATAGCTGTAGCCTGCTGTATCAGACTGGAGAAATGCAAGAAAACCCAGGAGCACAGCCAAAGCAATCAGGGAATAAAGGTTGTTTTTGTTCTTTGTCATATTCTTCATGTCGGCCACCTCACACTTTATCGGTTGTCTTCTCACCAAACAGGCCGGTGGGGCGGATGAGAAGCATGACGATCAGCAGAATAAAGGTAAATGCATCACTGAAGGTGGACTGTCCCATGGCCACCAGGGCGGTCTCGCCCAGTCCCAGGATGAAGCCGCCGATGACAGCTCCCGGGATGCTTCCGATGCCGCCGAATACCGCCGCCACGAAGCATTTCAGCCCGGGCAGGGAGCCGGAGAAGGGAAACACGGTCATACGGTCCGTGAAATACAGGATGGAACCGACCCCGGCCAGCAGAGAGCCTACGGCGAAGGTGAAGGAGATAGTGCGGTTGATCTTGATGCCCATAAGGGATGCGGTCTCATAGTCCCTGGACACGGCCCGCATGGCCATACCGATCTTGGTGTGGTTGATCAGCACGATCAGAAGATATACCAGGACCAGGGTCAGCCCCGGGGTCAGGAAGGTCACAAAGGAAGCGGAGAGTCCGCCGATCTGGAATATTTTCTTCAGAAAAGGAATCTCCGGATAGCCTTTGGGAAGGGCCGTGAACAGATAGGTGGCCAGGTTCTGCAGCAGATAGGACACTCCGATGGCCGAGATCATCACGGACATCCTGGGAGCGGAGCGCAAAGGCCGGTAGGCCACCCGTTCAATGGATACGCCCAGGATTACGGTGACGGCCAGAGTCACCGGGATGGCAATGAACCAGGGAAGGCTGGCCATTGCAAAGATCATAAAATATCCCGCCATCATGAAGATATCGCCGTGGGCGAAATTGATCAGGCGGAGAATGCCGTAGACCAGGGTATAGCCGATGGCAATCAGCGCATAGGCGCCGCCAAGGGAGATCCCGGTGAGGCATTGCTGTAGAAAGATTGTGAAGCTCATAAAAATCTGCCTCCTAATGTGAAATCAATGTTTTCGTAAAAATTGCTGCATGGCAGAAGAATCCACGTGAGGGTTCACGGGCCGGCAGGGCGCAATGGATTATCCGGCCAGGATGGCGCAGGCCGGCGGGGCGCTGTGGCATCCGAAACGGATAACGCCAGACGGACAGAGGTGCAGTGAATGCGGCCTCTGTCCGGTGCAGGCGGTGGAACGGGGGGACTGTCCGGACAAGCCGGACGGTCACGGAATGGTTCCATTATTCTACCGTCGTAGTGGTCAGGAACTGGAACTTACCGTCCTTGATGGTCTTGATAAATGCGATATCCTTATTTGCATCTCCGGTCTCATTGAAAGTAATGCTTCCGGTCACGCCGTCGATCTGGATCCCCTTTAAGGCATCGCGGATAGCGGTGGTATCGGTGGAGCCGGCAGTCTCAATGGCCTTGATGGCAGCCAGATAGGAGTCGTAGCCCAGGGCAGATACAGCCGGGATGATCTCCTCCTGCTTGTTCTCTGCCAGATATTTCTTGAAGCCATCGATGAAAGCAGCGGCTTCATCATTGGCCGGCTCTGCCTCGTCGAAGAAGGTGGAGAGTACCACACCCTCGGAATCGGCACCGGCATTCTCAATGATGGTGGAGTTCTCCCAGGTATCACCGGCAGCGATGACAGCGGTGATGCCAAGCTCACGGGCCTGCTTGATGATCAGGGGGGCCGTGGTGATGGAGGACGGAGCGAAGATAATGTCCGGGTTGGCGGCCTTGATATTGGTCAGGATCGCCTTGAAATCGGTCTGGTTGGTCTGGAACTGCTCCTCGCTGACGATATTGCCGCCCAGCTTGGCAAATGCATCTTTAAAGAAGGAACCAAGGCCAGAAGAGTAGTCATCGCCCAGCTGGGTGATGACCGCGGCGCTTTTGGCACCATTCTGGAAAGCATAGTTAGCCATCACAGTACCCTGGAAGGGGTCGATGAAGCATACGCGGAAGTAGAAGTCGTTGCCCTCGGTTACCTGGGGGTTGGTGCAGGAGCAGCCGATAGCCGGGAGCTTGGCATCTGCAAAGATCTGTCCGGCAGCGATGGACACGCCGGAGCCGTAGCTTCCCAGAACCACGCTTACCTTCTCGCTGACAAGCTTCTGTGCGGCGTTGACTGCCTCGGTCTTGTCGGACTTATTGTCAACCTCTACCAGCTCTACCTTATATTCCTCTCCGCCGATGGTCACGGTCGGATGCATCTGGTTGGCGTAACGGATTCCCAGAACCTCCTGGAAACCGCCGCCGCCATTCTCACCGGTGGTGGGCTCAAATACGCCGATCTTGATTACTTTGTCATCTGCCTTTTTGCCGCAGCCTGCAAGGGAGCCGGCAACAAGACATGCAGCCATGGCTGCAGCCAGGATTTTCCTGATTTTCATAATATTTTTCCTCCTTTTTTGGTATGTACCTGGATTTCCGTTACCTGCTCTGGTGTTTTTGAGGATGCTGGTCACGCGTTCTGCGTATCCTTTTATACGGGACAGGGAGGAAGCAGGGACTATACACAAATTTGTCTATCCATAAAAGACAGTTGTCTTTGCTGGAAAAACACGCATTCTATTATAGCAGAATCTACGGAAAATTCAAGAAAAAGTTCAAAAAATGTAAGGATTTGACAATTATCGAAAAAAGATATAGCATTTTATTTAAAAGTCTAGTAAAATCAAGATAAAATCTTTTTAAAATTAAGAGGGATGAATTTTAAAACTGATCAATTTACAGGCAGGTGCGTATGAATATTTTTAATGTAATCACACTTTTTGGCGGGCTGGCCATGTTCCTTTATGGAATGCGTATGATGGGAGACGGGCTGAAAGCCAGCTCCTCCGGAACCCTGAAAAAGGCTATGGAGCGGATCACCGGCACGCCGGTTAAGGCGTTCCTTCTGGGGCTGGCGGTGACGGCAGTGGTCCAGTCCTCTACGGCAACCATTGTTCTTACTTCTGGTCTTGTGGGTGCGGGGATTATCTCCCTGCGCCAGTCACTGGGGATTATCATCGGTGCCAATGTGGGCACCACGGTTACCGGCCAGATCATCAGGCTGCTGGACCTGGATTCCTCGGGCACATCCTTTCTCCAGTTCTTGAAGCCGTCAACCCTGGCACCTCTGGCCCTGATCATTGGCATTATCATTATTATGGGAATAAAGTCCAGGGATTCAGGCAAGGCCGGCCAGATTATCGTCGGTTTCGGCATTCTGTTTTCCGGACTTTTGAATATGTCGGATGCGGTAGGCGTCTTGTCGGACAGCGGAATCGTCGAAGAATTGTTTTCAAAGTTGGGGGACAATCCTCTGCTTGGCTATCTGTGCGGGGCAGGGGTTGCTTTTGTGGTGCAAAGTTCTTCGGCTACAGTAGGTATCCTGCAGGCTTTTTCTACATCAGGCCAGCTGACCTTCGGGGAGATCTACGCGGTTCTGGTGGGTATCTATCTGGGTGACTGTGTGACCACGGCCATCGTCTGCAATATCGGTGCCAAACCGGAGGCCAGAAGGGTCGGTGTGGTAAATATCCTGTACAACCTCAGCAAATCCGTCATGATCCTGACGGTGGTAGCGCTCATTCACCATGCAGGTCTGCTGGACGGCTTCTGGAACCAGGCGATCTACTCCGGCGGCATCGCCAATGCCAATACGGTCTTCAACCTGGTATGTGCGGTTTTGCTGCTTCCGTTTGTGGGGATTTACGAGAAGCTTAGTCACAAGCTTGTGAAGGATGAGCCTGTAGCAGCGGGCAAGTACGACGAGATGCTGGATGCCCTCAATCCGGTATTCATCAGTACCCCGGCTGTGGCCTTCGGCCGCTGCTATGATGTGCTGCTGGTCATGTGCCAGCTGGCCAGGACCAATATCAGCCGTGCGTTTGATATGGTAACCAGATATGATCCGGAAATGATGAAGCTGGTGGAGGAGGACGAGGATTATATTGATGCCATGGCAGACCGGGTGAGCAATTACCTGGTCGATATCTCCGCCACCATCACATCCCACTACCACGTGGAAATCATGAATTACTATTTTTCAGCTATTACGGAGTTTGAGCGCCTGGGCGACCATGCCTTAAATATCGCGGAGATCGCCGCAGAGCTTAATGGAAAGGAAAGTGCGTTTTCCAAGGATGCCTTGTCGGAGCTGAAGGTGCTGTGGGAGCTGCTGGAGACGATCCTCAACCATACCGGAGAGGCCTTCCGGAAGCAGAATCTGACTGAGGCCCGGCAGATTGAACCTTTGGAACAGGTGGTGGATGATATGGTAAACGTGCTTAAGGAAAACCATCTGGAGCGTCTGCGCAGCGGCCAGTGCGGAGTATTCAACGGACCGGAATTTTTCAATCTGCTTTCCGAGGCAGAGAGGATCTCTGATGTCTGTTCCAATGTAGGTGTGGCTACCGTAGCCAGAGCCATCCCGGGGATCCATCATCAGGTTCATGACTACATCTCCATGCTGCATTCCGGAAGTGATGAAGAGTTCAACCGGGTGTACCGGAATACCCATGATACATATTTTCAGTATCTGCAGTCACAGCATGCAGGCGAGTAGTTTAAAGGGAGAATATCCTGGCAGTCAGCCATGGTGCAGAAAGCCTGGAACTTGTCCATTTCATAAATGGTCTGGAGCAGTGCGTCCGTATAGGTGCGCCGTTCCAGACCATTTTTCTATTTTCTTTATGTAGTTTCTTCGCTGAAAAAAACAATAGGCTGAATCGAGCAGATATCCCTCTGCAAAGCATGTACGGTTCCTTCCAGATCCCCGTTAATAATCAGTTGTTCTATGCTTTCGTGGGAAGATGTGGTCATAACCTTGTTGGCGTCTATGGTAAAGCGGTAGAGCTGCACATAGGCCATGGTCTGCATCTGCATACACCGTTCCAGCAGGGTGGTTCCGAACTCATTGTTGGAAAAGGAGTAGAGCTGTCTGTGGAACTGCATGTTATCCTCCCACAACTGACGGGCAGTAGTATTTTTATCCATCAGCAGCAGGCGGCTTCTTAAATTGGCCTCCCGGATGGAATCAAATTCTCTCTGGCCCAGAAGGGAGAAGCACTTGCGGATACCGGATGTTTCGATCATGACCCGCATCTCGATCATCTCCCGTAGTTGTTTTTCAGGGATCAGGACGATCTCATAGCCATACCGGGGAATGCTGCGCAGGATATTGTCCTTGCACAGCTCTAGTAGGGCATCGCGGATAGGTGATTTACTTACTTTGTACATTTCAGCCAGATTCTTCTCATTAAATACATAGTTCCAGTCATATACGCCATCAATAATATCATTCCAGATCGCATTGTAAATGCGGGATTTGAGCGTATTGTCAGCCATTCTAACCATTCCTCCTAATTTTTAAAAGATTGATATTATTAATAATATGTTATTAATTATAATCAGCAAAGGATTATCTGTCAATTAAAAAGAGAGCTAAATAAAAAGTGTTTGTTACTTTGATACAAAAAAATAGAGTATTATTCAAGAAAATTTGGCCGAATTGAAGAAACTTGTTGACAATGTTTCTTTCGGGTGCTATTATAAACCTATCTGATAATATTAATAATACATCAATAAAACATTAATAACATGATTAAAAAAGGAGGGTTTTTAATGAACAAGCGGGAGCGGGTACTGGCTGCCGTATCCGGAAAGGAACCGGACCGGGTGCCAGTTGGATTCTGGCTTCATTTTCCACCTGGATTTGAAGCGGGAGAAGGGGCGGTCAGACGCCATTTGGAATTTTTTGAGAAAAGCAGAACAGACTTGTGCAAGGTAATGAATGAAAACAGCCTGCCGGATCATCCTGGGCTTCATGATGCCGCGGACTGGGGACGGCTGAAAGAGATTCCCCATGATGCTCCTTTTATCCGGCGCCAGTTGGATCTGATACATACAGTATGTGAGAAAGTGAATAAGGAAGCGGTCGTGCTGGCCACTATCCACGGAATGGTGGCGTCGGCCTTTCACTATCTGGGAGGAGGCGCCTTGTATGATCAGGACAAGCAGGCGCTGACCCGTCATCTTCGGGAGGATCCGGAGGCTTTCCGCCATGGTATGGAGGTGATTGCCGGATATCTGGATTATCTGTGCGGTGCCTGTCTGGAGGCAGGTGCAGATGGTTTGTACTTCGCTTCTCTGGGTGGAGAGACAGCCATGATGACGGATGAAGAGTTTGAGACATTTTTTAAACCGTATGAGATGAAGCTGCTGGAAAAATATGATAAGAAGGCTCCTTGTTTTAATGTACTCCATATGTGCAAGGACCATCTGAATCTTTCCCGCTATGTGGGATATCCTTCTAAAGTTATAAACTGGGGCATTTATGAAGATAATCTTTCATTAGAGGAAGGACGGCAGTTGTTTGGCGCGGACCGGGTGATTCTGGGAGGTCTGGACGACCGGGACGGAGTCCTGACAGGCGGAACAATGGAGGATATCGAGAGGCAGGTTCACAGGCTTCTAAGGGAACATGGCACCAGAAACTTTCTGCTGGGAGCTGACTGTACGCTGCCCACAGAGATCAGCCTTGAGAGGATTGCAAAAGTGGTTCAGGCCGCAGAGACATATCAGGGCTAAGCAGTTGCGACAGTTCAAGGGGTATCTGAACTGTTACAGGCAGTTATATCAAAAGAGAGGAAGAAGGGCAGTCATATGGAATTTTTTATGCAGCAACTGATTAATGGGATTGCATTGGGCAGCTTGTATGCCCTGACGGCGATTGGCTACTCTCTGGTCTATGCGGTTCTGGAACTGATTAATTTTACTCATGGAACCATGTATATGGTGGGGGCGTACTTGTTTTATATATTTGTCAGCTTGTGCGGCTTCCCCTTTGTTCCGGCATTTCTTTTGTCCATTTTCCTGACCGGGTGTCTGGGATATATGGTGGAACGGTACACGCTTCGTCCTCTGCGAAAGAAAAACCTGCCGAAGTTTACAGCCCTGATTTGTACCATCGGGGTATCCATTGTCATTCAGAACGTGATGCTTTTGTTTCTGGGCAGCGAGACCCGGCAGTATCCTACCTTGTTTGACGGGAAATATATTACTGTAGCATCGGCAAATATTTCCTATATCCAGCTTTTCGTGATTGTTATGTCTGTTCTGCTGATGGCGGCATTGACATTGTTTATCAGGAATTCCCGGATGGGCATGGCAATGCGGGCCACTGCCCAGAATGCCCAGGCCACAGAGCTTATGGGCATTCCGGTGGACCGGGTGGTGGGGCTGACCTTTTTCTTTGGCGCGGTTCTGGCCGCGGTATCGGGGATTTTCGCATGTATGATTTTCAGAAGTGTCAATCTGTCCATCGGTGCGGTAACCGGCAATAAAACCTTTGCGGCCACGGTTCTGGGAGGCATTGGGGAATTGTCAGGAGCGGTTCTGGGAGGGCTGCTTATTGGAATTGTGGAGACGATGACGGCTGGTTATATCAGCTCCAGTATGCGTGATATCGCGGCATTTGTCGTGCTGGTAGCCGTATTGATCTGCCGCCCCTGCGGTCTTCTGGGAAAGCCTGTGCGAAAGAAGGTGTAGAGTATGAAGAATAAGAACGTTTTAACAAAAAAGTACCACACCATTTTTCTCTGGTGTATCCTGGCAGCCTTGTTTATATTTCCAGCACTGGATTTCAGCCAGTATGTTTACCGCATTTGTGTGATCAGCGTGCTGTATGCAATTCTGGCAATGTCTCTGAATCTGATTTCCGGGGTGGCAGGCCAGATTTCCTTAGGCCACATTGCTTATTATGGAATCGGGGCGTATACATCCGCCCTTCTGTGCGTGAATTTCGGCGTCTCCGTGTGGGTCGGGATTCTGGTCGCTTTTCTGGTATCCATGATATTCGGACTTTTGATCGCACTGCCCACATTGAAGCTGTCAGGAGGTTATCTGGCTATCCTGACCATGAGCTTTGCCGAGATTATACGACTGATTCTTTTAAACTGGACAAGTGTGACCCGGGGGCCCATGGGGATCTTAAACATTCCCAAGCCGCAGTTGTTTGGCTACAGGATCCGTTCCAGTTCCGCTTATCTGTGGCTGGTGCTGGTGATTGCCGTCCTTGTCTATGTTGTGCTTCACAATCTGATCCATTCCAGGTTTGGGCGGAATTTAAAGGCCATACGGGATGATGAGATATCTTCGGAGGCAATGGGGATTCACGTGTACCGCCACAAGGTGATTGCATTTGTGATTTCCACAGGGATTGCCGGGGTGGCTGGCGCATTGTATGCCAGCTATATGGAGTTCATTGATCCCACCAGCTTTATCAGTGATGAATCTACCGTAATCCTCAGCATGGTGGTGCTGGGAGGGATGGGAAATATGAAAGGCTCCATCCTTGCCGCGTTTCTCCTGACGGTTCTGCCGGAAGCCCTCCGTTCCTTTTCCAATTACCGGATGCTGGTGTACGGAGTGGTGCTGGTGGTTATGATGATGCTGAAAATCACAGACTGGAGTGCTCTAAAGCGTGCTTTCAAGGCGGCAGTCACCTTGAAAAAAGAACGGGGGGATGAATAGTATGGAGCTTTTGGAGGTAACAGATCTTTCCATATCTTTTGGCGGTTTGAAAGCGGTGCAGAATGTCTCCTTCCATGTTCCGAAAGGCAGGATCGTCAGTGTGATCGGCCCCAACGGAGCCGGGAAAACGACGATTTTCAACATGCTGACCGGATTCTATACGCCGGATGCCGGAAGCATACGGCTGGATGGAGTTGAGATGACGGGCAAAAAGGCCCATGAGTTTATACAATATGGAATCGCCCGCACGTTTCAGAATATCCGCTTGTACGGACAACTGACAGTGCTGGAAAATGTATTGATCGGCTACCAGTGCAGAATGAAGCAGAGTCTGTGGGACGGGATTTTCCACACAAAACAACTGCGTAAAACAGAGGCGGAGGCCCTTACAAAGGCAAGAAAGGCATTGGATGAGATCCATTTGCTTTCCTATGAAAAGGAGCAATGTACCAATCTCCCCTACGGAAAACAGAAGGTACTGGAAATAGCGCGGGCACTTATGAGTGAGCCTAAGCTTTTATTTCTGGATGAGCCGGCGGCAGGGCTGAATCCCCAGGAGACCCAGGAACTGAGCGGTTATATTTCGAAGCTTGCAGGAAAGGGATTTACGATTGTGCTGATTGAACACGATCTGCGGCTTGTTATGGGAATTTCAGATTATGTATATGTCATTGACCACGGCATCAAGATCGCAGAAGGAATCCCCTCCCAGGTGCAGCAGAACCCGGAAGTGATTGCGGCTTATATCGGCAAGGGAGGTGAGCGGTTACATGCTGCTGGAAATCAACAAGCTTAATACCTACTATAACCGTCTTCATGCTCTATGGGATGTGGATATGAAGGTGGAGGAGGGCAGCATTGTGGCATTGATTGGTTCCAATGGTGCGGGAAAATCAACTCTTCTCAAATCCATTGCCGGGACGGTCAGACCACGCAGCGGCCAGATCCTCTACCGGGGAGAACCGGTCTGCGGCCTTCCTGCCAGCAGGATTGTGACAAAGGGAATCACGCTGTCTCCGGAAGGAAGGCAGATATTTCCCCGGATGACGGTAAGGGAGAACCTCCAGATGGGAGGGTATACACGAAAAAAGGATACCCTTGGGGCTTCCTTTGACCGTGTATTTGAGTTGTTTCCCATATTAAAAGAAAGAGCTGGCCAGCAGGCTGGTACCTTGTCAGGCGGAGAGCAGCAGATGCTGGCGATTGGTCGGGCGCTTATGAGCAGTCCTGATATGCTGATGCTGGATGAGCCCTCTCTGGGTCTTTCTCCCATTCTGACAGATACCATATTTCATCTTATTGAGGAGATCAAACGGCAGGGAGTAACCATCCTTCTCATTGAACAGAATGCATTTGGCGCTTTGTCCATTGCCGATTATGGATATGTCCTGGAGAACGGGAAGATTTCCGTGGAGGGGACCGGACAGGAGCTTTTGGGCAATCAGAAAGTATATGAATCTTATCTGGGAGTCTGACAGAGGGCTTCCGGTTTAAGGGATTAGAAAGGAGAGAATATTATGAAGAAAAAGATGAAAAAGGCAGCGGGTCTGGCAGCGGTAGTGGCTGCTGCAGCTATGATGCTGGCAGGATGTGGAGGCGGCCAGACGGCACCGGCAGAGACGACAGCCAAAGCAGGCACAGAAAGCAGCCAGACCAGCGAAGATACTGCCGGGACAGCGGACGGGGCAAAAGAGGATGGAGATAAGTATTATATTGCTTGTGGAGCTCCGTTTACGGGAGATGACGCCCAGTATGGAAATTTCTTCAAGAAGGCCCTTGATATGAAGGTGGATGAGATCAATGGGGCCGGAGGCATCAATGGAAAGATGATCCAGATCGATTATCTGGACGATAAGAGCACGCCTAAGGAGGCATCCAATATTGCCCAGATGGTCACATCCGATTCCAGGTATATCGCCGAGATCGGAAGCTATAACAGTACCTGCGTGCTGGCGGGAGCGCCGATCTATCAGGATGCTGGTATGGTGCAGATGGCTCCCACTGCCGGACATCCAGACATTACAAAGGCTAATGACCACTTGTTCCGTCTGCAGAATTCCAATGATATTGAGTACACATGGCTGGCGGATGTGGCGGTGAAAAAAATCGGCGCCAAGAAGATTGCTATTGTCCATCTGGAAAATGACTCCGGGATCGTTCTTGCCGATATCCTGAATCAAGCCATTCCAGAAATGGGAAGTGAGGTTGTGCTGACTGAAAGCTATGTCCAGGGGCAGGTAAGTGATTTCTCATCCATCCTGACAAAGCTGAAGGCGGCCGGACCGGATCTGATCATATGTGTGACCAGTTATAATGATATGGGTACCATGCTGCAGCAGGCCAAGCAGATTGATCTGGGAGATGTAAAGTGGGTATCCAGCGGCATGATTTATTCTGATGACTTTTTGAAGCTGGCTGGAGATGCAGGGGAAGGCGTCTATTCCATGACCATTTTCTTTGCTGAAAATCCCGACGAGCGTATTGCCGGCTTTACGAAGAAATACAGAGAAAGATATGACAATGAGAGTCCCAACTATTTTGTGACCAATGCGTATGAAGCATTGAGCATGATTGAGACAGCTTTAAGGAATGGGGCCGATGACAGAGAGTCCCTCTATCAGGAGCTGCTGAAGATAAAGGAGTGGGACGGCGAGACCGGGTATGCCACCTTTGACGATGACCGGATGGTTAATCGTGATATGACGGTTATTAAGGTGGAAAACGGGAAATGGATCGTAGCAGCGGAAAATGATAAGTAAAGAGAAGAAGGTGCCAGAATCATGTTTGATCTTACAGGGCGAAAGGCTATTATTACAGGAGGCAACCGGGGGCTTGGCCGTGCCATTGCTGAAGCATATCACGGACAAGGTGCCCAGGTAGTGATCATAAGTACATCCAGTGCCTGCCAGGAGGCGGCAAAAGAGATTGCTTCGGACAAGGGAGCGCCAGTCTATGGAGTGATCTGTGATCTGTCTGACAGAGACAGTCTGGAAAAAGGATTCCATGAGGCCCTGGGGCTTCTTGGCAACCGTCTGGATATTCTTGTGAACAATGCAGGAATCAACCGTAACCATACCTCGCAGGATTTCCCTGCCGGGGACTGGGATGCAATCCGTAAGGTGAATTACGATGCTGTATTTTTAATGAGTCAGTTGGCTGCCAGGGTTATGATGAAGGAGAAATACGGACGGATTATCAATATGGCTTCTCTTTTAAGTGTGATTGGAGGCCGTATGTCTCTGGGATACGCGGCTGCCAAGGGTGGGGTGGTCCAGATGAGTAAGGCCATGTCCAATGACTGGGCGCCTTATGGAATTACCGTCAATTGTATTGCGCCAGGGTATATGAATACAGATATGAATAAAGAGTACTGCAGGGATCTGTCCCGCAGCGGACATCTGCTGGCAAGAATCCCGGCAGGCCGCTGGGGAATCCCAAAGGATCTCCAGGCAGCCAGTGTGTTCCTGGCATCCGAAGAGGCAGGTTATGTGACAGGGGTTATGCTGCCGGTAGACGGCGGATTCCTGGCATGGTAGAGAAGCAGGGAGAGGGATACCATTCACGAAAGCTCTGAGCAGTGCGGAAAAAGTCAAATAATGGGACGGATAAAAAGGGAGCACTGGGCGGTTGAAAACCGTCTGCACCATGTACCGGATGACACATTCCATGAAGACAGGTCACCGGCAAAGAAATCAAAGCACAATCTGGCGCTGGTCAGGAAGTTTGCTTATACTATCCTGCGGATAGCCATACTGTATGGCGACTGTGCGGAGATCATGACAGAAGCCATGGATGATTTCGGCGATGACCTTCTTTTGAGAAAGAAATATGTCTTCAGTGGAATTGTGAGTTTTTACTGATATAAAATAAATATACAGGATTTGAAAAAAAGTGTAAATAAGACAGAGGAGGATATCTTTATGAAATAACCCTGGGGTAAGGAAAGAACCGCTTTACACGCCTCTCACATTTTATTATAATAGGGGTATACCTGATATGGTGGCCGGGGATGAACGGGAGGTGAAAGTATGCCCACTGGTTTGGAAATTGCGAAAAATGCAATAGATGATTTTGTGGAAATTCAGGGTTTTATGGTCACTGCTAAAAAAGAAAATGCCACAGAAACCTATAAGCAGCTGAAGGGTAAATACATCAAATTAAAAGCCATTTTAAATATTGCAGGAGTCAATCTGGCGGAGCTTGACCAGATCAGGGAATGAACATGCCACTTATGCTTGAATAAAAATGGAATTGATAGTATAATTGTTCCAATGATTATGTCAGATTAATATCAAGGAGGACACGATAATGATCAACTGGAACAATATGGATACGCTTGCTTCCTTCCAGGAGCTGTCAAAGACACAGCCGGTGAAGCTTACGGAGGTGATGGCAGGGGAGAGCGGCGCAGAGCGCGTGAAGAAGTACAGCGTTCCTATGGCCGAGGGTCTGGTCTACAACTATGCGGCCAAGCAGGTGGATGACAAAGTGCTGGACGCCCTTGTCAAGCTGGCTAAGGAGGCCCAGCTTACGGACAAATTCGAGGCCCTTTACAACGGCGAGGTGATCAATACCGGCGAGAAGCGTCTGGTGCTGCACCATATGACCCGGGGACAGCTGGGAGATGCAGTTGTGGCGGATGGAGTTGATAAGCGTGCTTTCTACACGGGTGTACAGCAGAAGATCGCGGAGTTCGCAGGCAAGGTCCATAAAGGCGAGATCACCAACGCGGCGGGAGAGAAGTTCACCACTGTGATCCAGATCGGCATCGGCGGCAGTGACTTAGGTCCCCGCGCCATCTACATAGCTCTTGAGAACTGGGCCAGGAAGCATGACACCCTTAAGATGGAGGCCAGGTTCATCAGTAACGTGGATCCGGATGATGCGGCGGCTGTGCTGAACTCCATTGATGTGGCCCATTCCCTGTTCATCCTGGTGTCCAAGTCCGGCACCACCCTGGAGACCCTGACCAATGAATCCTTTGTCAAGGATGCCTTAAAGAATGCGGGCCTGGATCCTTCAAAGCACATGGTGGCTGTCACCAGCGAGACCTCGCCTCTGGCAAAGAGCGATGATTATCTGGCTGCTTTCTTCATGGATGACTATATCGGCGGGCGGTATTCCTCCAGCTCGGCAGTGGGCGGCGCGGTACTGTCCCTGGCCTTTGGACCGGAGGTATTTGCCCAGTTTCTGGAGGGCGCGGCAGAAGAG
>CAJTOW010000049.1 GCA_910577655.1 uncultured Lachnospiraceae bacterium | reverse complement strand
TAAACATCCTGCAAATGCAATCCGGGGAAAACTTTTTCCAGAGCTGGTATCTGCCGACCACAAAAAACAACCTGGACATGAATAGTAACAAAAAGTTGAAAATGAAAGATAAAAAATGTATAAATAATCCTTCTTTTTAGTTATTGGTATGATATAATATATTTGGATGTTTATATATAGAAAATCAATTGTTGCTGCAATGCGATCATAAAAACAATAATTAGGATAATAATTCCATATTTACGATAGTGGAACGTGGTTACGAGGAAAAGATAGATGATAAAATACATTTGTAGAAAATGCAATATCAATGCGGAATCTTCTTTATGTCCGAACTGTGGAGAACGCACAGAAATTGCAGAATCTTCCGTATACTGGTGTGATAAATGTAATATTCCGTTGTATGACGAAGTATGCCCACTATGTGGAAAGCAAGCACATAGGATTTGTTCTGATCTCCGCCCAGTGTTTCCGGAAGAAAGACTTCTTTTAGAAGTTATTCTCGGAGAACCATTTAAGTATAAAGACGAGTCTGTCTGGAACGCATCAGGAAACATCTATTATGCGAATGGAAAGAGGGTAAGGTTTTCTGTGAGTCAGACATTGGAAATAGATGCGAAAGAAATCCGACGACAGATTGAAGCGCTGTCGCCACAAAATTCATATGACAGATTTGACTACTATATAGATAAGTTTTTGATAGCTAATCGGAAGCGATATGATTATATCACCCAGGAATCAATGGAATATATTCGTTCCATAACGAAAGACTGTGATCCAAAGGAAATGTTCGTTTCATTTAGCGGAGGGAAGGACAGTACTGTTGTGTCAGATCTTGTTCTCCGGGCCCTTGGAACGCAGCAGATCCTACATATTTATGGAGATACCACACTGGAATTCCCTCAGTCTACGGATTACATAAAGCGTTTTCGAAAGGAGCACCCGAAGACACCGTTGGTCACGTCAAGAAAAGATGTTTAACAGTAAGGATAAGTATGCCCGCCTGGAAAATGATTATAAAATTCATATGTATTACCGTTCTTTAGGCG
This sequence comes from uncultured Lachnospiraceae bacterium, assembly GCA_910577655.1. Lineage (GTDB taxonomy): Bacteria > Bacillota > Clostridia > Lachnospirales > Lachnospiraceae > Brotaphodocola. The sequence continues at coordinate 26,359 of CAJTOW010000049.1, read as the reverse complement.
GGCACTCTGATTTTGAGGAAACCCGCTTGTCCAACGGGGAATTAATTGCTATCAATTTTGTTTATATCGTAAGTATTCTGGAACTGGCGAAGAAGAGACAGGAAAAAGAGTCTAAAGAATCCGGCGTCCTGAGGCTGCCATTGGTGCTGGATGCCCCATTCTCGAATTTGAGCAGCGAGAACACTCATCTGGTAGCAAATAAGCTTCCGGAATTTGCGGAGCAGGTTATTATCTTTATGCTGGATAAGGACTGGGAAGCATCTGGGCTGAAAGATTACACTCTTCCGGACTACTGTTATAGGATATATAGGGATTTTTCTGCAAATAGTTCTACGCTTACGACAGATGGAGGTGAGTTCTAATGGCCGGGAAGGCAAATGAAAAGATATACGATTATTTTAAGTCGGATCCGATTATTTTAAATGGTAAATTTGCGCGGTATGCAGATGATATGTGGGTTCAGAATAGGATCGATGATAGATCAAGATTTGAGAAGCTGGTTGATTTGTATGCCACAGCAGCTATTATTGGTTTCCGGAAAGGTTCCAGGTTAGCAGACGACAAGATGTCAGATGATAAAAGAACCATTCCTCTTGATGTAATAGCAAAAGGCCATTATAATCGGCTCTATACGATTATGCAGGTGATTCTTCTGCTGGATGACAGCCGTGGACTCGAAGCAAAAGAAAAAGCGCGTATGGCATTTGATGGAGGGAATAAGACGGAGAAAGATTATACAGACAATATGGAATTATTTCATTCCTATGCCCGGGGTGGTCTTGAGCATCTACATAATGTGCTGGTTCGTCGTCCGGTAAATCCGGATGATGAATTTTCAGATGCAAAGATTGCGAACGTGATGGAATTTATTAAAAACCCAATTAATAATGATGAATTTCTTTGAAGAGAAGATTTGTAAAATGATTGATTGTCATCAATCCGGATTTGGATTGGAGGTACTGTAAATGGATTTTATTAAAATACTGCGTGAAGATAATGACTTATCTGACTTGCTGTGGGATGTTTGTGACATAGAAATCCTTCCGGAATTTAAGATGCCTCAAGATGAATGCGGGCACTTGACCTATAATGTTTCTGGACAAACATTTGCCAGGGCAGGTTCTGGAAGTGAGTACATTTTGCTTGACGATGGCTCAATAGGTTTTTGGGGAAGTGAAGGCGAATGTGGCAGAATTGCGGATAATCTGAAAGAGTTCTTTGAATTTATGGTAAATTGTCCTTACTGGCTGGATTACCTGGAAGAGGACGAGTATCAGGACAGAGTGGGCCTTGATGAATATGCAAAAGAAATCTTTGAGGAACATGTGGAAAACGCCCAGGACATTGATTTTGATTTGCCTAAGGCGCAACAAGAACTGGCGGACCGCTTAGGTATCGAGATAAAAGCAGACGCTTCAGATATATTAATGCGGTTTTACCATTGTACAAGGCGTGAACCTGGTTTTATCTCAACTTATACAGAAAATGACGGCAGTACACACAGTGGCACTGGTTCGCTGTTTGACCGCTAAGGGAGTTCAGACATGCTCCAGGTAAATAGCAGACAGAAGGGGTGTTTAAATGGATCATCAAGCATCAAAAATAAAAAAACAGAAATCCAGTCTGGACAGCATAAGCAAATTCATCAGCCTGATTCTCCGGCACAAGCCGGAGGCCGTCGGGATTACCCTGGATGAACATGGCTGGGCGGATGTGGAGGCGCTGACTATCGGGATCCGGAAAAGCAGATTTTCCGGTTTCGACAGGGAAATGCTGGAGGAGATCGTCCGGTCGGACAGCAAGCAGCGCTATTCGTTTAATGAAGACGGAACCCTGATCCGGGCAAACCAGGGACATTCTGTACCAGTGGATGTAGAGCTGCCGGTGGCTGTGCCGCCGGAATATCTGTATCATGGAACCGGACAGAAGTATGAGGCGTCTATTGACAAGGCGGGCCTGATCCCCAAAAGCCGGTTGTATGTGCATCTTTCCGGGGATACAGAGACAGCCAGGAAGGTTGGATGCCGGCATGGACGTCCGGTCCTCTATCAGGTGCAGAGTGGCAGGATGCAGAAGGACGGCTGTGTGTTTTACCGGTCTGTAAATGGGGTATGGCTGACGAAAAGGGTCCCGGCGGAGTATCTGGAGAAGCTGACGGATGTGGGAAGGAACATGTGAAGCCAGGGAGGCTCTTTTTATCTGGTGGTCTCACTCCCCCAAAAGCAGCAGGACAGAAATGAACAAGCCTGCTTACCCATCAGCAAAGACGGCGGGCCTGTCAATGGCAGCGCATGAAGTGGGTCGCTCATTTTGAATGCTGACGGTAACAGTTCAATAGGGCTGAACTGTTACCGCTGACTGGCCTGACTGGCTTTGCTGCCTCCCCGACAAATGGGAATCATGCTGATAGTCATTCAATATGCTCAACCTGGGTTCTTAAAAATTCAAAATATTTTAGTCCATTATCGTTACCCTCATCATCAGGTTCAAATATCTCTTTTCCCTCAAACATATAAGCTCTAAGTAAATATTCTGTAGCGTTTTCTTTGTCTCCGATTTCCAAACAGCATTCTCCCAAACGAAGCATGATAAATGGATTTTTATATCCTCCACCGCCCAGATTTCCTCGTGCTTTATCAAAGCATTCGTGTGCTTTTGAATACTGCCCCTTTTTGAAGTAAACATCACCAATGGCAGCTAAAAACCATATGGTTTCACTATAAAATTGCTTCGGCTCTGGTATTAGATTAAGTCCTTCTTCCCATACTTGTATAGCTTCTTCATATTGTTCTTCTTCCTCAAGCTGATTACCTTGTTGGCCAATTCATCTAATTTGGCCCTGATTTCTGGTGTTATTTCATCAAGTGCTGCTTCTTCCTCTTTTTCCTTTTTTGAAAATAATCCCATAATAATACCTCCTGACATTCGATTTATCGTTTCGTTTTTTTCATTCTACCACAATTCCAAGAGCGTGGAAATAGGGAGTTTTTCAGCCGGATCCGCCATATTGGATGCGATGAACATTTGTAACAGTTCAAGGGGGATCTGAACTGCTACGAACATTTTGCATCCGGCGGCAGAGGGGATTGTTTTCTTTCCGCAAACCAGTTATACTGTCTATAAGAATCCGGAAAGAACCGGCACTGGGATTATTCTGGAGCTGAATTGACCATACTCCAGAGGAGGCGATTGCCTGGATAAGGGAGCGCAATTATGCATTACGGTTTGAGGGACGACTGGGTGAGAAGGGAGCCATGGTATACCTTCATACGTCCGGCAGGGGATGCGCTACCGGTGAATCTGCCCCCTATATGCAAATGTGCCCGGATGGCTTGTTTGCATATAGGGGGTACTCTTTTATCAGAAAAACATGAAAGGGGGAGATGCGACATATGAAGCCTGGGAGGCTCTTTTATCTGGTGGCCACGATTGTACTGCTGATGACTGAAATATGGATCGCTTTATATGTCCACGATGATTTTATCCGGCCATATATCGGGGATTTGCTGGTGGTGATTGTAATTTACTGTTTTGTGCGTATCTGGATTCCGGAAGGAAGGAGGCTGCTGCCACTTTACATTTTTCTTTTTGCCACGGCGGTGGAAGTACTACAGTATTTTGATCTGGTAACTATTCTGGGGCTGGAGCATAACCGGTTTTTCAGGATACTGCTGGGGTCTGTATTTGATCTGAAGGATATTTTGTGTTATGGGGTGGGGTGTATTCTGCTGGGATTGCTGGGTAAATTCGGGATGTAATATCATGTTGTGGCGATGTAAAGCTGAGGTGGTGGCATGTACAGAGGTATTTCTTGATAAACGTGAATTTACAGGTCCGGTTTATGAACAGATTGAAGAGTCTGTGGCCTTTGTTCTCCGTAATAGGACGCTTGCCAATGTTTTGGGACAGATGGGGCTGGTGGAATCGTGGGGAACCGGCATCAAGCGGATCAGGAAAGCGGCAGAGGAATATAGCCTTCCAGTACCAGAATTTCAGGCTTTTGATAATATGTTCCGGGTCAGCCTTTTCCGCGCTCTGTCCCCTGCTTCAATTCAGCAAAACGACGGTACACCATCGGAGAAGCATCGGAAAAACATCGGAGAAGCATCGGAGAAGTATCGGAGGAACCGCAGAGAAGCATCGGAAATAAGTCGGAAAAATCCCATGAATAAAGAGAATCTAAACAATACCCAGCAGAAAATCCTTGACTTACTGTCAGAAAACACACGGCTTTCTGCCTCAATGATAGCAGAACACATAGGTATTTCCAGAAGAAATGTCGAATCAAGCATCAAAAAACTGAAAGATCAGGGTGTCCTGGTCCGGCATGGTCCGCCCAAGAATGGCTACTGGGAAATCATCTGAAGATTTTTCATTGTGCCGGTTATCAAATAACTTTCATTTACTGGTGACGCATTCCGGGGGCAGGTAGATGGCACGTCTGAACTGTTACATAACATCTAAACTATTATAAAAGATTCCAGAATCACCTCTTGCACCTGAAATCCGGACATAGTATACTAAAAGAACCATTTCAAAAGAAATCTGCCATCGCCACAAGGGACACACGGAAGGAGTACTTTGTGACCATGGCAGGTATGAAGGTTCAGACGCCCTCTGGAACAACATGGGCAGTCTGGAAAACAGATACAGGAAGGGACAGGAAAGATGGAATTATACGACGGAAGACCGGAACATGATGAAGGGCGGCTCCCCCGGGAGATGAGGACTTATGACTTTCTCGACAGCCTTGGGATCCCCTACAAGCGCACGGATCATGGACCGGCCAACAACATGGAAGCCTGCAATGAGATTGATGCTGTGCTGGGGGTTCTGATCTGCAAGAATTTATTTCTCTGCAACAGGCAGAAGACCAGCTATTATCTGCTTATGATGCCTGGGGACAAAAAGTTCAAGACAAAGGAGCTGTCAGGCCAGATCCATTCGGCCAGACTGTCCTTTGCCAGCCCGGAGGATATGCTGACATATCTGGATATCGAACCGGGGGCAGTGAGCATTATGGGACTGATGAATGATAAGGACCATGTGGTACAGCTTCTGGTGGATGAGGATGTGCTGGAAGGAGAATATATCGGATGCCATCCTTGCGTGTGCACGTCCAGTCTGAAGATGAAGACACGGGATGTGATCGAGAAGTATCTGCCGGCGACGGGACATGGGTATGAGACGGTTCATCTGGTGGGGGAAGATTGACACCAGACTGACAGCATATGCGGCTTGTGAAAAAGCATCCCTGGGGGCCGGTCTTTATCCTGGTTCTGTGATTGGGGCAGGAAGCCAGGGAAAGGCAGGGCATCGTATTAGAGGGTGCCTGAAAAGGAGAAAATGGAATGAAGCATATAGATTACTACGACATCGGCCTGAATCTGTTCTGTCGGCAGTTTCCGGATCCGGAGAAGATCATAGCAGGTGGGGCGGCAGCAGGCGTGTGCTGTATCCTGACGGGGACTGACCGGAAAGAGAACCGGCTCATCGATGGATTCGTCCGGAAGCATGATGCTTACGGCACGGCAGGGATCCATCCCCACAATGCGGACCAGGCGGGAAAAGAGGATTTTGAGCAGATTGAACAGCTGGTCAGGGGAAATGAACGGATCGTGGCGGTGGGAGAATGCGGGCTGGACTTTGACCGGATGTTCTCCACCAGGGAGAACCAGATCCGCTGTCTGGAAAAGCACATTGTGCTGGCAGAGCGGCTTGAGAAGCCCTTGTTCCTCCACGAACGGGCGGCGGCGGACGAATTCGTCCGCAGATTTAAGAAGCATCCGGAGATGTGTAAACGGTCCGTAGTTCACTGCTTCACCGGGGACAGGCGGACTCTGGAACAGTATCTGTCTATGGGATTCTCCATCGGAATCACCGGATGGATCTGCGATGACCGGAGAGGGAAGGAGCTGCGGGAAGCTGTGAGGGTACTTCCCCTGGACCGGGTTCTCATTGAGACTGACGCCCCCTATCTGACACCCCGGAATGTGCCGGGGCTTGGGAGGACCAATGTGCCGGAAAACATCGTCTATGTAGCCAGGGAACTGGCTGAATATATGAAGGTGGAAGAAGAAGAACTGATTTTGCACGCAAGAGAGAATACGGAGCGGATCTTCCGGATCCGCCGGCAGGAGGATTGACAGAAAAACGTATAGATACATAACAGTTCAGGGACATCCGGGCTGTCATCCGGCTGGTCCGGGCCGGGAGGCTTCCGGCATCTGGACTGTCTGTTCAGGAATAGGTAAGAGAAAGGAGATACACCATGAATCTGGCATCACTGATGACACTTAAAAATGAATGGGATGGCTTCAAACAGCGCCATCCGAAATTCCCGCTGTTTGTCAAGGCGGCCCGTCAGAAGGCCATGCAGGAAGGAGCGGTGATAGAGATCCATGTGACAGCTCCTGACGGAACCGATGTGAGTTCTAATTTTAAAATTCAGCCAGAGGATCTGGAACTCTTCAATAGGCTGCAGGAATTGAAAGGATGAGAGATGAGACTACTTTTTAAACAACGGATGTTTTCATGGTTCGACAGTTATGATATCTATGATGAGCAGGGCAGCACGGTCTATGTGGTCAGGGGACAGCTGGCCTGGGGGCATTGCCTGAAGATCTTTGATGCTTATGGACGGGAGACCGGTATGGTCCAGGAGAAGGTTCTGACGTTTCTTCCTGAGTTCCGGCTGTATGTGGATGGCATCTGCGTGGGAAGGATCAGCAAGGAGTTTTCATTTTTCAAACCCACATATAACATTGATTTCAAGGGCTGGCGAGTGGAGGGGGACATTTTCGAGTGGGATTACCAGGTCAAAAACCAGGCAGGAATCTGTGTAGCACAAGTGTCCAAGCAGCTTTTCAAATGGACGGATACATACATCATCGATGTCCAGGATCCGGAGGACGCCTTGTATGCTCTTATGCTGGTACTTGCCATTGATGCGGAGAAATGTTCCCGGAATTAGCTCCTTGTGGTGAAGAGGCCAAAAAGGCGGAAGGCGTAAGCCGGAGAAATGTAACTGTTTCAGATCCTTCGTACAGCTCAGACACCCATTGAACTGTTACGGCGAAACAAGGAAAAGGGTGGTTTTACACAGATAACATGAATAGGTGGATCAATGAAAATAGCAGTTCTTAGAATGAAATTACGGGCTCCCTGGGTTCATTCCCTGAAGGAGAAGCGGATGGAGGTAAAGAGCCTTCTGGCAAAAATACGGAATAAGTTCCAGGTGTCGGCGGCAGAGGTGGAGGATCAGGACATCCACCAGTCCATTGTGATCGGCGTGGCCGCCATTGTTCCCCACAAGGCCCAGGCAGACAGTATGATGGAAGCGATTGTGGATTTTGTGGAGGAGAACACGGAAGCAGAGCTCCTGGAGGAGGAGTGGGAGATCCGGTAGGGCTGTGAGACAGCCCTATTTGGCGTGCCCAGAAGCAGCGACGGATACCAGGGAGGCCAGGAGTCTGCTGCCACCGGTTTCATCCTATGATATTAGGCCCAGTACTGTTGGATGTAGCCTTTTGCCTGCTCATCTGTCAGATCGAATTTTTCTACTAATTTTGCCTGCAATTCCTCTTTAGTGCGATGTAACTCCTGGTAGGTCTCGGTTAGGGCTGAAATCCCCTTTTCAATCCCCTTTTCGATCCCCTTATCCCATGCTTCATCAAATATGGAATAAAATACCGAGTCCATAACAATGTCCTCCTTTCTGGACTGTTCTATAATATCCTGCCGGATTTCCTGGTAATGTTTGAAACCTACAAAGGTCTGGAAGAAATCAAGCAGTTCTGCAACATGGTTCCACTTTCTTGTATTATACTTTAATTTTCTGACATTTCCAAGTCTTTTTGCTTTAAAGAATTCTGCCACGATCTGAAAATCGCTTTGAAATTTCGAGATCACTTCATCCTCAAGAAATGCTACCTGAACCAGATTTATGTGATAGTCAGAAACATAGTCTTTCAGATTCTCAGGCAGGTCCAGCATATCGACCAGGGATGTGGGGCCGGACCAGGGTTCTGTCCCGAAATACAGGACCAGTGTCACTACGGGGCAGAGCTTTTGCTCTGGCCACAGCTCTGCAGCATAATCCGCTTCGTGTCCGGCAGCTTTGTTCTCTGCCTTCTTTCTGAGAATATCCCGGTCATAGGAACTAAAATCGTAGCCCATAACGCGGACAGGCATAATATTGCTGGATTTGCTCTGGTTCTCCAGCCCATATACCCGCACTTCCACGCCATGTTCCGTGTCGAACTTCAGCACATCCCGGTTTTTTTGTCTCAGGCGGCCATATATAGTCTTGTACATGCTGGCAGTGGGCCCATCCCGGAGATTTTCCGGCTTTACCACGGATTCCCCCTGGTACACCAGAACATTGACAATATCAGAGAACACATCTGCGTAATCCTCCAGTAGTTTTTCGGAAGGATCGGGGCCTGGCTTTGGGAGAACTTTGGAAGTATCTGGTTTGCTGGTATTTGGCATAAGTTTGTTCCTCCTGATGGAAAAATGAGAAGCTTCATTTCACGGACATTAAAAAATGTACTGGAAATACTGGCAGAATAGCCAGGAATTGCCCGGATAGAGAAATCCGGGAAATGTGTTTTCAGCATATCATAGAAAGAGGTGATATGCAACTGTTTTTTAATATGTTTCAGAAAAAATGTTACAGTGTGGTAACAGTTCAGATAGGTCTGCGCGTTTATCGCGCTGACCGTAAGAATACGTAGCGGTTGCGGGCATACAGCCCTCTACATTCCATTTCGGTCGGTCCCTAACAGGCGTCACTGGCGCCTGGGACCGCGAAGCGATTCCAAATGGCCGTATGCCGTAACAGTTCAAGAGGTATCTGAACTGTTACACAGTATGTGGAGCAGTCCAGATACCCCATGAACTATTACAAAACAGGCTTTGCGGATATATCTAAAATCTCTGTTGAAAAAGTCATAGGTTTTTCTAAAATTTCCAAATATTTCCAAAAAATACAATTTTACTAAAATATCGGCGTTTTTGCGAGAAAGTTAAGCTCATTTTTATATATTATGACGAAAAAAGAAAGTTCAGAAAGCAGTTGAAAAACCTATGGGTTTTTTAATAAGCAGATTCTCGGGAGGGGAATAGGGTGGAGCATTTGATTAGTGTGATTGTCCCGGTTTACAATGTGGAAAAATTTCTCCCTTCATGCATAGACAGTATTCTCAGCCAGACCTATAAAAAGCTGGAGATTCTGCTGGTGGATGACGGCTCGACGGATGCTTGTCCGGCGATCTGTGATGCTTATGCAGCAAAAGATGACCGGGTCAGGGTAATGCACAAACGAAACAGTGGGGTCTCAGAGACCCGCAATATGGGACTGGATCTGGCCAGGGGAGACTACTTGTGCTTTGTTGATGCGGACGATACCATTGACGAGGGCTATGTGGAAAACCTGTACCAGATGCTGAGGGAGAAGGATGCGGATGTTGCATTGTGTGGGTGGCATGAGTTCTTTCCGGAGTCAGGTCAGCCCTTTCCCGCGGTATTTCTGGATCCGGAAGAAACACAGGTCTGGAATAGGGAACAGACCCTGAAGGCCCTGCTTTATCAGATCCCCATTGACTGCGCATTCTGGGCAAAGCTTTATAAGCGGGAGCTGTTTGAAGGAATCCGTATGACGCCGGGCAGAGTCTATGAGGATATGGAAGCCGGTTTTCAGGTGTTTGAGAGGGTGAATCTTGCCTGCTATAACCCATATAAGGGCTACCGGTATCTTTTGCGGGATAATGGGATTATCCGGGGGGATTTTTCAGAGCGGAAGATGGATCAGATCAATTTTGTGGAAGAGATGAAGGAGCGGCTGCTTCCCGGATACCCGGTGCTGGAGCCTGCCATCTGGTCACGGTTTTTCCGGGCCAACTGTCATATCTATCTGCAGATACCGGACGGGCCGGAATATGGAAAATACCGCAGGCGGATCGAAGAAAATATTGTAGAAAGCAGATGGAAGGTGTTAAGGGACCCTCATGCAAGGAAGGGAACCCGGATCGCGGCTTTATGTACATACCTGGGGTTCCCTTTTTTCCGTTCCATCCGGGGTTTGAAAAAGCTGGGGAAAAGATAGAACCCAAAAGAGACAATACCTGCATGGATATAAGTGCAGCTGTGGAAAGGATGGGTGACACAGGTGGAAAATAAGATCAGAATTTTGCATGTTGCCCAGGCAGCCGGAGGTGTAGACAGATATATCCGCATGCTGCTGAAATATATGGATAAAGATATGTTCGAGCATGTTCTTGTCTGCTCCTTCGACTTTCGGGAGGCGGATTATAAGGAGCAGGTGATTGCATTTGAACAGATTCCCATGTACCGGTCGATCGGGGTAAAGGATCTGACTGCGGTGGGGACTGTGAGGGGCCTGATCCGGAAATACAGGCCGGATATTGTCTATGCCCACTCCAGCAAGGCCGGAGCTATTGCGAGAATTGCAGATATAGGCCTGCGGAATCTCTGCATTTATAATCCCCATGGCTGGGCTTTCAATATGCGGTCCTCCAGGAGCGGGGCCATATACATAGCCATCGAACGGATGGCAGCTCCTTTTTGTGAGAAAATCGTCTGTATCTCCGATGCCGAGAAGAAGTCTGCCCTGGGCAGGAATATCTGTGGGGAGAACAAGCTGCGGGTGATTTTTAACGGCGCGGATATAGAGGCCTATGAGAGCAGGCCACGGGAAAAGGCCAGACGAGGTGACTTGAATATTCCAGAGGATGCGTTTGTGATCGGTATGGTTGGCAGGATCAGCTGCCAGAAGGCTCCAGATGTATTTATCAAGGCGGCGAAACTGATCAAGCGTGACATTCCCAATGCTTATTTTATGATTGTAGGAAGCGGGCCCCAGGAAAGGGAAATCAGGGATTATGCAAGGAAAAATGGTCTGGCACAGTCCCTGTTGATTACCGGATGGGTCGATAACCCCATGAGATATATCGAGCCCTTTGATATCGCCATGCTTTTGTCCCGCTGGGAGGGATTCGGACTGGTTCTTCCGGAATATATGATGGCTGGAAAGCCCATTGTGGCTACAAGAGTCGATGCAATTCCCAATATCATCGAAAACCGGAGAAACGGGCTGCTGGTAGAGGTGGATGATGTGGAAGGTGTGTATAGGGCCGTAATGGAATTATATGAAAATGAAGAGCTGAGGAGGCGGTTTGCCGATGTGGAACTGAAGGTGGTTCATGAACGGTTCAATGCACGGCGGGTTGCAACGGAACATGAGATTCTGTTCCGGGAGATGAAGATTTACAAGCTGACCAGGTTCTATGAACACAGATTGTCTGTAATCAGAGGAAAGGAAATGTCGATGGATCCGTTAAATGACAAGGGAATGAACGAAATACGGAGAGTGAATCTTTACCGCTGCCAGGATGAGATTGTCAATGATGCCTATGATAGGGCGGTAGTCAATATTTACCTCCAGAAGGAGAAAAAAGGATACAAATCCTTCCTGCTGTGCGGCAGTGAAGCCGGGGTGGGGACTACGTCCATCTGCGTGGAGCTGGCCATCTCGCTGGCAGTTTCCGGCTGGAAGACGGTTCTGGTTGACGGGGACATGCGAAAGGAGCGGTGGTATAAGCGCCTGAACCAGGAGGCGGAGGAAGGTCTCGCGGACTATATTTCCGCCCAGGTGGAGCTTGAAAACTGTACCTATCATACCAACTGGAACGGACTTTTCTATATTCCCTGCGGAATTTCGAAAATCGAGAGTCCGGTACGCATGCTGTGCTCCGTGAATATGGATAAGGCCATGCGGAAGCTCCAGGACGAATATGATTTTATCATTGTGGACGCCCCCTCCATGAATTCCGCGGCAGACGCCCAGATCCTGACAGTGAAGACAGACGCGACAATCCTGGTAACCGCACTGCATTCGGCGAAGACCAAATGCCTGGAGGATGCCAAAAAACAGCTTGTGCAGTCAGGCGGCAATCTGATCGGCGTAATCGAGAACAAGGTGGGGATGGACGAATACAAGAAATATATCAAGGACTACGATTACTTTAAACAGAAAAAGTATGCAGGAGTACCTAACAGGGGGAATTAGAAAATTGAAAAGAAACAGAGAATCCTTCACAACCGGTAAGAGGGCCATGGCATGCATAGTACTGGCCGGTATATTGTTTATGAGTTTTTTTCCTGCCGTAAAGGCAGATGCGGCCTCGGTAAGCCAGGAGGACGGATTTAACGAAGTGGAACAGGAAATGATGGGGAATGCAGAACCTAAGATGATGGTGGAATCCTATGAGATTGTGGAAGGGGAGCGCTCAAAGGGGGAACCATTTGTTCTGGAGATTCATGCACGCAATACCAATCAGTACGCAGATGCATTCAATGTTCTGGTTACCTATTTTTCGGAAACAGATAATGTGAGAATGCGGGAGGAGAAATCTAACCAGCACTATGAACCGGTTGTCCGGGCCGGAGGGCTGATGTCCTACCAGATCGAGCTGGAGGTCACGGAGCTCTACGAGATGGATACCATGGTGATGAATATTATATTTTCCTATGTAGACAAGAATGGTACCGGGTATACCAATACATCCATGATCACACCCAGAATCGTGGAAAACTGTATCATGGGCATTGATTCTCTGTCTGTGGCGCAGAAAGCAGTAGCAGGAGCAAAAGCCCTGGTGAATGTAAGGTATTCCAATGCCGGAAACCGTCCGGTGGAAAATATCCGGATGATCATTGAAGGGGATATTCTGGAGGATGGACGAGAGGTCATACTGGAGGATCTCAGGGAAAAGGAACAGAAATACCGGGACTGCTATGTGAGCTTTAAGGAGGCGGGAAACCAGACGCTGCGCATCAGCTTCCAGTATATGGATGAGGATGGGAAAGAATACAGTCTGGAGCCGAAGGAATTCCAGGTGCTGGTGAGTCCGTTTGGGATGTCCGATGTCCAGGTCAGTGCGAAGAGTACCTGGTATACGGACAAGGGGAAGAGAAAGCTTTATCTCTTAGGCGCAGGCTTAGGGATGGTGGCTGCTGTACTCTGCGCTGCAGGAATCGTGATTGTCAAAAGAAAAGAGGAAGATGGGGAGAAGCAGGATGAATCTGGGCAGAATAATCGAAATTGATTTTATGAGATGTCTGAAAGCGGTTTTCAGGCATCTGAAATGGATCGCAGGCTGTGGCATATTCTCTTTTATAGTCGGGATCATCCTTGCAGTCTGCTGTGTGGATATGGAAAATGTATATGATGCCAAGGCCAGTGTCTACAGTATTGCCTATGGCTCCTATTCTGAGTCCGCAGAAGGGATCAATGTGATCCGCACTTATTCGGAGATTATAAAGAGCCTGCGGGTTGCGGAGAGAGCCGCCCTTTTGCTGGGAGATGATTCCCTGGACCGTTTTGCTATCTTTGACATGATACAGGTTGAGGAACCGGAAATCAATGCCTATGGATACCGGGTTGACGAGTCTGCGATTATCAATATTCATGCAAGCTCCACAGACCAGGAGGATGCGATCCGGGTAGCCAATGCTGTGGCCAATGCGTATGTCATGGAGGTGACAAGTATAACCATGTCCAACAGTGTGCAGGTGCTGGACGAGGCCTACTATTGTGAACTGACATACAATGCGGGAAAGAATCTGCTGCTTTGTATCGGCGCTGTCACCCTGGGCGGGATTTTTCTGTGCTGCGGTATGATTGTTCTGCTGGAGATTTTTTCCAGGAATGTGGAATCCATGCAGCAGGGAGCATTATACGGAGAGCTGGAAATCATGGGAGTGATTCCCCTGCTGGAGCATGAGAAAAGCCGGGAGCAGGAAGGCCCCATGGAAGTGTCTGGTTGAGAACCGGGAGCGGAAGGCCGCAGAAGTGTCTGGTTGGGAGTCGGGAGCAGGAAGGAACTGCCGGAGTTCTGTAAGCGCCGAAGCAGGATTTCACTAAGAGCCGGTCAGGGTGCGCCGGATTCCAGTGTGATGCAGACTAATTCCGGGCGGTTGTAGAACCGTGGGATGCGGGCGTCGCCCAGGCCACGGCTTACGATCATGGTGCAGTCCTTTGTGTCGTTCTGGTAGATCCCGGCGGAATATTTTGGAAAAAGATCCCCCAGGTTTCCAAAGAGGCCGATGTTGAGAACAGGGATACGTATGAGGCCTCCGTGGATATGGCCGGCAAGAACCAGGTCATAATTGTAAGAGTCGATCAGGTCAAAAAAGTCAGCACCATGATAAAGCAGAATATGAAAACCTTCCGGGTCGGCGGGCTTTAGATACTGGACGATATAGCGGGCATACCATTTACCGCCGGTCAGCTGGATCGCGTCGTCGCCAATAGTGATGGTTTCTGTTTGGTCATCCAGATCCGTGACACCATAGGCGTTCATGAGGCTCTGGAGTTCCTCATACTGCTGGAGTGCAGCCGGCTCCAGCTCGTGGTTCCCGGTTATGTAATAGGCAGGAATCCCAAGATCCTTGAGGCCCTGGAACAGATCTGTGATGCTGCTTAAATCCTGGTGATCTTCATCAACGATATCACCGGTCAGAACAACAATATCCGGTGAGAGCTCCTTGATTTTCTGAAGCAGTATCCGGTTGTTTTCACCGAAGCTTTTGCAGTGCAGATCAGAGATCTGACAGATCTTGAACTGATCAAAAGAGGACGGAATTTCGCTGCTTTTATAGATATATTCGGTCACCTGGAGCCGTTTGTCAAATCCGGAAAATATCAACAGAAATAAGGAAAATAAAAGCAGAAAAAGTGGCTTTTTCAGGCGTTTCATAACATTACCTCACTGGAATTTTTTGTCATTATAACACAGAACTGAGGGGAAAACAATGAAAAAAAATAAGACGGGAAGGAAGAATGTAACAGTCCAGAGATATCCCGAACTGTTGCGGCAGAATCCCAAAATAAAAATTGCCCATATTGCAGGCGGGCTTACAACCGGGGGAGTGGAAGCGGTCATATATAACTACTTTTCCCTGATGAATCAGAGGGACTATGAGCTTTACTATATATCCTATGATAAGCCCAATAGGGAGGTTCAAAGACGGTTTGAAAATGCCGGATTTCATGTGTACGAGGTATGTAAAAAGAAGGATCATTTTTTCCGGAGCTGTATGCAGGTTCTGAAGATTCTGAGGGAACATGATATCCAGATTGTCCATTCCCATATGACTCTTATATGTTTTGTCACGTCCTTTCTTGGGTGGATCTGCGGGATCCGGGTACGTATTGCCCATTCCCATCTGGCCCAGCATATAACAGGGACAAAAAGATGGATTTATGCCATATTCAAGCTTCTGACCAGAGTGACCTCCACCCATTATGTGGCCTGCGGTAGGGAGGCGGCTGTCTATCTGTATGGGCAGAAGCTGGTGGATCAGGGGAAGGTCATGGTGATGCACAATGCCATAGACACAGGAAAATTTGAATTTTGTCAGGAGACCAGGATGCGGATGCGAAAACACTTATCCCTGGAAGGCAGATTCTGCGTCGGGCATGTGGGGCGTTTTACCGAGCAGAAGAACCATGGATTTTTGATTGATATTTTCCTGGAAATCCGGAAGCGTAAGGACAACGCGGTTCTTCTGCTTCTGGGAGAAGGGGAGCTGGAGAGCCAGATCCGTGACAAGGTAAAAAGGCTTTCCCTGGAGGAGCATGTGATCTTTGCAGGCTCCAGGTCTGATATAGACCAGTTCTATCAGGCCATGGATGTCTTTTTAATGCCATCTCTTTATGAGGGGCTGGCTGTGTCACTGGTGGAGGTACAGTGTAACGGTATTCCTATTGTTGTGTCAGATACAGTTACAGAAGAAATCCATCTTGCAAAAGCATATAAGATACTGTCCCTTTCAGACAGCCCGGATATCTGGGCAGAGGCCGTATGTGCCTGGGAACCATCTGGGGAAGAAGGATGCGTCAGCCGGTCTGAGGCCAGAAATCTGGTGGAGAAAGCCGGTTATGATATCACCCGGGAGGCACAGAAACTGGATGACTTTTATAAAACAGCAGTGGAATAAGAAACAGAGGATATGTGCATGGGCGTATATATCACAGCAATAATTTTTTCCATGGTCAGTGCATATTATGCACAGAATGTTAAAGAGATCAGACAATTAAAAAGTACATACCGTTTTCTCTGTGTCATGTCCTTTCTGCCTATGACATTTGTTTCTGTATTCCGTTATCAGGTAGGGACGGACTGGCCTATTTATAATGATTATTTTTACTGGATATCCGAGGGGACAGACCAGTTTACGGAGCCTTTGTTTAATCTCCTTAACCGGGTGGTCTATCTGTTCACCAGGGATTCCTGGTGGCTTTTTGCGGTATGTGCCCTGATTATTGGTTATTTTACCTTCCGGACCATATTTGAACAAAGTATTTATCCGGCATTCAGTATCCTGATTTTTGTTATTACCGGCGATTATTTTAACTCCCAGAATCAGATCCGGCAGGCGATTGCCATGGCAGTCTTTTTATATGGAGTGAAATATATAAAAGCCAGGGACTGGAAGCGGTATTTTTTCTGGATTCTGGTTGCCTTTTTGACCCATACAAGTGCTGCCATCTATGTCCCTTTCTATTTTCTATATGGGCTGGAGGTGAAGGCAGGATTTCTGGGCGCTCTTTATGCAGGACTGATCGTAACCTTTCCGGTGGTTAAGCGTCTGCTGGTACTGGTGGTGTCCAAAACAAAATATGGGTGGTATTTTCAGTCCTTGTATAATATGAATAATTTTTATATTTTAGGATTTCTGGTAACTGGTTTTTTTCTGGTTCTGATGCTCTATTACTATTATTATGGGCGGAAATATGGAGTAAAAAAAGCGGATTCAGAGGATGCCGTAGAGGAAGATCTGGAGTATAACCTGATGGTGTATATGTATTTTTTTGCGGCGTTAAGTGTCCTGTTTTCTTCGGTTATTCCCCAGATGGTACGGATCACTACGGCATTGACCTATGGAACCTCTCTTTCGATTCCAAGAATGGTCATACGGGAACACAGGCAGAACAGAAGGATTGTTCTGTATATGCTGGTGGTAGGCGTATTTGTCGTAAAGCTGCTGTATGATGTCTATCACAATGGCTGGTATGACGCGCTTCCATATCAATGGGTATTCCATATTTTATGACAGAAGGGGGACGGTCCGTGTGAACGCCAGATTTTGTGATTTTGTAAAGGGATTTCTGCATGCGTTTTCGGCTAATGTGATCCGGCTTTGTATATCCATTATACTGACATTGTTTCTTCCAAAGGTTCTGGGAGTGGAGGAATACAGCTACTGGCAGCTGTATCTGTTTTATGTGACCTATACAGCTTATTCGTCCCTTGGCTTCTGCGAGGGGACCTATCTGAAATATGGCGGCAAAAGGTATGAAGAGCTGGATAAGAAGATCATGGCATCCCAGTTCTGGACACTGGCGATTTATGAGATATGCTTTGGCCTTGTCTGCGGGGCGGTGTTCACCTGCTTTGTAGGGGATGCGGACAAACGCTATCTGCTGTGCCTTGCCCTGGTTTCTTCCTTTTTCGATATCTTGCGGTATCTTTTGCAGTGTGTACTGCAGGCCACCAGCCGGATTCAGGATTTCGCAAAGGTCATGACCGCGGAACGGATTTTGTTTTTCCTGTTTCTTTCCATACTGGCTGGTCTGGGATACAGGAGCTGCCATTCCTGTATTTTTTCGGAGATTCTGGCAAGGATTGTGTCCATGGGATACGGGATGATGGTCAGCAGGGATACGGTATTTGTCCGGTTTTCCTTTGGAAAGGAAAGCAGAAGCGAGTCAAAGGAGCTGGTGGAAATCGGTTTTAAGCTGCTTCTGGCCAACCTTGCCAGCCAGCTGGTGATCGGCATTGTTAGATTTATGATCGAGCAGCGCTGGGGTACTATTGTATTTGGGAAGGTATCCCTGACCTTGAGCCTTTCTAATATGGTCATCACCTGTATCGGGGCAGTGAGCATTGTGCTGTTTCCGGCCCTGAAAAATATGGATCAGGATAAGCTGGAAAGGCTGTATGGAACCATGCGTATGGCATTGACAGCGCCTGTGCTGTCGGTACTTCTCTTTTACGTGCCGGTGAAGCTGGTGCTGGGGTTATGGCTTCCCCAGTATCAGGACAGTCTGCATTATCTGGCGGTTATCATGCCGGTCAGTGTCTATGAGACGAGATTTTACGCGCTGATCAACACCTATTTTAAAGCATACCGGAAAGAGAACCAGATCCTGTTTGTCAATGTCATCACGGTGCTGCTGAGTCTGGCTGTCTCCTTCTGCACTGTGTTTCTTTTAGACAGTCTGGATCTGTCTGTTATGGTGATTGTGGCGGTGATTGTATTTAAAAGTGTCCTGTCCGAGTGGATCCTGAAAAACTATGTTTCCATGGATGTGCTCTGTGACAATCTGCTGGAGATCGCGCTGACCCTGGTTTTCATCGTAAGCAATCTTAAGATGGGCAGCTTTTATGCTTTTGGAATCTATCTGGTATCCTATATGGGCTATCTTGTTCTCAGAAAAAAGGAGATAGCAGAACAGTTTTCCAGAATAAAAAGGATCGTTGTGGAACGGTAGAGGTCATCATATCGCTGAAGCGGTCCGCCGCAGGCGGGGAAGCCTGCGCGGCAGGATTCTTTGTTTGAATGAATGGCCAGATATGGTCTGTAAAAAGGAAGGAGGCGGGAGCCGGTATATGGGAAGAAAACGGATATTGAGAATATTGTATATTCTGCTGGCGGCAGCGGTGGGCTGTGTGGTGTTTTTCCTGGCAATGGCCCTGGGCATTATACCGGGGGAACGAAAGGAATCTGGAAAACAGGGATCACAGACCAGTTCAGTCAGCATTCTGCCTGACAGCAGGATCCAGGGGAGCGGGGCGCTCAGAAAGGAAAGTCTGGATATTGATGGAATAAAAACCATTCTTTATTTTACAGACAGCTATGAGCAGAGACCTCTCGTAATCCTGCAGCATGGTCTTTCCTCACGGAAGGAGGATGTGGCGGAGTTTGCGGCGGCCATTGCTGGTTCAGGATATTTTGTGGTTACTCCGGATGCGGCGGGACATGGGGAGGCTAAGTTAAAGGAACCGCTTTCTGTCATGGATATGGTGGTCCAGACCGCTGGCCAGTTTGATGGAATTATAGACTATTTCCGGGAAAGCCGGTATGTGGATACAGACCAGGTGGGACTTGCAGGATTTTCCCTTGGAGGGCTTGCGGCCTTTTACTATACCGGGAGCTGTTCCGGAAATCCGAAGGTAGTGGTATCCATGTGTTCCACACCGGATTTTTCGGATCTGGCCGGACAAGATGCAGCGTATACCCTTTGTATGGATGGGAATATGTCTGTGGAGCAGGACCCGGAGGAGAGAAAGAAAATCGATGAACAGATGCGCGTCAGCTCCCCTTATGGGAAGCTTCTGGATGATACAGATACCTGTTTTTTTATGCTCTGCGGCAGTGAAGATGAGGTGGTTCCTTATGAAGGAAATGTGCGTTTCTTTGAAGAAATGGAGGTTTCGGCAGAGAATATCCAGCTTACAGTTAAAGAGGGGCAGGGGCATACCATCACGGAGCCGGATATGCGTCAGGTACTGGAGTATCTGAAAAATCATCTATAATGGGAATCTGAAAGGACAAAAATGGAACAGAAAAATCTTATCAGCCTTACAATGTTTGACCTGCTGAAGGGGACACTGATGCTTGTGGTTGTATTGCGTCACAGCATTATCTGGGATGTAAACGGGCAGCTTGTATGGCGTATCCTTTACTCGGTCATGATGCCGGTGTGCTTTGTCACAAGCGGTTACTGGTTGAAAAAGCGTAAGTGTAAGGCAGGTCTGGAAAGCAGTGTTAAGTTCCTGCTGAAACCATTTCTGATCGTTATGTTAATCATCAATGGGGTGGGGGCAGTCCACCGTCTGCTGCTGCACAATATACATGAATGGCTGGAGGTGTTTCTGATCCCCACACTTTGTGTGAAATCCGGGGAGCAGACGCGGATCGGAGCCATGTGGTTTGTATTTGCCTTATTTTTATCCTGGTGTCTCTTTTACATAGTGATCAACCGGTGGGAGAGAAAGCTCCAGATGGCGGCGGCTCTCTTGTGTGGCGGCGTCTGCGGCGTCACGATGCCCTGGCAGCTTCCCTTCCAGATCAGCCAGGGCCTTGGGGGCTTTTTCCTTGTATACGGGGGATATACCATCAAGAAGGAGAAGCTGCTGGAGAAAAAGCTTCCTTTCTGGTGTTATCTGGCCATGGTCCTTTTGTGGAGCCTTTCTATCTGGTATGGAAGTATGGATTTTGCCATGTATGATATCAGGTACGGCCTCTTCAGTCTTGCAGGCAGTCTGTGTGGTTCCTTTTTAGTGATAAAGGTGTTCCTGTATCTCAACTGTCTGGAAAACAGAGTATTTGATATGGTCCGGTGGATGGGGCGGTATTCCATGTGGATTTTGTGCATCCACTCTGTAGAATGGGCGGTGGTGCCCTGGTCTGTTCTTTTTGCCTTTGTTCCCCAGGAAACCTGGGTGGGGGCAGGGGCCCAGTTTGTCCTGCGGTGGATCTTTATAGGCTGTGCATGCCAGTGTCTGGTGATATGGCAGAATTATCGCAGCAGATCAGCCAGGGCCGGACATTGACCGTTTTGGCTGTGGGAAGCCTGTTGGCCGGAAACGGCTGCGGCAGAACAAATCTGAAGAAAAAGGGAGTTTGAAAGGATAAACATGGAACAGAAAAATCTTGTCAATCTTACAATGTTTGATTTGCTTAAAGGGGTGCTGATGATCCTGGTTGTGCTGCGTCACAGCATGGTCTCCAGCGTAGATGACAGTATCTTCTGGAGGATCCTGTATTCGTTCATGATGCCGGTATTTTTTATTACCAGCGGGTACTGGATGAAAAAACGCAAGTTCAGAGCCGGAGTAGAGAGCAGCGCCAGGGGGCTTCTGAAACCCTTTGGGGTGGTTCTGGTTACGGTCAATGGAATCGGCGCCCTTCACCGTCTGCTGTCCCACAATCTGGAGGAGTGGGTAAACGTATTTTTGATTCCCACACTTCTGGTGAGATCCGGGGAGGAATCACGGATCGGTACGATGTGGTTCGTGTTTGCATTGTTCCTTTCCTGGTGTCTGTTTTACGGGGCAGTGAATCTGTGGAAGGAACAGGGGCAGATGATCTTTGCATGTGTATGCGGCGTGGCGGCAGGCCTTTTGATGCCCTGGTGTCTGCCCTTTCAGATCAGCCAGGGTCTGGCAGGATTCTTTTTCGTATATGGCGGTTACCAGATGAAAAAGAAAAAGCTGCTGGAGAAAAGACTGTCCTGGGGAACCGGTATCCTGATTGCAGGGGTATGGGTCTTATCGATCATCTATGGAAGTATGGATCTTGCCGTGTATAAAATGGATCATGGTCTTTTGAGTCTGCCGGGGAGCTTGTGCGGCGCATATCTGACAATCCGGCTGTTTCTGCATTTGAACTGCTTTGAACATGTGATCCTTGACAAGATCCGGTGGATGGGGCGGTATTCCATGTGGATTCTGTGTATTCATTCCGTAGAAGGAACCGTGTTTCCATGGAAGGTGCTGTTTGCCTTTATTCCCCAGAATTCATGGGCGGGAGTATGGGCACAGTTTGTTTTGCGCTGGTGCTTCATAGGAGGAGTTTGCTGGCTTCTGATCCTGGGACAGAGGCGGCTGCATCAATATAAGATGAGGGAGGAATGCCAATGAAATGTTCAGATCCATGACAAGCCGCCGGATCTGCATGTGAGCATGCACATCCGGCCTGTTGCCCGAAGAAAGAAAAATCGCAACAGTTCAGGGGGGGATCTGAACTGTTATGCAAAATCAGATGGAGGAGAAAGAAAATGCTGGATAAAATTATTAAAATAGCGCAGGAATTTTGTGAAGATGAGGATATTGAGTGGAACGAGGATACATCCATCTTGTCGGATATGGAGCTTACCTCCATGGAAATGTTTTCCTTTATTGCAAAGGTAGAAGGGGAACTGAATATTAAAATTAATGAGCGTCAGCTAAGAAGAATCGGGACTCTGGGAGATATGGCCGAGGTGGCCAGGAAAGGATAAAGCAGTGTTGTTATTGGATTTACTTCTGGAATGTAAGAAAAACTACGAAACCTGCCCTGCTTTCCTGTATTGTCAGGGGCGGCAGGAAAAAGCTGTGTCATTTCAGACATTTTTCCAGGATGTCCTGGGGGAACGGGAAGTGTTTGCACAGTGGCAGGAGAAGCGGATCGGTGTGTGGGCTTATAACTCCTATCAATGGATTGTTTCGGTGACCGGGCTTCTGCTTGCGGGAAAGACCGTGGTTCTTCTGGATGGAAACCTTGGTTCGGAAGCACTGGTGCGGCTTTCTGGCTACACGGATGTGGAACGGCTTATGGTGGACGAGGAAATGATGGATGAGGAGGATGAGATTGCTCCCTATTTTCCCATGATTTCTCTGGATGCAATGGCCCGGGAGAGAGAGGCGGCTGCCAGAAAGAAGCCTGACAGGGAATCAGCTTTGGAAAAGACAGAGGAGGGCAGCTTTATCTGCTTTACATCCGGCACATCCAAAAGCTCCAGGGGTGTGGTTCTTACATCCAAAAGCCTCTGTAGTGTCATAGAGAATTTCGAGAACCTTATGGAAGAAGGGGAGAGGGTGTATCTTCCTCTTCCCTATCACCATATCTATGCCTTTGTACATATTTACCGCATTCTCCATTATGGAAAGACCCTGTGCCTTGGGAGAATGGGAAGAAATCTGATGGAAGATTTCCAGATAATGAAGCCGGATATTCTGATGTGTGTTCCAAGTATCCTGAAATATCTCATAGAGCAGGATTATTTCCCGGACTATCTGAAGCTGATTTTTACGGCAGGTAGCTATCTCAGGCCAGAGCTGGCAGAACAGGCGGCCGGAAGGCAGGTGAAGCTGTACAATCTTTATGGTCTTTCGGAAACCATGGGAAGCATCGCCCACTCGACCCCGGAAAAAGGTTCCCAGTGGATGGAGCCGGATCATGGAATCCGGTTTCTTGTGGGAGAAGACGGGGAGCTGGGGGTGATTCTCCCCAGTCATATGGAGGAATATTACAAAAAGCCGGAGGAAACCTGCCAGGTGCTTATAAAAGAAGAACATCTGATCTGGACCGGTGATGCCTGCCAGATGGATGAAGACGGATCTGTAAGGATCCTGGGGCGGCTGCGGGATATGATTGTGCTGGAAAACGGGGAAAAGATTCATGCGGAGGATACAGACGGGGAGCTGTCCCAGTTCTCGGGAGTAGAAGAAGCTGCCGTCATCTATGTGGATGGGGAACTGACAGCCGTCTTTGTCCCGGAATCAGCGGATCTGGAGAAAACCATTGTCCGGACCCTGAACGGGTACAACAGGAACCGTCCGGCGGGGATTCAGATCCGGAAAACCTGGTTCCGGGACATGGGGCTGCCCAGAACTTCCATCGGAAAACTAAAAAGGGCAGCTCTGGAACAGGAATATCTGACCAGGGCCAACCCTGGAGCGGTGGGGATTTAAGGCAAACTCCCATTATAAATGAAGACCGGGGATCCGCTGACCGGGAGTGAGACGGTTCCGTCCGGGGAGGGAGCATAATCGGTCCTGTTTCCCATCAGATCAATGGTATAAACCTGGGCGCCGGGGGCATCCGGGATGAAGGATACATATTCGCAGCCGGGCCACTGGTTCTGCCAGGGCAGGGAGGGGGTTCTGGTTCCGGTAAACCCATCATCGCTCAGGCGGCTGGCATTGGAATATGCGGCCAGGAACCGTCTGTTATCTGCCAGTGTGATCTGAAACACCCGGAGTGTACCGGAGCTGCTGCTTATTTCTTCCACTGCCGTCACACCGTCCAGCTGCCGGGTCATGGCAGCGTAGGCAGCTCCATAGGGCTTGGGGAGAATACGTCCGTAGTAATCCTGGTCATAAAACATTCCGAAATGAAACTCATGGTTCTGGTTGTCAAATCCTTTAAACAGGTTTTGCTGGTCATAGAGAGAATAGCTGTTGACAACATCTGCACCATAAGCCAGGGCCAGGAGATATTCGCGGACTCCATAATCCGCCTGGGTGCGCAGACCGACTCCACGGAATGAGTCCTTTGCCGGAAGCGGGGTTGTGGGAAGGCCCATTTCCGAGACATGCCAGGGCTTATCACCGGTTCTGTCAAGGAAGCCGCGGACACGGACCAGGGCGCTTTCAAAGCTGTTCTCTACACCCGGATCTTTTACAAGATCAGGGGAATAGGGATAAGAATATGCATGGGTGGAAAGGATGTCAGAGGCATCCAGAATGCCGCGGCGGTCAAGGAGCTCCAGCCACGCCCCATTGCTCAGCCCGACACCGGCCGGCATTACAGGGATCCCAAAGCTTTTCAGGACACTGGTTCCAGGCAGAAACTGTGTGCTTACGTAATGGTCCATGGAAGCCTCCAGGGAATCAAACTGGTTGAAGGGAACATCAATGATGTTGGGTTCATTTCCCAGTTCCACAGCCGAAAAGCAGGAGGAGCCTGTACCAGACAGTGCACGGGTCAGGGCCTGACTGTAGGAGTCGGCATCGGACGGTGTTTTCCATCCGTCTAAGAGCAGGAACTGGCCATAGATCCGGACGCCATTCTGCCTTAGTTTCTCAAGGTATTTTTTTAACAGTGCATAATCACTGCCTGCATATTCCGGAAGAGAAATGCCTACCCTGGCATGGCTGATTCCGAGAACAGAGGCAAGATAGACGGTAGTATCATTTGCTTCATATTCTCCAAACCGGACTCCGCTGATGCCGAAGGGATTGCTCTGGCGGTACTGGAAAGTGTGGCCGGAAAGAAGGGCAAAGGGATAGAACTCACGGCTGGTATGAATCCCGTCCGTAAGGGTAATATCCAGATAATAGATGCCGCTTTTTTCCCCGGTGAAGTCCGATAGCTTTATGAGCCGGTTCCATGCGGTCTTTCCCTCCAGGGCAATCTGCAGCGTATCATTCAGCAGATCATTTCCATAATAATCATAGAGATGGAAGGTAAGATTTCCATGGATGGGGGCGGATTCCATATTGGAGACATTGACATTGAGCATGGTATCTGCATCCGTGAATACACTGGAGCCGCAGGCGGTGTTCTGGGTGGGGGTAATGCCTAATGTCAGCGGATATCCCCTGGATTTGAAAAGGGCAAAATAGCTGCAGTCCCGGTCTGCTTCGCGGTTCTCGAAAACCAGTTCATAGTTTACTTCGCTGTGGGTAAGCCTCTGGTTTTCTGTTTTTAAAAGGAAATGTTCTTTCGGGTAATACTCATAGAACTCCCGGATATTGGCGTCCTCTCCATGAAAAAATGTGTAAAGCTCATGGACGGAATCTGCGGCATGTACCGTGACGTAGCTGTCAAATTCTTTATATGGGAAATCGTTGTCCTGGGGAAAGATCCAGCTGCTGCTTAACTTCTGTTCCATGCGGACAAAGCCGTTGGGAAAGGTTCTCTCCAGAAAAGCCACACCTACGGGAGCCGTGGTGGGGAAGGAATTTAAGGAGGCAGTGGATTTCACATAATACTCATAGAACCGGTAGGTAGTGGTAAAGGTAGTGCCCTCCAGGGAAGTGTGATACGTAACCCGGACCCCATTGGCAGGGGCATCCTCCAGGACTTCCACCTGGGAAATCCCAAGGGCCTGACAGAGAATCTGGTCAGAGGGGTCGCGCAGGGTAATGGTTCCTCCACCCTGGATTACGTCTGTTCTGGAGCCGTCCGCATTCAGATGGGCAAAGACTTCCCTGCCGTCAGCAGTGATCCCGTAGCAGTAGTCTGCTGCCTCATAATAATATCTTAAGGATTGGACGTCATCCAGCAGTGACGGGGAGTGTGAAGCGCTGTTTTCAGCACTGGAGGAATGGGCCGGGGCAGCAAAAAGCCCAGGTGTAATGTTGGAAGCAGAATCAAGGGCCACAGTGCGGTACAGGGTACTTGATTCAGTGGTAGAGAGGCCCTTATTTATGGAAGCGGCGGGCCTCCTGCAGAAGGGATAAGAGACCACAATCAAAAAGGAAATCAATATTGTGAAAAACAAGGTTGTAATGGGCATATGATGCACGTTCATTTCGCAAAATCCTTTCTGGTTTCAGGCACCTGGCAGCTGTATTCCTATGTAAAAAGGTAAAAATCTGCGCCCCAGACTCCGGTTTATCCGGATTGAAAAATACCATCTTTATCATATACCAAAACTGTAAAAATGAAAACACTTTTAGGTGATTTTGTGAAACAGATAGTAACAGTTTGTAACAGCTCAGAAAGGTCTGCGCACTCGCTGCGCTGACCGCACGAAAGCGTAGTGGCCGGAGGG